>JAITHT010000065.1 GCA_031279825.1 Desulfovibrio sp. | reverse complement strand
ATTGCCACGCTGTCGCGGCAACCGGGCCGCTATACGCTCAAATTGTTCCAGTGTCAGTTCCATTTTCAAACAAAAACATAATTGCCACCGTTTGTCAAGTAGTGTGAACACATTCTAGTGGTAGATTCCTGGACGAAGCAACCACTCTCGCCCGGAACCGCACAGCAGGTGGCGTAATGAATCGAATAACTTTGAGTCCCCCGAGTCCATGGCTTGCTTTAATGTTCTGACGGCCATATGTGTATTAACCGGGCGGCTCATCCAGTTCGGAATCTTTGCATACTTGTCAACGATATCCAGACCGACAGGAAAAGCATATCGAGGGAGCAGCAGTGAACAGTGCATGATAAGCTCAGCTGTATCGGCAAAACGGGGAATATCTTTTTCAAAAAGCTCAATCCGGATAGGGGCGTTCCACTCCGTAACCTGCAAGTATGACACCATTGGCTTGGGATAATTGCAGATAACATTTTTCCAGGCTTCCGGAGCCTTGCGCAACAAATTACGTTCAACAGGCACAGGATACAAAGCCTCACCTGGCTCAAGGACGCAACGGAAGAGCAGAGAGTCTGTGATGCGCTGTCCCTCAATATCGTCATCTTCAGAGGGGTCAATACGACTGCGAAACCATTGTTTCCAGTTGGCTGGAGGTTCCGGAAGAAAAGGCGCGATAAGATGGTTATCAAGGTGATCAATAATTGACTTACAGACTGTTGAAGTCGTCCCTTCTCGTTCTACCACACCGCATACGATGGTATCAGATTGCGACATGATTTTGAGCTGACACAGATAAGTGGAAACGAAATTTTTATCGCGTCCATTTCTTTTCGATTTTTCAGGCGGCAAAAGATTTTCAAGAGCTTTATCTGAAAAATCTGGAAAACGATGACGCACCTTTCCCTCATAAATCACATCCGTATATCTGGAGACGGGACTGACCAGGGAACCGTGCAATAATACCCATGCAAGCTCAGGGCACTCCGTAAGCATTTTTACCGCCCCGGCAGCTTCTATGGAAATCCTGGCTGCATCACGCAATGCGCTTATATCAGGAAAGGTCTCCTTATATACGCCATCTTCTCCAGAAGCATACAGTTCATCTATGAGATATTTGAGAATCGTGAATTTTTCCCGCCCTGGGCTGTAATCTCCCGGAATTACGCTGTACCCTCCAACACGTGCGGCAATAGGGGCTGATCCCAACATGGAGAGGTTAGCCAACCCGCCATCTACAAAGCCTATCGGTTTTCCGGTCACACTCTTCCAGAGCTTTGAGTGATTCTTTTTTATTTTGATGATGCCGCCCGTTTCCAGAAGAACTGTGCGCAGAATAGATGCAAGCTCCTCCACTGTCCGCATAAAGTTGTGCTGCGCCTGGGCAGAAAGATCTCCTGCCACCTGAAGCATCCTCTCCAAGATATGAGGCTGCCGGAGTTTTTCGCCCATAGTCCTGGGCTTTCTGAGAGTTTTTCCTGCTTCAACAGGCATTGGCGGAAATGTCAGTTGCTGTGGCTCCGCCGCTGCCGTGTGCCGCGATGGTGGGGAACAATACTGTGACAAGTCCACAAATCCTTGATCCTGTGCGGAATAGACCATCATACTGCGATCAAGGTTATCGCCGACAATGGCAACAATACCGGCGTGAATGATACGATCAGTCTTTTTCCCGACGAAGGTAATAAAAACAGGCTGAGTACCGTCATTCTCAAAAGTCGTGCGCAGCAGCATGAAATCTTTGGAATCTAATTCGGCAAAAGCTGCACCTTCGATCTTTTTTCCTCCGAGCCGCCAGTTTTTACCTACTTTCCCGAAGTGGCGCTTCTCTCTTATAGTGACATTACTGAAAGTCGTTAAACAGTCGAGCTTTGCATTGCCAGACGCAAACAATTCAGGGGACAGAATTAGTTTTGCTACCGGAGCGTTAATATTTACAGCACGTTGCTTGCTTGTTGCTGAATTTCTATGCGCCGCGAAAATACCAAGATCAGAATCCGTGAGAGAGCGGATGACAATAATTTCTTTAATATCGGGAGTTATGCTCATTACAGCTATGCCCTCGCGGATCATTTCGATGCTTCAGTGATCTGCTTTTTTAGATGGGTGGCAATTGCCATAGCAAGCAGGGGGGGGACAGCGTTACCTATCTGCTGAAATGCCGGATTCATTGTTCCACAGAAAATGAATCCGTCAGGGAAAGACTGAAGCCTGGCTGCCTCTCTGACTGAAATTGTTCTGGCCTGACGGCTGTCATAGTGAATATGGCTGTAACTGTCTTTTCCAAGGTGGGCGAGTAACGTCCGGCAAGGAGCATCGGGTTCCATCTTTCTCCATTTATTCGGAAATTTTCCCGGATCGTAAGGTGGGACAATGCTGTTCTTCAGCGTTGTCCATTCCCTGGAGTTTTTACTAATTCTTCTGCCTTGCTGGTTCTGATACGTTTCAAGGGTTTCCTCAAACATTTTTTCAGCCATTTTATAGGCCTGAGGATACTGATCGCCTGCCCGCAGACGGGAGAACAGTTCATAATCTCTGGGCAGGTAACGAATTACATGGTCAGCAATCGTATCGCTGCCGGAAAAGCCCGGCCAGTTGCGCATAAGCTTTCCATATTCAGAGAGCCGATCCGCACCATTCCAGGGAATAGGGGCATCAAAACGTCGCGCACCGCGTTTCAACTTCCCATTGGTAAGCAACGCTCGCGCGTCGATGGCAGGCATATCCTGCACAGCTTGTTTGGCCGTGACTGCTGGCAAAAGGTCTGCCTGAGCGTCTGGCGACGGCAAATAAAACGATCCGGTATGCTGTCTTGGATTATCCTGGAGAAGCTTAAGTGCGCAGTTTCGAGTACCTTCATATCCTGACGGCAGATCATACATATGAGAAGTGAAGGGGAAAGATACTTCCTGTGCGATTTCCTGGTGAATTGCGATCAGGAACATGCGTTCCCGCATCTGGGGTACACCATAGTGAACTGCATTCAACAGAGTATAGCGACAATGATAACCTCGGCTTGTCAGAACTTCAGAAACCTCGTCAGCAATGTTATGCCCGCCGTGATTAAGCATGTCCGGAACATTTTCCATGACCACGGCAAGAGGTAGGCAGGCTTCAACGTAATTAAGATATTCAATGTAAAGTCTAGCACGTGGGTCGTGCCTGTATGCTTCCGGATGATCCGCAACCTCTCTGAGCTTGGAACGCCCAACACGGGCAAATGCTTGGCATGGCGGGCCGCCGACAATCACGTCAAAGGCGGCGACAGGATCGCCAAGTCCCAATGCCTCCGTGAGTTCGACCGGTTTTGTTTTTGTAATATCCCGCGCGATGCAGTGGCGCGGATCCCCGTTATGAAAATTTACGCCATGTGATTTTGCAGCATACGCCTCGTATTCAATTGCAGCAGTGATTTCATACCCGGCAGAACAGAACCCCAGAGACAACCCGCCGCATCCGGAAAATAAATCCAGAACGCGAGGTCGATGCCCGTTTTTCAGTCTGGCAATTTTGGCTTTGACAACCTTGGGATCCATATTTTCTGCTTGGAGGTATAATTATTTCTTTTTTTTGTTTAGCTCGAAAAGACAGAAAAGCCAACAGTGACAGCTTGGTTAATTACGCTACACGGTACACAATCAAAAACCGAGAAAGGCGTATATTATCCTAACCTTGGCCATCTGCTTCGTTCTCTTTCCCTAGCCCGCTCTATTTGCCGTTCAATATATCGTTCAAACGCGACAAGAGCGGTTCCAAGCTCCTGTATGACCCGGCCAAATCTTCCAATCGCCGCGTCAAGGCTTGTAACTCGGCGTTGTTCCTGCTGTTCTGTTCCTGAAGCTGCCGCAAGCTCTGGCTCTGCGCGGCCAAGGCGCGGCGCTGTTCCTCCAGGGTTTTGCCCTGGCTGATCAAGACGGTGGAAAAATCCTGCTCCATGCGGGTCAGCGTATCCTTGAGCATCCGTTCGAGTTCGGTCATGGTTTATTTCCTCACGATTTCCAAGGCTTCCCGTTTGTCCACCGTCCCTGCCATTCTGGCCGTCCGGCCTTCCGGCAGGAGCAGATAATTCTTCCCTTCCGCCTGATACAGTTCCAGACCGGAGAAGGATCGTTGAATCGGCGGAAAATCCCTGTCCCATGCCATTTTCTCGGCTTTGATGTTGGCTATTTCCTGTCGCAAGTCCATAATCTGGTAACGGTACAGGGTAATCAGCCCCCAGCATGTAAACACCGTCATCATCAGAATCCCTCCGCTCAGAAAGATGGAATACAGGTACTTCCGGTTGAAGGTCTGTCCCATGCTCTGAAAGCGAGAAGTGATGTTCTTCTCCAATTCCGCGATACTGCTGTGGATAACGCTTTCGGTTGTATGCAGCGCGGCTTTCGATGAGGCGGACAAGCTCGCGCTCAAGCTCTCGAACTGTTTCCGGGTCAGGCTCTCGATCTCCTGGGCGTCCTTCTCCGTCTTGGCTTTGAGCCGTTCGGCCAGAGTGAGCAAATGTCCAGTGTTCGGCATACATTCCTCCCTTGAGACGGAGTTTTTCTCCGCTCTCCGGGTCTTTGACGGTGATATATTCTTTGCCTGCCCGGTTGATTTCCAACCCGGCCTCACGCAAGGTAAACAAAACATCCTCACGGTTGCGGACAAGCCCTTGCTCCATTTTGG
Organism: Desulfovibrio sp.; assembly: GCA_031279825.1. Classification (GTDB taxonomy): domain Bacteria; phylum Desulfobacterota; class Desulfovibrionia; order Desulfovibrionales; family Desulfovibrionaceae; genus Frigididesulfovibrio. The sequence continues at coordinate 1,400 of JAITHT010000065.1, read as the reverse complement.
CGGCAAGATACGTGTGTATGGCGTTCTTGGCCTCGGCCCGTTCGTCTTTTCCCGGCGTTTTGCCCCAACGGATGAGCCTTGCCCTGTGCAGGTCGGCGTGTTCCGGGGTATGGAGCCGGGCGCGGGCCGGGTCGTCCGGTCTGGCCCAGCCTTCCCGGTGGTTGTGCAGGTCGCGGAACACATCAAAGTATTTTTGCCAGCCCGGCGGGCAGGGGTTAAAATCCTTGCCGCTGGCCAAGTCCAGCCTTGGGATGACGAAGTGCAACTCGTGATGCCCGGCGTGACTGTGCCGTACCCAGAGAATCGTGCGCTGATCCGGCTCCAGTCCGGCAAAAGCCAGGGCTTCAAAATCGCTCATGACGCGCTCTTCCTGCTCCGGTGTTATCATGTCGTCCGGGTGCCAGGACAATACCCCGGCGGTGAACTTCCATTGCCGGTCAATGGAGTTGATGAGGTCGCGGGTCATGTCCGGGTCACCGCGCAGAACTTCCGGCGGGTTTTCCTGCCTGCCGGGATAATCCAGCCGCACAAGGTAGCGGGTGGGCGTATCGCCATTGCCTTTGCCGTGAGGGAAGACTTTCATGTACATGAAGCATCCTCCGTCGGCATTTCCCGCAAGTCCCGCTCCAGACTGACCAATGCGGCCAGAATGTGCAGGGCTTCGGCCCGGCTTTTATGGACATTGGCCCAACGGGCAAGCTGGTTCAGGTTCACGCCGATGCGGGCAAGCTGCCGGAGGCGTTCTTTTTCCAACGGCGTCTGCCGCAGGCGGTACTCCAGGGCGCGTTGGCGGAGAAAATCCGCCACGGTCTGGCCCTGGGCCTCGGCTTTGACCATGATGGCCGCCCGCTCCGCCGAACTGACGCGCAGCTTCAGCCATGAGGCGCGAATTTCGTTTGCGGCTTTCATGGCTTTTGCCTTTCAGTTTTTCCCAAAACTGGATTTTGTTTGTTGGCAAGTAAGGTAAGCAAGGCATGAGGGAGTGTGCTCTTATGGCACTCGACCGAAATGCGGAGCGCCGCATGACGCAGCCAATGGGCAAAAGACGTTTTGGGGCCGGGGTCGAGGGGGCGGCAAGCCCCTCGCCAGCCGTGAGGGAGGCAACGCGGAGCGTGCCCCCGATGCGTAGGCTGGCTGAAGAAGATAGCGCCGGAGCATAAAGAAATGTTCTTGACAAAGCGCTGCCATGCGGAAAAAGCGGAGAAAGCGGATTATGCGGAATAAGTGCATGGCTGTCTCCCGCTTTCATTGTTCGGACTTTTTTCGCTTTCCCCGCTTATTCCGCTTATTCCGCCAAGAGAGATGAAAAGACGCGGACGGCCTCCGGTGTCAATTTGGGTCAGGGTTATGCGGCGCTGCGCTTCCAGATTCTGTAAAATGGCTTGCAGGCGTTCTTTGCT
>JAITHT010000082.1 GCA_031279825.1 Desulfovibrio sp. | reverse complement strand
TAAAGGCCTTCCAGGAAGCATACAACAAAACAGCACAACCGTTTGTCTGGAAAAAACGAAAAATTAAAGGCGCGCAGTTGACAAATTCTATTAGAAATTTTTACAATTATACGCTAGTGCAGCGTTTCACAGTTGTTCTGCTCCGGCAGGGGGAGACTCTTGCCTAAGTGGAATCAATGCGGTAACAAAAAATGTAACGGGAATGTGTTCATCTGATTTCTCAGGACAGCCGTATCACAAAAATTGGACTGTTCGGCGGAAATCCGCTTGCAAAACCTCGTACTGCAAGGTGCGCGGATGCTTTCGAACCGTCGCCGGAATGCCTTTCATACAAGAATATTTCCCGAAACGCCCGCTCCGGTTCGCGGATATCCGCCGCCGCTACCAGAGCGGCACATCTATTGATTGTTTTGGCGGCGCTTCGCCGGAAGCCGGCGCACAACTATCGCAGGACGCAATTTTTATATATAAAAATCGAATAAAAAGCGTTAAAAACGTGTAGTTTTTCGCCTATTGTCAGTAGGCCCCACGCATTGACCTCAGATGATGAAGGAGAACGCTGTGTACGCGATATTCAGTTTTCTTGCTTACCTCACCTTGGCTTGTCTTGTCGTCGCCTTATGGAAACCCCGTTTCTGTCCCGTAAAAAATCCGACAAGACTGAAATCCATGGTTTTTTACCTGACGGTATCTCTCGTCTTTTTTGCGCTTTCCTGTTTTGTTGACTCCGGAGACTCAAAGCTAGGAGAGTTTTCGCCCACGGCTCTTGATGACGTCGGAGATTCCGCTGTCGGGGACGGCATGGGCGTGACCGTTCTGGCAAAAGAAGAAATTCTCATACCCGCGACAGGGCGGAATCGTTTGCAGGTAACTCTCGGCATGAGAGAAAAACAGGACGAAGCGACACAAAAGGAACTGTTGTCCATAGCTGCCCGGGAGGCAGTCAAATATCATAAAGCAAGCGGGCTTCCTGTGGTGATGGTGAATCTTGTCTGTCAAAAGGCGGTTAACGCCTTGGGAGAGAGGCAATTGGCCCAGGTGGTGTATATTCCCGATGGAAAAGGCTTTGACGGCGCGTCCACGCTGACTTCGCCCTGGGAAACGTTGCGCGCCGCAAAACGGGGTTTTTCTCTTTCCGAGCTGAAGTATCTGCAATTATGGGCTAGGTATTACAGGGATTATCAATCTCCGTCAGGCGTTCAGGAAAAAGAGTTGGATTCCCTTATCAGCGCTGAACTGGGCGTTGCCCCGGGCTCCATACATCCTTTTGCCAACGCGCTTGAATCTTTGACCATGGTGGAACAATAGAGAATGAGAGGTTGGGCTGGAGCATTGTAACTGAACCGCTCCATTCGGCAGCAGCGGCGACAATGGAACCGGATTGGGCCATCTTGCCCTCGCCCCTTGGGGCGTGGAAGCATTTGCTTTCACGCCCCATTCCGCCATCCTGCGGAAAGCGGCTGCCGCCTGCGCCTCCCCTAAAGCAGATCAACGTTGAGACGCTGCACTCGTCGTTCACGGCGAAAACACGTTTCGCCTGCTCCTCGTGCACGTAAGTCAGCGCTTACGCTGCCTGCCTTGGAGCATTTTCAGAGTGAAAAGGCTCTCATCTCCTGCGCCGCCCGTCATTTTGCCGCCCATTCGGCATACAGGAGGGCAATCTCTTCGTCGGAGAAAGAAGGACTGTCGTACATCCGCACCTCCCGGCGTTGCCGCGAAGCTTCGGCAAGGAGTACGGCAGCGGCCACAGAGACATTAAAGCTCTGAATCATGCCGTACATGGGAATGTGCACTTCACCGTCCGCCCTGGACACAAGTTGCGCATCCACGCCCCTGTGTTCGTTACCCAGAATGAAGGCCGTGGGCAGAGTCAAATCCAAATCTCCCACAGGCCGGGAAAGCGAGCTGCAACTCGTGACGTAAACGCGCATGCCTTCCGCCTTGAGGGCATTCATGAGAGCATCCATATCCTTATGGCGCACGGTGCGTACCCATTTTTTAGCCGAAGCGGAACTTTTCTCCCCGAGGACGGGAAAAGGGGTATCCGTATAGTAAAGATGCACGTTCGGCACGCCGAAGGCGTCGCAACTGCGGTAAATAGCCGAAACGTTGTGCGGATCGTGGATATTGGCAAGCACAAGGGTCAGCCCCTTCTGCCGCCGGGAGAGAACGAGGCGGATCCTGGCCGCGCGCTCCGCGGTGATGCATTTGGCGCTCATGGTATCAGGAAACTCCCCCGCTTGACAGGCAAAGGACAAAAAACTTATGGTGCCCACAGGAAACGTTGCAAACAACATGCCCGCCCGCAGCAAAGCAATGCAGCGTTGCTGCGCGGTTTCATTTTTTTATCAACAAGGAGACCCGGCGTGAAACCCTCCCCTTATCACTGGCTGGCGCTTACGCTGTTCAGCCTGATATTCTTGTTCCCCCAGGAAGGTCTGTGCTCTGACCTGCACGCGATGGGCGCGAATCTGGGCAAAGAACTCGGCGTCATCTGGATAACGCCTTTTGTATGCATGCTGTTGTCCATCGCTCTTTGTCCCCTGGCGGTGCCCCATTTCTGGCATCACCATTTCGGCAAGACGGCCGTCTTCTGGGGGCTCGCCTTTCTTGTGCCCTTCGCTCTGGCATACGGCCTGCCCCTGGCATGTTACGAACTGCTCCACGCCATGCTGCTGGAATATATTCCCTTCATCATCCTGCTTTTTGCCCTCTTTACCGTCGCCGGCGGCATCCGCCTGAAAGGCCGCCTCGCCGGCACGCCTATGGTGAATTCGGGCGTACTGCTGGTAGGCACGCTGCTGGCGAGTTGGTTGGGAACCACCGGCGCGGCCATGTTGCTGATCCGCCCTTTGCTGCGCGCCAATGCCCACCGCAAGTACCAAGTGCATTCCGTCGTCTTCTTTATTTTTTTAGTGGCCAATATAGGCGGGGCGCTCACTCCCTTAGGCGATCCCCCTTTGTTTCTCGGCTTTTTGCAGGGCGTAAGCTTTTTCTGGACCTCCACGCACCTGATGCAACCCATGCTCTTTATGACGGCGGCGCTTCTCTGCCTGTACTTCGCGCTGGACAGCATCCTCTTCCGCAAGGAGGGCAAACCGTCGCCAGAGAATGAGAGCGGCGGGGAAGCCCTGGGACTGGAAGGCCTGATCAATATCCCCCTGCTGGGCTGCATTGTGGGGAGCGTGCTCATGAGCGGCATATGGCAGCCGGGCACGACCTTCCCTGTTTATGGAATAGAACTCGAACTGCAAAACATGCTCCGCGACGGCCTGCTCCTGGCGATTGCCGGCCTTTCCCTCAAACTTACCGACGACGAATGCCGCAAACGCAACGATTTTACCTGGGAACCGATTAAAGAGGTCGCCAAACTTTTTCTCGGCATCTTTATCAGCATGATTCCGACTCTGGCCATTCTCAAGGCGGGCGCCGACGGCTCTCTGGCCGGCGTCGTCAATCTGGTCAGCACCAACGGCGTGCCGCACAATCCCGTATTCTTCTGGATCACCGGCGCGCTGTCAAGCTTTCTTGATAACGCGCCCACCTATCTGGTATTTTTCAACGCCGCCGGCGGCATTTCCCTTCCCCCTCTGGAAGGCAAAGCCGTGGCCGAGCATCTGATGACGACCATGGCCCCGACCCTGACGGCTATTTCAGCCGGGGCGGTGTTTATGGGAGCCAATACCTATATAGGCAACGCGCCCAACTTTATGGTGCGCTCCATCGCGGAAGAGATGAACGTGAAAATGCCGAGCTTTTTCGGCTATATGCTCTGGTCCTGCGGCATCCTGGTGCCGCTGTTCGTCATCCTGACCTTCATCTTTTTTCCGTCGTAAGTTACAGCACACAGCGGAACGGGCCGCCCTCACCCCATACGGCTTTTCATCCCTTTGCGGATGAAAAGCCGTATACCTTTGTAACACATCAACGCAGAGTGGGTGGCTGCCGACGATGCGGCGGCTTCAAGGCAGGGGAGTGAAATCAAAACCCTTATCCTTAACCATTACCTTGCCCACGCCGGAGAAAGGAATATGCATGCCGGCCACCGGGATGTCCTTAGCCGCGGCCACCGCCAGAACGTCCTTGCGGGCCTTGATGGCTGCCTGCGCATCCATATCGAAGTCGGCGCATTCATCCGGCAAAGGAAACTGCAGGGCGGCGGCGTGGAGAAGATCCCCCAATATCAAAAGCCTCCTGCCTTCCGACTCCACAAGAAAAACGCTGTGACCGGGTGTATGTCCGGATGCGTCCACAGAGGAGATGCCGGGCAACAAGGCGGCGCCTAAAGCAAAAGGAGGCAAAATATCCCGGCCGTACTCCGCGAGCACGACCTTCACCAAAGCGGCATTGGCGCTGCCGGCGTCCTTTTTCGGCAGACTTGTCCAATAGTCCAGTTCCGGCTTGGAAACCATGACCTGCGCTTTGGGGAAAACGCGTTTTTTGTGCTTCAGAAGACCACCGATATGATCGCTGTGCATATGGGTCAAGAGCACAAGATCGATGTTATCCGGAGCAAGGCCCAGCTGCGACAGGCACCTGTCCAACTGGGAAGATCCCGGGAACACTGTGCCGGAACCGGTATCCACAAGGATGTTCTTCCCCTCGGCCTGAATCAGAAAAACGTTGATCGACGCGGGCGCCTTGCCTTCCGGCATGTATTTTTGCCGCTCCTCAGGCGTCGCCGGACCGCTGAATAGCCCTATATCCATGTTGATATGCCGATCCAGTAACGCCGTCACCGTGATGGCGCCGATTCGGAATGTTTGCGGAACGACATCACCCGCCTCCGCCGCTTCGACAAGCGGGACTTGACCGAAAAACAACAAAAAGGCAAACAGGCGGAAACAAGAGGAGACTGACGGCAAAACCGTCGCAAAAGCTCCGCGGCGTCTGAAACAGACTGGTAAAACAAACGCGCCGTTATATGAAAAGGTAGGCATGGGACACTCCATGTAGAGAAAAAAACAAAAAAGAGACTGAACGCAAAAAACGCATAATCGCGGCACAAGCGTTTCCTTTGTATCGCGTTCATATGGCTTTTTCAATACGGCCCGGGTGTTTTGGTCTTTTGGGGGGGCATCCAAATGAGGTAGCGAAGCCCTTCAGGGCTTCGCGTCTCGCGCTTGGGAGGGGTTTTTACCCCTCCCCGAGCCTTCCGCCCCGGAAAGAGACCCCGCCCTTCAGGGCGGGGTCGGGGCTATATGCCCTTGCGGCCGGGGTTTCATACCACAAAGGAAGTTCTGATGACGAGGGCTCTCCCCCTTCAACCGGATAAAAGATTAAGGATATGTATATGTCCATTCTCATTATTGCCGCGCTTGCCCTTTTGTCCGTCTGCATGATACTTGCTCTGTGCGGCAGCCTTTTGTATTGGTACGAGCGTCTCAACGCTCCTGAAGCGCACATTCCCCAACCGCGTACAGGTATTTTTCCCTGTCTGTTCCTCTACGGCACTATCCTGGGCAGCTATATCCTCTGCTTGCTTACCCTGATCTTCAGCCCTCTGTGTCGTCTCCGGATTGCAGCAGTGAACAAGCGCGCCTCAACAGCGCCGCCGCTTATTTTCATCCACGGCATTTACAACAGCGCCGCCGTATGGCTGTATTTCAACAGGCGTCTGCGCAAGGCCGGTTTTGCCTGCCGTGCCTTTTCCTACAGCAGTTTTTTGACCTCCCCTCAAGCCGCCGTCCGGAGTCTTGACGACTATGTGGAGACAATTGAAGCGGCCTTTCCCGGACACAAGCCATTGTTCGTCTGCCACAGCATGGGGGGTCTTATTGTCCGCCATTGGCTGCTTGAACACAAAAACAGGCGACGTGCCGGCGGCGTCCTTACGCTGGGCACACCACACGGAGGAAGCAAAATCGCCGCCCTGGCACCCGGGAAACTGGTAAAACATCTTCTGCCGGGCGCTGCCTTCATCCGCGTCTTGCACGATGCCCTGCCGGAGGAAGTTCCCTGCACGTCCGTTATCAGCACGACGGATGAAGCCGTGCTACCCGCCTCATCCCTGTTGCCGCCGCAAGGCTGGTCCGTGCGCGTCACGCATAGCCTCGGGCATATCGCCATGCTTTTTTGTCCGGGCGTGGCTGATATCGCCATACAGGAGTTGCAGGAACTCATCCGGAAAATAACAGATCACCGGCAACGTTCGTAGCGCCGATCCGGCAGGAACGCTCCCTCGCCTCGCCGACCGGGCCTTGACTTCCACCCTTACTTGGCACAATGTTCCTTGTTCAGGCGCACCGCTTTCCGCGCGCGCTTTCCTGACGCCATGCCGAGCTTATACGGAGCATCCATGAACGGTGACGAAAAAAACGACTACAAAAAAACCCTGAACCTGCCTCAGACGTCTTTTCCCATGAAAGCCGACCTCGCCCGGCGCGAACCGGAAATATTGCAGGAATGGGGAAAAAGGGACGCCTATCGGCATATGGTTGCCTCAGGCGGCGAAAAAGGCCGTTTTGTGCTCCATGACGGTCCTCCTTACGCCAACGGGCACATCCACCTTGGTACCGCCCTCAATAAAATCCTCAAGGACATCATCGTCAAGTCCCGCAATATGCAAGGTTACAAGTCCGAATATGTCCCCGGCTGGGACTGCCATGGTCTGCCCATCGAACTCAAGGTCGAGCAGGAATTGGGTGAAAAAAAGCATACCCTGCCCGCGCACGTGGTACGCAAAATCTGCAGGGAGTACGCCCGCAAATGGCTGAATGTCCAACGCGAGGAATTTAAACGCCTGGGGGTTCTCGGCGCATGGGACACCCCCTATCTTTCCATGTCGCCGGAATATGAAGCCGCGACCGCGCGGGAACTGGGCAATTTTATGGCCGCAGGCTGTGTGGCGCGCAGCAAGAAACCCATCCACTGGTGCTGTTCCTGCCGTACCGCCCTGGCCGAAGCCGAGGTGGAGTATTATGACCGCACATCGCCTTCCGTTTATGTGCGCTTTCCGGTCACGGATCCGCGCCTGCCCGGAATGTTTCCCGAAGCGGCGGGCAGACGCGTCTGGCTGATTATCTGGACGACAACGCCCTGGACCTTGCCTGACAATATGGCTGTGGCCCTTCACCCGGACTTTGACTACGCCTTGGTGCGCCAGGAGGACGAATGCTATATCCTGGCCGAAGAGCGCCTGGACGCCTGTCGTACGGCCTTTGGCTGGCTTGACGCCGTAATTGTCAAACGTCTCAAGGGAGAAAAACTCGCCGGGCTGATCTGCGGCCACCCGTTTTATCACCGGCCGTCCCCAATCGTGCTCGGCAGGCATGTCACCCTGGACGCCGGCACGGGAGCCGTACACACCGCTCCCGGCCATGGACGCGAAGACTATGAAACAGGCATGGAATACGGTCTGGATATCCTCTCCCCCCTTGATGATTGCGGTCGCTTTCTGGACAGCGTGGAATTTTTCGCCGGAAAAACCGTTTTTGAAGCCAATCCTCTGGTAATCGACAAGCTCAAGCAAACGGGCAATCTGCTCTTACAAGATACCGTCAGACACTCCTATCCTCACTGCTGGCGCTGTAAAGAGCCCGTTATCTTCCGGGCCACCACCCAGTGGTTCATTTCCATGGAAGCCAACGACTTGCGAAAACGCACGCTTGAAGCCATCGGCAGCCGGGTGCGCTGGATACCCGCCTGGGGAGAAGAACGCATTTACGCCATGATTGAAAACCGGCCTGACTGGTGCATTTCCCGTCAGCGCATCTGGGGCGTGCCCATAGTGGCTCTGCTCTGCGAAAGCTGCGGCGCGGCTTGGCACAATCATGAATGGAATATGAACATGGCTGAACGTTTTGCCGGGCATCCGACCGGCTGCGACTACTGGTTTGAAGCACCCCCTGAAGATATCGTGCCTGCCGGGCTGGTTTGCCCCGACTGCGGCGCCGCCCGCTGGCACCGGGAACGTGATATCCTTGATGTCTGGTTTGATTCGGGCACCAGTTTCGCCGCCGTGGTGGAACGTCGGCCGGAATGCCGCTTTCCCGCCGACATGTATCTGGAAGGCTCGGACCAGCATCGCGGCTGGTTTCACAGTTCCCTGCTCGCCTCCATGGGTACGCGCGGCGCGCCTCCTTACAGGGAAGTGCTGACCCACGGCTATGTGGTGGACGGCGAAGGCAAAAAAATGTCCAAGTCCGTCGGCAATGTTGTTGCGCCCGATGAGGTCATCTCTCGATATGGAGCTGAAATACTGCGCATGTGGGTCGCTTCCGTCGATTATCGCGAAGATATCCGCATGTCGGACGAAATCCTTAACCGCCAGGTGGATGCGTATCGTCGTATTCGCAATACCTGCCGTTATATTCTCGGCAATCTCGGCGGCTTCTCTCCGGCGAACGCCCCGCCCGACGCGGCCCTTGACCCTCTGGACCGCTACGCCCTGCATGTGATCTCCCGCTTCCACACCGAGGTGCAGGCGGCCTATGCCAGCTATGAATTCCACAAAGTTTTTCACACCATCCATAACTTGTGCGTTACCGATCTTTCGGCCTTCTACCTGGATGTGCTCAAGGATCGTCTCTACACCTCGCTTCCCGACGGATCGGAGCGTCGTTCCGCTCAGACGGCGCTCTGGCGCATCCTGCTCATTCTTCTTGCCGATATGGCGCCGGTTCTCTCGTTCACCGCCGAAGAAGCCCTGGGGCATCTTGATCCTCTCCTACGTCCGCAAATTGAAACCGTCTTCGCTCTGCGGGAAGAACACCTATCCCTCCTCACGCTCCGGGATACGGAGCTTGCCTGCTGGAATACGCTGCTTCAGACCCGCGCGGAGCTTACCCGCGCCATCGAACCGTTGCGCAAGGCGGGCGCCATCGGCCATTCCCTTGATACCGCCGTCACATTTTACGCGGGAGAAACCCTTGCCCGAGATCTTCTCGCTCTCGGCACGGATTTGCGCTCGCTGTTCATCGTCTCCCGATTCACGCTGAAAAGCATTAACGAAGCATCGACGGACAGCCTTGCAGCGCAAGATATGGACGCCTTGCGCATCAGCGTCGCCAAAGCCGACGGAGAAAAATGCGCCCGCTGCTGGATATACAGCACGGAACTCGGCTCAGACCCGGCCTGGCCCGATGCCTGCCCCCGATGCGCCGACGTGCTGCGCCGCTTGAAAAATGCGGCAGACAAGGGGTGAAAACAATTTTTTGAACGCTCCGCCTATAAGGCATATTCTTTTTTCCACTATAAACGGCCTCCTTCTTGCAACGGACAACTATGCGATATTGTATAATCATCAGCCTTACCGCCCTGCTGGCCACCCTGGATCAGGCCAGCAAATGGCTTCTTGACAAGCATCTCGCGGCTAACGAAATCGTCAGGCTTACTTCTTTTTTCAATCTGGTCAACGTGCGGAACTACGGAGCCGCCTTCGGGCTGCTCAACGACCCTTCAAACACATGGAATTTCTTGCTTTTTTTCGTCTCTACCACCCTGGCTCTTATTGTGGTCGTCTACCTGGCAAAGCAGGCGGCGGCGAAAGATCGTCTGCTGTTTTGCTCCCTGGGGGGCCTTTCCGGCGGAGCCCTCGGCAACTTTATCGATCGGCTCCGTAACCGGTCCGTGACGGATTTTCTGGATTTTCACATCGCGGACTATCACTGGCCCGCCTTTAACGTGGCGGATATCTGCATCTGCACAGGCGCTTTCGCCATCGCCCTGCTTATGCTGCGTCCCTCTCGGGCGGAAACGGCAAACCGCCTGTAGCATCGTAAAGGAGGCTCCCGCATGGAACTCTGGCAGATTGTCCTGCTTGCGGCCTTACCCATACCCAACCTGTGGGGTATCCGGCATGCCTTTTATCACGACTTTCCCGCGCCGCACGAACGCCTCATCTGGATGGGCGTCTGTATCTTCGTGCCCGTAATCGGCGGCCTTGCTTATATGCTCTTCGGTTTTCGCCGAAGCAAAGAATTTCGGGAAAACTCTTCCCGCTGAACCTGTCGAAAGGCAACGATCCGCATGGCGCCATGTTCAATACGGTACGCTGTAGACAAATTTCCGCCTTTGGGTTTATCTCAAACAAACGTACGGATGCTTCGGAGGGGGCCGCCCCTGCCGGGCGAACAGCGTACGCGTTACCCTGTATGTGTCATAAAGGAGTCACGAAGGAGCTACGCCATGAAACGAATACTCTTTCTTTTTGCCGGCATCGCGCTCATCGCCTTGAACGGCTGCGCCGCCCTTGAAGGCGGCGGCGGCAACCTGAGCGCCCGAGTTGATCGCCATGATCAGCAGATTCAGCAGATACTCTCTCAAGTGGGGCATGTGGAACAGGTACTGCCGGGCCAAGCGGAGATGTGGGCGCAAATGCAGAATATGCGCCAGGAACTCAACATGCTCAACGGTAAAATTGACGATTTGCAACGCCAGGGTTCCGGTGAAAACGCGGAAGAATTGACCCGCCTGCGCGACAGAGTGACCCGCCTGGAAGCGATAGTGCGCCAAATGGCTTCGCAATTGGCCATTAACGTAGACACTCTGTCGGACAGCGGCGCGTACGCGCCAATTCCGGGTTCTACTCACTCCGCTTCACCCCCATCTGAGGCGCGAACACCCGCCGTCTCCACAAGTGCCGGCGGGCCTACCAATACGGCTGCGGCTTTGTATGATGCGGGCATCAAAGCTTTCGATCAGCGCCGCTACAAGGATGCCGTGGTGGCCTTCAAGAATTTTTCAGCTACGTTTCCCAAACATAACCTGGCCAGTAACGCCCATTTCTGGGAAGGCGAATCCTATTTTCAAATGCAGGATTATGCGCGCGCCGCCCTTGCCTATCAGGAAGTTATCGCGAAATTTCCCGGCAGCGGCAAAATACAGTCCGCCATGCTTAAACAGGGCATCGCCCTGTACAATGCCGGTAAAAAACCCGCCGCTCAGGAACGCCTGCAGGAACTTATCAAACGCTACCCCAGCAGTCCGGAGGCTTCTCGCGCCAAGCAATTTCTTGCAAGCAACAAATAAGCCCGCCTGCGGCGGCAAATGCGGAAATGTGCGCCGCGCAGCTTCCGCAAACGTTTCAAGAAATCCCAGTGTACGACGATTGCTCAAATCCCGCTTCCGGACAACGACAATACGATATCCGCAACGGTACTTTCTTTCATAACACGCTCCACTCCAAAACGCCGGCATGAAATTTTCATTCTTTTTCCAGCCGTGTAATACGGACACAACGCGTTGACACTCTACATATAAAACAGATATGGCCCGTCCTGGAGTCAAAAAAATAGATTTGCTCTTTTATGCTTCGGGTGTACGCATTATGCCGTCAAAGTGAGAGCGGAGACAACACGCCTATGACAGGCAAAATACTGGTGATTAAACTGGGAACCAGCGTTCTGACCCAGGGCAGCAAAGCTCTCAATCGCGCCCACATGGTGGAGATTGTGCGCCAATGCGTCAAAGCGCATAGTGCCGGCTGGCGGGTGATCATAGTATCTTCCGGCGCGATGGCCGCAGGGCGCGAACATCTGGGGTATCCGGATCTGCCGAAAAATATCGCCTCCAAGCAGCTTCTCGCCGCGGTGGGCCAAAGCAGACTTATCCGGATTTGGGAAGAACTGTTCTCCATCTATGGCGTGTACATCGGCCAAATGTTGCTCACACGGGCCGACTTGGAAGACCGCGAACGCTTCCTCAATGCCAGAGACATGTTGCGCGCCCTGATGGATAACAGCATTGTGCCGGTGATCAACGAAAATGACGCTGTGGCCATCGCGGAAATCAAAGTCGGGGATAACGACAATCTCTCCGCCCTGGTCGCCATCCTGGCCGAGGCGGATATGCTGCTGCTGCTCACGGATCAGGACGGGCTGTACACGGCGGATCCCCGCAATAATCCCGACGCCCGGCTTATTCCCCGCATCGAACGCGTCACCGGCAAGGTGCGCGCATTAGGCGGCGGCAGCGTCTCCGGACTCGGCACCGGCGGCATGAGCACAAAAATTCAAGCCGCGGAAATTGCCGCCAGAGCAGGTATACGCGTAATTATCGCCGCGGGAAACTGTCCGCGAATCATCGGCCGCATTCTTGGCGGCGAAGCCGTGGGCACGCTCTTTCTTCCCAGCCAAAGCCCGCTGGAATCGCGCAAACGTTGGATTTTCGGCGCTCCTCCAGCCGGCGAGATCCACATTGATCAAGGAGCGGCCAAAGCCCTTAATCAGGGAAAACGATCTCTTTTGCCCAAGGGCATTACCGCCATACACGGCGCCTTTTCACGCGGAGAAGTGGTGCGCGTCATCGAGCCGGGCGGGCATGATCTGGCTCATGGTGTTTCCCGCTACAACAGCGACGCTCTCATGCAGATTAAAGGCAGACATTCCGACGAGATCGAAGGCATCCTGGGCTACGCTCACGGTCCGGTTGCAGTGCACAGGGATGACCTTATTATATTGGGAGGATCTGATGACGCATCTTGAAAACAATACGAGCAATATCCTTGAGCCTGTCGGCAAAGCCGCCAAAGAAGCCTCTTACTCCCTGGCAAGCCTGCACAGCGCGGAAAAAAAAGCCATGCTCCTTGCCCTTGCCGACGCCCTTGAGGCAAACGCCCCGGAAATCCTGCAGGCCAACGCGGAAGATTGCCGGGAGGCCAAAGCCGCAGACGTAAACGAAAGCCTGCACGACAGGCTGCTGCTGAATCCGCAACGTCTGGCCGCCATTGCCTTTGATGTGCGCGCGGTAAGCGCTCTGCCTGATCCTGTGGGCGAGGTGCTGGACGGCCGCATTTTAGACAGCGGTCTTTCGTTGCTACGCCGGCGCGTTCCCCTCGGCGTCGTGGCCGCCATATATGAAGCCCGGCCTAATGTCACCGTGGATGTCACGGCCCTGTGTCTGAAAACCGGCAACGCCGTCATTCTGCGCGGCGGCAAGGAAACCGCCCGATCCAACAAGGCCATAGTCAATGTTATCCAAAATTGTCTGCAAAGGCTCGGCCTGCCGCCAGCAGCGGTGCAGGCCGTCACTTCGCCGGACAGGGCGTTGGTCTCCGCCCTCCTGCATCTGGACGCCTATGTGGACATGCTCATTCCACGCGGCGGAAGCGGCCTGCACCGCCTGTGCCGGGAACAGTCGCGCATTCCGGTCATTACCGGCGGCATAGGCGTATGCCATATTGTGGTTGACGCAAGCGCCGAACAGGATAAAGCCCTGCGGGTGATCGAAAATGCCAAAATACAGCGACCCAGCGCCTGCAACGCCGTGGAAACCGTACTTGTTCACAGAGACATCGCCGCCGTTTTTCTGCCTCGTCTGGCAAAGCATCTCGGCGCGCTCGGCGTTACCCTGCATGCCAGCGACAAGGCCATGCCGTATCTTGCAAGGCAGTCATTCCCCTCACTTGCGGTGACGCCTCTTGCTCCGGGAGATTATGACAAGGAATGGCTTACCCTGGATATGAACGTACATGTGATTGACTCTCTGACAGATGCCTTGGAGCATATTCGCCTGCACGGCACCACCCACTCCGAAGCCATTCTGACCGAGAGCATGACTGCGGCGGAACGCTTTGCGCGCGAGGTGGATGCCTCCAGCATATATATAAACGCCAGCACACGCTTTACCGACGGCGGACAGTTCGGCCTCGGCGCCGAGGTGGCCATAAGCACCCAGAAGCTTCATGCGCGGGGTCCGATGGGACTGGACGCTCTGACCACCTATAAATGGATCGCCACAGGCGACTATACCATACGCGAATAACGGAATACGGTTCCGGCATATTCAGGAGGCGTCATGTCTGATCAATTTATTTCCATCTCCACGATGATCAAGAGCAGGTTCCGCATGGTGCAAAGCGCCGACGCACCCCGGCTCTACGCCGGATGCCCGCACTCCGGCAACGCGGCTTTATTGGAAGAAATGCCCGCCGCGCGCCAGAATGAGACCCTGGCCATGGTGCGTTTACTTGCGGAAATGGATAGGAAACTGGACGCCATCATGGGTTTGTTGCAACGCGATAGACTTGTGGCGGACTTTCCCGATGAGGGGCACGTCGTCCAAATCGGCGGCTCTGGGCTGGTACTCGAATGCCGCTACCCTCTGAAGAAAGACGACTATATGGAACTACTGCTCTCGCTGGAAGAGATTCCCCTGCGCCTTTTGTCCGTTATCGCCCGCGTGGATGACGTACGGCCGGACGCGCCGATCACCGGAGAGTCCAACAAAGCCTATATCATGACCTACGGCGGTATGGAGGACGAAAACCGGGAAAAGCTTATCCGCTTTGTTTTCAGTGAACAGCGCAAGCGCATCCGCCAGCGAAAAAGCAGCGGCGACGATATCCAAATGAGGTAGCGAAGCCCTTCAGGGCTTCGCGTCTCGCGCTTGGGAGGGGTCCCAACCCCTCCCAAGCTTCCTCCCCGGAAAGAAACCCCGCCCTTCAGGGCGGGGTCGGGGCTATATGGCCTTTCGGCCGGGGTTTCAGACCACAAAGGAACTTCTGATGATGTAATTTCGGTTCCAAATACAACTTGCCTGTATTCAGAGAGCGGAAACCGAATGAGACTCTCGCCCGGAATCCTCCCTGTCACGGCAAAAGCGTCACCACCGTGGGTTCAATGGGGAGCCCTCCGTACATGCCTCCGACGCCGCCGCGCAAAAGCGCGGCCACTTCGCCGTTAATGGGCACGGTCATTGTGGACATGGCGATCACTTCGCGATTCGATACGCGCAGCATGCGGATGTTAAAACGCACATTTCTGGGCGTGACGGTATAGGTGCCGGCGATAATAGCGGCGCTGCCCACGACGGTGGAGCCGAGCATTGATTCCTTGCGGGTAAGGAGCATTTCACCCGTCGCCGGTTCAAAAAGCAAATCGGCGCCCTTACGGATCTCCTGAACGTTGTAGCCGGCCTGAACAAACCAGCGGGCCACTTCTTCCTGCATCTGACGGGCAAGGGTATTGGACGTCTCAAGATTGGTGCTGTCCACAGGCGTGGTAATGCATAGCGACACCCCCTGAGCCGGCGAATCCCCCATACCCAGGCGTTCCACAATCTGCCGGTCGAGCTCCCGTCCTATGGCGGAAGCCGCCTGAGGCACGACGGCAGCCAAAGAAAACTGCGAGAACAGCAGGAAAACACTCCCCGTAATAAACGCGCTCGCGAGATAACGGCCTATTCCACGTATACCTGATATTTTCCGGTGCATTCTCCACCTCAGCGCTGGGTTTGAATCATCATATCCGCCGCTTGCAACTCTCTGGTCGCCACATCCCTGCTTTCGCCGTCATCACAGGCGACCAAAGCCATGAGGTAATGCTCTTTGGCCAATTCATACCTGCCCCGCGCCATATAGTCGCGGGCCTGTTTTATCTGCCGGAGGCAGTTGGGATTCTGGGGAGCAACCACTACGCGCTCATTGGAGACATATGAGGTGACTCCACACCCTCCAGCCAACGCAAGCAGGCATGGCACAACGAGTACAGCAATTCGTTTCATTCCCGTTATCCTTATTTTGTGCAAATGTCGTTTGAGCATCGTCACCGTGAGACATTGCGCCCAAGGCCACGGCGAAAAGGATTTTCGCCAAAGCAGGGCAAGCGTATCGGCGGCGCCTCGCGCTATCGCCGCGAGAGCATTTTCGAAGTGAAAATGCTTAGTGGATGTCCTCGCCCCGATCAAAAGGATTCTCACCGGTAGCGGCGCTACCCGCAGGCCGTACCGCTTCTTTGTAATCACGAATACGCATCTCGCCACTTTCAAGCGACCTGCCGGATGCCCGCATCAAACGACCGGTCAAGGCATTGCCCTCCAGCACCAGATTGGCGGTGCGCAGCACCCGGCCATCACCGGGTCTGACCAAGCGGGCATTAATGAACAAAACCCGTTTGTCGCCGGAGTAGGTGCCCACTATCACCGCCGAACGAGAAGAGGGCGCCACATTGCCGAGTTCACGCGAAAGGTAGAATTCGCCTTCCCCAGGATGCACCTTTATGCTGCCCGGTATGCGATATTCACGGATAGGAAAACCGCGTTGCGTGAATTCATGAAACAACTGCTCGGAAATAAGACGGCCGAGAGACGAGGTTTCCTTGAAGTTATCCAAATTCACAAAGGCTGTGGGCAGGGCCACCGCGCCTTGCAACGAACAATCACGGATATCGGCGATAAGCTGTTCCGCCAGTTCGCGTATTTTCAGCTTTAACTCACGGGCGTCAACATAGCCGCGACTTTGCGGTTCGGATTTTTCGCCGGGAATCATTACCACGCCTCCCCTGCCGTCAGGCAGGACGATTCCGCTCTCAATCTCTCCCTTCACCGTGGAAACATTCTTCCCTTCGTAGTAGGCACGCGGGCCAAATTTACCCGCAATGGCGGAATGAGAAATTTTTTCCGGCTTCTGCTCCATGCTCGGCGGCATGGCAGGCATGCGGCTCGCATTCTTCCCTGACCCGCACGCCCCGAGAAGCAACGACAGCGCCGTCAGACAGGCCAGACAACGTAAGGAAGATATTCGCATTGACAGTCTCCTTGCCGCGCGGCGCTTCGCGCACAGTAAACGGCAGATGGCGCCGAAGCGGCGCAGTTAAAGGCCGATGCGTCCCTTATCGGCACGCGCGCCCCTGGAGATTAGCTCGACGGTCACGCCATGCATTGCCCAGACGGCGCATTTCCGGACGGTCATAAAACGACGGAAAACATTTCCCTTTAGCCGTTCTTCACGGGAAGCAATATCAAAAAATATGCAAAAAACACGCCATACAATATGCGTTTCTCCACATCGTTCAGAGCATGGCGCACTTGAGAGACTCTAAAACAGATCATTGCTGTCCGACTGGGAGCAGATTAACTTTGAAACGTTGCACTCGTCGTTGACGGCGAGAAAGGCCGGGATATGGCTGTCATGGTCCAGCAACATATGCATTTTGACGCCGCCCTTTCTTTGGCGGAACGAGGCCCAGGAAAAAAGTGACAGGCACAACTTGATGGTGGTGGCATCCAGGCTGAACAGCTTGGACTTGAAGCGGAATTTGTGTTTCGGCGCGTGCGGGCGGCATAGGCTCTACTTTTAGCTGCCGCCCTATATACGGGGAGATTGGAACATCTCCCGACTTGTCGATACCCGGAATTTACCCTGCGGCATCGCCCCGGCTCATTTCAGGCCTAAAACCGGCACTCGCTATTCTGCCGGCCAAACAATAGCGGCATGTATCGGCGGCATCGCCGGTGCATATCTTGTTATCGTACAGAGCATAGAGTTTCCGCGCGGCTGTGGGCGTCAAATTAGGCATGACCACATTCGCGCCGGCTTTGAGCCCCTGTTCCCGCCCGTCAGACGCGATGGTCCCTAAGGCGGTGGTGGCGGGAATAAGCGCTTTGGGCAATATCAGTCTGGCCAAGGCCACCATTTTAAGGGTCAGGGCGAGACTTCCGCTTTTTTCTCCGCCAAAAGGGGTGTCCCGTTGCGGAATAAATGGACCGATGCCAATCATATGCGGCTGGAACTCCTCAATAAAACGCAAATCTTCCAGCAAATGTTCGGGGGTTTGGAAGGGAGAGCCTACCATGAATCCGGCCCCCACTTGAAAACCGACTTCCTTGAGATGCCATAGACACCGTTTACGCTCCGCAAGACTCATGGAAGGCGGGTGGAGTTTCGCGTAATGGGCTTCCGACGCGCTCTCGTGGCGTAGCAGATAGCGGTTTGCCCCTGCCTGAAAGAATGCCTCGTAACTCTCCCTGCTCCGCTCACCAATGGAAAGGGTAACTGCGTGTTCGGGAAACTCGCGACGTATGGCGGCGATTATTTCTACCATCCGATCATCGGAGAACCAGGGATCTTCTCCCCCCTGAAGCACGAAAGTCCTGTAGCCAAGCGAATCTCCAGCTCGGCAACAGGCAAGGATCTCGTCAGGAGAAAGCCGGTATCGATCGAGTTTGGCGTTCGAACGACGTATACCACAGTAATAGCAATCATTTTTACAATAATTAGTAAATTCTATCAGCCCTCTGAAGTAGACGCCCGTCCCGTAATATTTCTCCCGCGCCTGACGGGCTTCGGCAAAGAGGTTCCGGATATCCTTGTCGTCCTCGGATGTTATCAGTCGCAACAGCTCGCCGTCACTGAAGCGCGAAACCGGCGTTTGCCTGGTTCTACCGGAAAATCCCGCATGCATTGCACGCACTCCTTATACGAAAAAATCCCGTTCTCCTGAAGCCCGTATCTTTTCCACATTCGCAATTGTCCGCCGCCGAATCCTTTCATCGGCGATCTCCGGAACTTCTCTGTCAATGATAGCGGCGACCTTTTCTCGAAAGACATCGTCGCCGTAATCCATGGAATACTCGGAAAGCGTCATCAGAGCGTTGGGAAGGCAAACGTTCCGGATCTGCCCGGATTTTGCCAAAATCATAAAGCGGTCACCGGTACGCCCGCTCCGGTAGCATGCGGTGCAGAAACTGGGAATGTGTCCATCGTCCATAAGCTCCGAAATAATGGAAACGGCGCTCCGTTCATCGTTTACCAAAAATTGGGGATTAGCGGCTTCTCGCCGTTCCCCTTTCATATAGCCGCCCACCTCGGTGCTGGAACCGGCGCTGATTTGGGAAATGCCCAATTGCAGCAGTTTGTTGCGCATTACGCGATTCTCTCTGGTTGAGAGGATCATGCCCGTAAAGGGGACGGCGATACGGATGACGGCGACAATTTTTGTAAAGACGGCATCGTCCACAAGATGAGGAAATTCGCCCAGGTTCATCCCAGGAGCGGAACAAAGCCGGGGGACCGAAATGGTGTGAAAGCCCACGTTGTATCTTTCCTCAAGGTGCTCGTTGTGGAGCATAAGTCCCAGAACCTCGAAATAGGGGTCAGCGGCAAGACCGAAGAGCACGCCGCCGCCCACATCGTCAATCCCTCCCTCCTGAGCGCGATCAAAAGCCGTCAGATGCCGGACGAAATCCTTTTTCGGCCCCGCCGGATGGAGTCTGGTATAGGTGGGCTCATGGTATGTTTCCTGAAAAAGAATGTAGGTGCCGATGCCCGCCTCTTTGAGTTTACGGTAATTTTCAACGGTGGTGGCGGCAATATTCACGTTTACCCGGCGAATCGCGCCGTTTTCGAATTTCATGCCGTAAATGCTGTGAATACAGTCAAGAATATAGTCTATGGGACATTCGCCGTCATGCTCGCCCGCTTCCAGGGCAAGGCGTTTATGTCCCATTTTTTCAAGAATTTTTACCTCTTCGCGTACTTCATCCATGGAAAGCTTGCGGCGCGTAAAACTATGCCCGTTATTAAAGCTGCAATATCGACAGCGATTCACACAGTAATCGCTCACGTAGAGCGGGGCGAACATCACAATCCGGTTGCCGTAAATACGCCGCTTAATTTTGCCGGCGATGTCGAAAATCCTTTGCAGATGTTCCGGAGCGTCACTTACCAAAAGCGCGGCGATTTCGCGGTGATTCAGTCCCTCGAAATTTTCGGCCTTATCCAGATAGCGGCCGATGGTCCCGTCGTCAACATTTCTGGCTTCCTTAAGCAGGCCTTCAATATATTCCCGGTTGATAAAATTCTCGCCGGCGTTCTTTTTCTCTTCTTCACAAACGTTTTCCGCAGCCACTGTTTTTTCTCCCGCATCCGGTTCATCCATGCGTATGTTGACGTTAGAGGACTGTAACTTTGAAACGAGCCGTTCCAGAGCAGATTAACTCTGAAACGCTGCACTCGTCGCTGACGGCGAAAATGAATTTCCCTGTGCCCCATGGACGCGCGGCGTACGAAGCAATCGCCGCGAAAGCGGTTTCATTTCGAAATCGCTCTAAAATCGAACACGCACCGCCACATCAGGAAGCGATCTTCCGCTTTCCCGCAGGGGGTGTCCGTTTTCGTTCCTTAATAGCGACGTGTCTACAAGTGATTTCATACATAGGCCAATGACCTATGTATAAGGATCGCTTCGCCAAAAAACGCGGTTTTCGGCTTGCTCACGCCGCTCGTGGCGGCGCGCCGGACTTTCGTCCGGCGTTAGAAGTCATTTCATAGTAAATTATGAAATGACTTCTAGTGTCTAATTGCAAAAATTTCAAGTATATTTTTTCGGATATTTTTGCAGGAGCATCGGCTGAAAAACATGATTTTCAGCAGACTTACGCTGCCTTCGGCGGCGCAAACCCCTCCAGTGTTTTATAGTGTTTATTTTTGCAGGTAAACACTAGAGCATTTTCACTTTGAAAAGCTCGTCAACCGGCAGCGTAAGCGTTGACTTACGTGCACGAGGAGTGGGCGAAATTTGTTTTCGCCGAGGGCGACGAGTGCAGCGTTTCAAAGTCGATCTGCTCTTAAAGTAAGGTAGGGGGAGAGACGCGTCAAGAGGTCAGGAATAAAGGAACACTCCTGCATGATCTTTATCTCACGGCGACGAACGCTATCCGGGTGGGAAAAAATCCCCCTCACCCCTCCTTGCCGCTTCTTCCAGAGCCTGTCTTGCCTGCCGGAGATCCCCGCCATTTTCCGAAAGTATCCGCGCCACCGTTTCATACCCCAGGCAGGGAACCCAGGCCATGGCAAAAGCGCTGGAGGATGCCAACAGGGCAGCGCAGCGATCCCGATTCGGCGTAAGGACTTCCACGCAACGCTCCCTGAACAGAAGTACAGAACGGGCAAGCAGGGAAAGACTTTCCAACAGGGCGTCAGCTATAAGCGGGACAAAGGCGTTAAGCTCAAATTCGCCGCGGGAAGCGGCGACGCCGATGGCGTAATCGTTAGCTTGCACCTTGATGGCGCATTGCATCACCATTTCGGGCAATACCGGGTTTACCTTGCCGGGCATGATGCTGCTGCCCGCCTGAAGGGGCGCGAGAAAAATTTCACCGATGCCGCCTGATGGACCTGAAGCCATTAATCTGAAATCATTTGCGATTTTTGTAAGATTTACCGACAACGCTTTGAGAAGGCCTGAAACTTCCACAAATACGTCGCAGTTCTGAGTAATATCCATGGGATACTCCGCGGCGGCAAGGCCTATACCGCAAAGTTGACGCAGGGTTTCAACAACCCGCTGCCGGTACTTGCGCTGTTTCCCTCCGGGCGCGACAGCTTCTCTGCCCACCGCCGCGCCGCCCAAATTCACCTGCCGCAGCCGCTCCTCAATCTTATACAGTCGCCAGCGGTCTCTGGCTATGGCCTGAGCGTAAGCGCCGAATTCGGCTCCCAAAGTGACCGGCACAGCGTCCATGAGCTCCGTGCGGCCCAGTTTTTTCACGTCAGCGAACTCGTTTTCTTTTCTTTGCAGGCTATCCTGCAACTTCCCACATTGACCGCTGAGTTCCCGCAAAAGTTCTACCGCGGCGATCCGCAGGGCCGTCGGATACACATCGTTGGTGGACTGGCCGAGATTCACGTCTTCCAAAGGATGAACGCACATGTAATCGCCGGGATGTTTGCCAGCGATTTGCAGGGCCGTGTTGGCAATCACTTCATTGATGTTCATGTTGCTTGAAGTGCCGGCGCCGCCTTGCAGGGCGTCCACAATAAAGACCCCCTCGGGAAGCTCGGAGAGCAGGCTGTCACAGGCGGCAATGATGAAGCGGTATGTTGCAACCTTGACGCCGAGGGATTCCCAGGTTTGGGCCGCGGCTTTCTTGACTAAAATCATGGCGCGAATGAGACGGGGATGTGCCGGCCTGTACCCGAGGGCAAAATTTTCAGCGGCGCGCAGGCTGTGGATGCCGTAAAGCGCTTCAGCCGGAATTTCTCGTTCGCCCAGAAAATCTTTTTCAACACGCATGCTGCATCTCCGGTATTAACTATCAGATATATATCATCTTTAATGAAGAAGTCTATTTTCCGGTAACACGGACAGCTTGCCGTCAAACGATCAAGGCAGGTCTTCCGCAACGGGAAAATATACTCCGCCTATTTTTCAATCTCCGAAAGTAAGTGCGGGAACACGGTAAGGCTCCGTCGCAGAATCCCCTGGATATAGGCAATGGTTATGCCGTAATTGGTAAAAGGAACATGCTGATCCTCGGCGCAACGGCGCCGGTAACGCATTTCCCTCTCATTCAGCATACAGCCGCCGCAGTGGATAATCATTGCGTATACGGAAAGATCTTCCGGAAATTCGCCGCCGGAGCAAAAACGAAACTCAGGCTCATTGGCGGTATAATTCTTGATCCAGCGGGGAAGCTTCACCGTGCCGATGTCGTCACATTGGCGATGGTGAGTGCAACCTTCGGCGATCAATACCCTGTCTCCCGTTGCAAGACGATCCAACATCCTGACCCCGCGCACCGAAGTCTCAAGAGCGCCCTTATACCGGGCAAACAAAATGGAAAACGAGGTGAGTCTGACGTCAGATGGTACATCGGCGGCGACCTTGGCAAAAACCTGGCTGTCGGTAATCACCAGACTAGGTTTTTTACCCAAATGCTCCAATGTTTCCCGCAGTTCGTATTCCTTTACCACAATAGCCGCGGCATCCGCTTCCAGAATATCGCGGATGCTTTGCTGCTGGGGAAGAATCAGACGACCCTTGGGAGCGGCCTTGTCAATGGGCGTCACCAGCACGACAAAGTCAGAAGGATGGATAAGGTCCGCCACCAGGCGCAGCTTGGGATCCTCGGCGGCGACAAGCGCAGCAATCCGTTCTTTGAGCAAATGAATGTTGCCGCCGGTTTTCGCGCTTACCCTGATGCTTTCGCCTGAAAGGGCAGAAGAGAGGGGAAAAGAAGAAGATGCTTTGTCGAAAAAGGACGCGGGGATGCCGGAGGAAACCACGGAGACGTTTCCAAGCAAATCGATTTTATTAACGGCAATGATATAGGGAACCTCTTTCTCCCGAAAAATGTCAATCAGTTCTTTTTCGGCGGCGCAGAACGCCGTGGAGGATCCTCCGGCAAAAAAATCCGCGCCCGCGCTTTCCGTGGCGTCAAGCACCAGCACCGCCACATCGATCTTATTCAGCACCTGTTTTGCCCGGCGGACGCGCAGTTTTCCCAGAGGGCCCTCGTCATCGATGCCGGGGGTGTCAATGATCAAAACGGGTCCTAAGGGGAGCAGTTCCATCGCCTTGTATACCGGATCGGTGGTAGTGCCTTTCACGTCGGAAACCACCGCCAGTTCCTGACCGGTCACAGCATTCACCATGCTTGATTTACCCGCGTTTCTGCGGCCGAAGAAACCTATATGCACTCTGTTCGCGGAAGGGGTGTCGTTGAGTCCCATGATATTTCCTCTCTTTACGGCAAGAAGCTCCGGAGCGAATATTCAGAAACCACGCCCTTGCCATGCCGCTTATCACGACGCACCGGGCTCGAAAAACCCGGCGGCCGCTACGCGGTACGATACGAATGTTCGCTTGTTGCCGCGTACTATGCTTTCCCTCCCTGCGTCCAGGAGTTCATGAATTCTTTGGCCGTGCGCCCTTCAGCCAGATGACGGAGCAGGGCACTGCCGAAAACAACCGCGTGGGGAGGCGATGGCATGGCGTCCGTCTGTCCCGGGCTGTGAATGCCGAAACCCAGGGCTACAGGCAGGCTGAAGGCCAGTTGCGCGCGGCGCACAGTTTCCGCCGCTTCGGCGGCAAGCCCGTTACGCACGCCGGTAATGCCCATGACGGAAACCACATATACATAACCGGCGGCGATTCGGGCATAGTCACGCATACGCTCGTCGCTTGTATTAGGTCCTACCAGGACGATGAGATCCATGCCGCAGGGGGTAAGGACAGCGCGTAGCGCTCCGCTTTCCTCCAGGGGCAAATCCGCCACAATGAGCCCCTGCACGCCGGCCGCGGCCGCTTCTTGTGCCAGACGATTGAGCCCGTATTGCAAAAAGGGATTATAGTATCCCATGAGCGTCACTCCCGCCTTAAGCCCCGGTTTAAGCGAGGCAAGCTGCCGAAGTATCCATTCCAGAGAGACGCCTGCCGTCAGCGCCGTGCGGGACGCCTCTTCCACAACCGCTCCGTCAGCTACCGGATCGGAAAAAGGAACGCCTATTTCAATAATATCCGCCCCTCCCTCGTCAAGTTCGCGCAATATCCGGATAAAACACTCCGGAGCCGGAAAACCGGCTGTGATAAAGGGGATGAGGGCTATTCGCCCCTGGGCGTTGGCCGCTTCAATCCTGTGCTGCAACGTCATCATGCTCATGTCCCTTCTCCCTGAAGCAGGGTAAGATGTTCTGACGCTATACCCAAATCCTTGTCTCCCCTGCCGGAAAGATTCACCACCACCTGCGAGCCTTCGACAAAAGCCGAAGCATTATCCAGCACCCAAGCCAGGGCGTGGGAGGATTCCAGAGCAGGAATGATGCCTTCCTTGCGGGAAAGGAGCGCAAAGGCGCGCAAGGCTGAACTGTCGGTGACGATATGGTATTCGGCTCTTCCGGTGCTTTGCAGCCAGGCGTGTTCCGGTCCCACTCCGGGATAGTCAAGCCCCGCGGAAACGGAATGCGATGGCTCTATCTGTCCGTCAGCGGTCTGCAGCAGCATGCTCAGTTGCCCGTGCAGCACCCCGGGGCGCCCCAGATTCAGAGGCGCGGAATGATAGCAACCAGGCTCGCCCGTACCGCCCGCCTCTATGCCGATAAGACGTACCGCGCGCGCGTCCAGATCGGAAGCAAAGGGGTGAAACATGCCGATGGCGTTGGAACCGCCGCCGACGCAGGCCAGCACGGCATCCGGCAGACGCCCGATCTGCCGGAGGCTCTGCTCTCTGGTCTCTTTACCGATAACGGCCTGCAGATCACGCACCAAGGCAGGAAACGGATGCGGCCCGGCAGCGGTGCCGAAGCAGTAATGCGTAATTTTCTGATTGCTGATCCAGGCGCGCAAGGCCTCATTAATGGCGTCTTTGAGAGTGCGCGTGCCTCCGGTCACAGGCACGACCCTGGCGCCCAGCAATTTCATGCGCGTTACATTGGGCGCCTGGCGCTCCACATCCACGGCACCCATAAAAATGGTGCAGCCCATACCCAGCCTGGCCGCCGCCGCCGCCGTGGCCACGCCGTGCTGACCCGCGCCGGTCTCCGCCAGAAGGTTGTCTTTGCCCATGCGTTTTGCCAGCAGAGCCTGACCGAGGGTGTTATTCATCTTGTGCGCTCCGGTATGGAGCAGATCTTCCCGTTTGAGCCACAAGGTAAAGCCGAGTTCCCGCGAAAGCGCGTCGCAACGGGTGAGCGGCGTCGGCCGGCCCGCGAAGTTATGCAGAAGTTCCGCCAAATCCCGCTGAAATTCCGACGAAGGGAATATAGCTTCGCATGCCTGTTCCAGTTCCCGTAACGGCGGCATAAGCAGTTCAGGCACAAACTGCCCGCCGAAATCGCCAAAGTAGCCTTTTCTCATGCATGCCTCTCCAAATAATGAAGTATGCCCTGTAGAGGGACGTCCTTAGAAAAACAAAAAATCACCGTAGAACGGCATCTTGTCGCCATGCTCCGGCAAGGCCGAGGGCCTTGCGTACCATGTCATGATCCTTGACGCCCGGCGAACTTTCCAGGGCGGAGTTCATATCCAGAGCGTAGGGCCTCCATGCGGGGGTAAAGGAAGACAAAACAGAAGGCAGGGTATCCGTTCCCAGCCCACCGGCAAGAAACCAGGGTTTCGGCGGATGCAGCCGACGCAGGGCCGCCGTATCCAGAAGTTTGCCGCTCCCGCCTCCGGCGCCGCCGGCGTCCAGAAGAAAATAGGCGCATACGGGAGCGAAACGTTCCATCTCTTCAGCCGCTTTTTCCGGCGACAGACGTTCCGGCCAGATCGTCTTGATAACGCGCTCCGCCCCCAATGCGCGGCAAAACTCGACATCTTCCCCGCCGTGCAGTTGGATCATGTCCAAGCGGGCGCGGCGGGCTATATCGCGCACCTCGGCTATGTCGGACCCGACAAAGACGCCTACCCGCAAGGCGGAGCCAACGGGAAGAAGGGCCGCGTGCCCCGCCTCCACGAAACGCGGGCTGCGTCGGGCGAAAATAAAACCGATAAAGTCCGCCCCCATGCCGTGACAGAAGGCGACATCTTCAGCTCTCGTCAACCCGCAGATTTTGCACAGCAATTCAGCCACTGGCTCCCCCTTTCAGAAGAGCGCTCAAGGCCCGTGCGGGATCACCGCCGCCCATCAGCGAACTACCCACCAGAGCGGCGTCAAAACCGAGTTCCGCCAGAGAAAGAAGCTCGCTATGCCCGCTTATGCCGCTGGCGGTGATCCAGAACTCCGCAGGGGTTCTGCGGGCGACCAGACGGCGGGAAAGCGAAAAATCCACGAGCAGGCTCTCCAGATCCCGGTTGTTGACCTGAATAATAGAGGCGCCCGCGGATTGAGCCCGTTCAAGATCCCGTTCGTCAAACACCTCCACCACCGCTTCAAGGCCCACATCCAGACAACGGAACAGGCATGCCCGCAACATGGCGTCATCCAGCATGCGCACAATAAGCAAGACGGCGGAAGCAGGGGTCGAGGCGCTGTATTCCACCTGCAACGGGTGAAGGATAAAATCCTTGCGCAGCATGGGTAAACCGGCTCCGGCCATGCGCTTGATATAGGCTATGTCTCCTTTGAAATATTCGCTTTCCGTGAGTACGGAAAGAGCCTTGGCGCCGCCCTTCGCGTACGCGGCAGCCGCATTTTCCGGACTCAACTCAAGATTGATGTCTCCTTTGGAAGGCGAGGCGCGCTTGTATTCAGCGATAACCGCCGGCGCCCCCCCTTGAGCCAGAGAAGCGGCAAAGGGGAGACGGCGGCCCGTGAAAAGCGGCGGCATAGCACCGCGGGCAGCGCGTTCTTTGAGATCGGCTATTTCCGCGGCTTTTGCGTGTCTGAAGCGTTCAAGCATGGCAGAACCTCCTTCCCGCACCGGCGGCGACCGCTTCTCTGGCTGAAGCCATAGCCGCGCGCATGCGCTGCCGATTGTGGCCGCAATCCGGATCCGCGCTTTCCACGCCGCGCGGCGCAAGGTCAAAAACATACAGGGCAAGACCGAGATTGAGCGCCAGCATATCCAGCATGGCCTTCGGACCTTTGCCCTGTAACAAAAGGCGCAGCACCCCGGCGGCGTCCTCCGGCCCTTCCACCATCAAATCCTGTTCCGAACAGGGAGCAAAGCCGTATTCAGCGGGATCAAGCGTGGCGGGCCATGTGTCGTGACCTGAAACAAAGATCATGTCTGCCGTGCCGAAGGGGGTAAGCTCATCGTAATTGCCGGCGCCGAGCACGACGACTCCGCCTTGTGATCCGGATCGGGCAAGCACCGTGCCCACAAGCCGGAGACGCTCCTTATCGACAACGCCCAAAAAATGATGCGAGGGCCGGGCGGGATTCACCAGCGGACCGAGGATATTGAAAAAGGTGCGTACGCCCAATTCGCGCCGCACGGGCATAACGTGACGGAAGGCGGGATGATAACGGGGGGCGAAGAGAAAGACGAAACCGTCTTTTTCCAGGGTTTCGGCAACGGATTCAGGCGAAGTGTCGAGGGAAACGCCGAGTTGTTCCAGTACGTCCGCGCTACCGCAACGCGACGATACGGAGCGGTTGCCGTGCTTGAGCACCTTGTGCCCCATGCCGGCGAGGGTCAGGGCCGTGGCCGTTGAGCAGTTAAAGGAGTACTTACCGTCGCCGCCGGTACCTACGATATCCATGGCCGGGCAGGACACCTCCGGTACCGGCATAGCCCGCGCCAATACCGCCTTGACGGCTTCGCCTATTTCTTCCGGGGTTTCTCCCTTGGCTCGCAACCCGAGCAGCAAGGCTCCGGCCTGAGCGGAGGAGAGCTCTCCGTCCATAAGTCTGGCAAAGGCTTCCGCAGCCTCCTCCGGCGCAAGATCCAGCCCCTGGGCCAAATGTTCAAGGACAGAAGCCATTTGCACCGGCGGGCGCGCCGAAGGATTCCCCCGCGACGCAACGGGCCGGCTGTCCTTTCCTTGATCCGCCAAAAGTGCTGAAGGGAAATTGGCCAACAGTCGCATACCGTCCGGGGTGAGAACTGATTCAGGATGAAATTGAACCCCGGCCCAGGGACGATCGCGGAAGCGTATGGCCATGACCTCCGCTTCTCCGCCGGAGCTTGTGCTGCGAGCGGTAACCTCCAGGATCTCCGGCGCATCTTCGGCCCGTATCAGCAGGGAATGATAGCGTCCTGCCGGCATAGCGTCGGGCAGACCGGAAAAAAGACCTCTGCCGTTATGCATTATTCTCGACTGTTTGCCGTGCATAATCTCCGGGCCGACCTCGACGCGGGCGCCGGCGAAATACCCTAAAATCTGGTGCCCGAGGCAAACGCCGAGCACCGGCACATGCGCAGGCAAGGCGCGCAGAAATTCAAGGCAAAGATGCGCCTCGACGGGATGGCCCGGTCCGGGCGATATGCAAACCATGGACAATGCAGGGTCGTTAACCACGGCATGCAGAGAAGGATCGTCGTTTTTCAGGACCAGGGGCGTGTGCCCCAATTGCATGAAAGCCTGGACCAGATTAAACGTGAAGGAATCATAATTATCTATGAGCAGAAACATGGCGATCTCCTTATTCCGCGCCGTTCATGCCGGGTTCGTCTTCACCCAGCGCCGCCTTTTCCATGACGGCGGCTTTGACGCGGCATTCCAGCCACTCTTTTTCCGGCAGGGAATCGTACACAATGCCTGCCCCGACCTGCCAGCATATACGGCCTCCGCGCACCCAAAGACTGCGGATGGTAATGCCGAAATCCAGGTGCACCGCGTCGTCGTCCAGCCCAATCCAGCCTATGGCTCCGGCATAGGGGCCGCGCGGATGCCGCTCTTCTTCCGCTATTATCTCCATAGCCCGTATCTTAGGCGCGCCGCTCACCGTGCCCGCAGGGAAAGTGGCCGCGAGCACGTCAAGGCCGTCCAGACCCGGCGCGAGCCGCGCATGAATACGCGATGTTAAATGCATGACGTGGGAAAAGCGTTCTATTTCCATGAAACGTTCAAGATGAACGCTGCCGGCGGCGGCTATACGTCCCAAATCGTTACGGCCGAGATCCACCAGCATGACGTGCTCCGCTTTTTCTTTAGGGTCCTGCAACAGTTCATCGCCAAAAAGAGCGTCTTCGTCCCCATGTCTGCCGCGAGGTCTGGTGCCGGCTATGGGGCATAGACGCAGTTCCCCGGCGGTGCAGGACACAAGCACTTCGGGAGATGCTCCCAAAAGCACCCCTGCCCCGGCATCCGGCAGACGCATATAGAACATATAAGGAGAGGGATTTATCCGGCGCAGCCGCCGGTAGAGGCTAAAGGGGCTTTCCGACAAAGGAGCGCTGAACGGGACGGAAAGCACGACCTGAACGGCTTCCCCCCGGCGGATACGTTCCTTCACCCGAGCAACCGCCGCCATATAGCCGCCCCGCTCCGCCAGGGGGGGAAGCTCTCCCCGGGGAGTCTCCCTCGCGGAACGCGCCGCCGGGAGTTCCGCCGGAGCTTCGCCGTGCAGAAGCAGATCAATGCGGCTTATACGATTATACAGATGATCGAACACGATGAGAACGCCGGGCAACGCCAACGAAGCCTCCGCCTCGCGCGGCGGCAGAAAGGCCGCTGTTTTCGGCTCCAACACGCCCGTCATCCCGTAACCGAAAAAACCATAAAGCGCGCGGGTAATGGGGGGCTGCCCGGAAACGTCCGCAATATGCAGCGAACGTATCAGTTCACGCAGCCCCTGAATAAAAGGCTTACCTGACAAGGCGCGTAGCGGGGCAAGACGTCCGTCCGCCACGCGCACGTCCAAAAGCCCTTCCCTGCAGGAAGCGCACAGGACGAAATGCATGCCGATGATGCTGTAACGGCCCCATCGGCCGTCAACTTCGGCGCTTTCCAACAGTATGCCGGGAAGATCTCCGGCCAGTCGGAGAAAAAGACCTACCGGGGTCTCCAAATCACTGTCAAGAGACGTGATCCGTTGCGTGAACCTGATGCTCATATGGTCTCCTTTATAGGAGCCCGCATAGCGGCCCATATGGCAAAAAGAAAGGGCCGCATACTCTCCTCTGCGGCCCCCTGATTACATGAGTTGAAGTTTTTCAGGCATGCACCATGACCGCGCAACAAAAACCCCGCCACCACCAGAATGCGCGCAGGGAAAGCCCGGCCGGAAGAACGGCGACCCGGAAAACGAAAAACTGTCGCGAACGCGTGCGCATGAAAAGTTCCTTCTGTTTACGTATTGTTCGCGGAAATATATACCACACCCTGTCTTCAGTCAAGCGGAACTTGGTGAAGGGTGATCCTTGTGTTTAATTGCAAAAATTTCTAATATAATTTGTCAACTGCGCGCCTTTAATTTTTTGTTTTTCCAGGCAAACGGTTGTGCTGTTTTGTTGTATGCTTCCTGGAAGGCCTTTATCTGTGCGCTAAGTTCTTGCGTGCTTGAAAAGCTTGCGCCACGCAAGGAATTGAGAGAGTCAGGATGCCAAACCATATTTCCACCATTATTCAGCCAGCTTGCACTTGTTGGCGTGTAGTGGAAAAATACATTTGGGTGCTCGTCAAGCCACAGACTGTGCCGCTTGTGGATACTATGGTTATCCATAATCACGTGATATTCTTATGATTCCTGCAACACCAGGAGAAGTTCGTCCATCCAAATGAGGTAGCGAAGCCCTGAAAGGCTTCGCTACCTCATTTGGATCCGTCTTACCCTGGCGGGATATTCTGGGGCGACCCGCCTGGAAATGGAAGGACGCTGATCCAACATGATCCTGATCGTATGCGGAAAGATTGCCGAATTGCCGCGGACGCCGGCCGGAAGCGGCTTGAACCGGCGTGGAAGAAGGCTCTCCTTGCGGTTGCGTCACAGTTCGCGTGACTGGTGGCGCGGGTTTAGGCTCAGAAACTCCAGGCGACTCCGGCGCTGACCATATGCTGCGCGTAGTCGTACAGGGCGCTGCGCGAATCGTTTTTGACGCACTGGTACACCGTTTCCACGGACCATGATTCCGTAAGGCGCCAGGTGAGGGAAGCTCCCATGCGCCGCTTGTCGTCCCGACGCCTTTCCATTTCCAGGGCTGTGGCCGGACCGTTGTAAAATTCCTGCGAGAACGCGGCGAAAGGGGCAAATTCAAGGCTGTGGGGCAGGTTGAAGGTCAGGCGGGCCGAGCCTTCCCATCCGTCATAGCCGTAGTCCTTGTCGTTGGCGGAAGCGCCCGTATACCGCGCCCCCAGCATAAGGGAATAATGGTTGCTCTCCCCGAAAAAGAAGCGCAGGTATTGGCCGGCGTTGTAGTACGCGCCGTTTCTGTCCGGATCCCGGCTGTAGATGCGCCTGTCGATGCCGCCTCTGCTGATCAGTTGCAAGGCGGGAGTCGCCGCCCAGAGCCAGACGGCTTCCCCGCCCAGAGCGGAAACATGCTGATACAGTTCGTAGTCGAAAATTTCCGCCTTCAGGCGTATATCCAGCAGCGTGTCCGAATCCAGGCGGCGCAGTCCCGTCGCCGTCCTGCCCCATTGGGATTCCCGGCTGTGGGCGTTGTCCAGATCATTATTGGTGTTGTACCGGATAGAGGTCTGCACGTCGCCCACGAGCCACCAGGGCGAGTCCCGCTCACATTTGAGCCCGAGGTCGATATCCGCGCCCAGATAGACGCCGAGGCTTTCCGCGGCTTTGGCGTTGTGCATGTTCACGCGCCAGCCGCCCAGATCCAGGCTGTTGCTCTCCGGCCCCTGGTTGGCGTTGGAATCGTACAGCATCCCGAAGCGCGCCCTGCCGTGGGCCTGGAACAGCCCGTAACGGTCTTCCAGTTTTTCCAGCAGGGTGTCCGTAACGTCCCTGGTGGCGGAGGGGTCCAGACGGCGCAGGGAGGCCAGGGCATGTTCCGCGCTCGCTTTGTCGTTCAGGGCCATGTAGGCGCGGGCCAGTTCCGCGTACAGGGGCGCTTCACGGGGATATTTTTCCAGCAGGCGTTCGTAGGCCATAACCGCCTGGTTCCAGCGCCCGGCCTGCGACGCGGCCCTGGCCAGGCCGAGGTTCACGTCGTCGTCCTCCGGCGCCTCGCGCAGCAGGCGCAGGTAAAGTTCGCAGGCGTCGGACGCCCGGCCCCGCTTGAGGAGCGCCGCCGCCTCGGTCTTGGCGGATTCCATGGCCGTGCGCCGGGCCGGGTCGGTTTCATCGGCGAGAGCGGGGACGGGAAAGGGGCCGCTCATCAACGACAGGAAAAAAACGCCGACCAGGATGGTGGCGCATGCGGGATGACGTGTCACGACGGGCGTCTCCTTACTGCAACTGTCCGCTGCCGGCGAATGTTCCGCGATCGCCGGAGGGGGCGCCCACATGGCTGCCGGGCGCGTTGAGGGTATACGTTCCGCTGACGGAGGCATTGGAACCGGAGCGGGAGATGACGCCGGCCATGGCCGCATAGGGTCCGGCCCACTGATCCGTATTGATTGGCGTGTTATACGGTATGGGAAACGAGTATGCCGTCCCTCTCCAGTTGGCCGTTCCGACAAAACCGGCGATGCTGAAACTGTTGCCGCTCACGCTGCCGCTGCCGTTAGACAGGTTCACGGATGTTGCCTGAGGTAGGAGGCCTCCCCCGTCCGGGTCTTGCCCAAGCGTGCCGGAGAGGCTCATGGAGGCGTTGCTGACGGATCCGCTGCCCAGATCCACGTCAAAGGCGAAGCTGCCGCTCCATGCGTACGCCGCCGTGAGTGTCGATGTCGTCAGCGAGCCGGTAATGGTTCCCTTCGGCCCCACCTGGAGCGAATCCCCCAGACGTTGCGTTCCCATGCCCAGATCGGCCAGGGCTGTGGGCGTCAGGGCGGCATCGCCGTCCCCGGCGTTGTCCACGGGCGAAGCCAGGCCCAGATTGGCGGCCTGGGCGGCGTCCGTTCCGGATGCCGGACGGGCCGCCGCCAAACTCCGGGCCTGCTCCATGTCCGCCGGGGTCATGGGCACGGGAGCGCCTCCGGGCAGGGTCAGCTCGTGCGCGCCGGGCACGGAAACGCCGTTCAGCACCACGTCGCGCGAGGCGTTGACGACGGAAATCGTGGTCCGGCCGTTGCCCGTTTGCAGGACGAAGATGGTGCCGCGAATGCCCGCCGTGCCTTCGGGCGTACTCACGGCAAAGCCCCCGGGATTGGCTTCGACGATTTTGCCGGTAAGAAAACGGGCCACGCCCCGGCCCAGATGGGCTTTGAACGAGGCGGAGCTTCCTTCCGGCGCGACTTCCCTCAGGGCCAGGGTCGTGTTCGGGCCGAGGGTCGCGCTGCCGTCGTCGGCAAAGAGAATCTGCGCCTTGCCGGTGGAATCGGTGACGATGGTGTCCGATTCCAGCACCGGGCTTTTCATTTCCAGAGGAATCCTCTGCCCCGCTCGCTCGACAAACGCCCCCGGCGTCAGGGCGATCACCCGCCCCGCTTCTCCGTTCGCCGCGAAAAGCGGCGTGGCGGCGAGGATGCCGCAGACGGCAAGCAGGCAGACCGTGCAGACCCGGCGGACGGGAGTCTGAAAAGACAGAGCGGCAGGTATGCGATCAAGATTTTTCATCAGAACTTCCTTTGTGGTCTGAAACCCCGGCCTTCATGCCGGATATCGCCCCGACCCCGCCATGAAGGGCGGGGTTTCTTTCCGGGGCGGAAGCTTGGGAGGGGTTGGGACCCCTCCCAAGCGCAAGACGCGAAGCCCTGAAGGGCTTCGCTGCCTCATTTGGATGTGGCTCCCCTTTCAATGCGGAGCGGATAGAGGATGTTGTCGGCGGCAGGAGTGTCATTCCAATTCCAGTTTTGAAATGAGGAGACTGCGCACGCTCCCTCCCAAAACCTTCGGTTTCGGGGGAGCAAGGCGGTTCTCCGGAGAAAAAAAAGCTGGGACGAGGCCGCGCCAATGCATTGTCCGCGGACCATGCAAGGCCGGTTGCCTCGACATGCGCCGGAAACAGAGAAAGGGGGAAACAGGATTTTTCTCCGTCATGGCTGGAAAAAGAATACATCTGATATTCATATCATGACGGCAAAAAAAGAAAACAAGAAAAAGGGTGTACGCGGAGGGTGTATGTTTTTGCACCAAATGAACAATAATGCGTTGTTTGAGCCGAAAAAACAGGAGAAGGGAGTAAAAAGGGTCACGCGATGCGGTCACGTTTTTCTTATTATATATATTATATATATTTATATATAATATATATACTGAAATTATGTATCAAAAATTGCAATCATAACGGCAACGACAAAAAAAAACATTTTTGTCGTTGCCACCGGATAAAACAACATAAATGTACTTTTATTGTGGGCAAAGGTATGGCAAATGAAATGATAAAATATTATAAATCGTTATATAGTAATATGTTACAGGATACAACGGCCTGCCGGCGTAAAACGGCATTCTTTATGCTTAAAGCCCGGTGGAACGGCCGCGCATCCCTCCGGAGGGATAGAACATTTTCACCTGCAAGGGTCCCGGACGGCGGCGCGCGGCGATAATGAACACCGCTTTGCCTGATTCACCGATATAAACAGGAGGAGATTGGATGTCTGCCGTTGACACTTGCTTTATTATTATTTGCGCGATGCTGGTCATGCTGATGACCCCCGCCTTAGCACTATTTTATGGTGGCCTTGTACGTTCGCGTAACGTGCTGTCCACGACCATGCACAGTTTCAGTCTGCTTGGCATAGTATCAATACTCTGGTTACTTATCGGATATTCTCTTGCCTTTGGTCCGGACGTCGGCGGTATAATCGGCGATTTGTCCCATGTCGCCCTTAAAAATGTCGGACTTGAAGCTTCAGGCTATGCGGCAAGCATCCCAAGCGTCCTTTTTATGGCCTTTCAATGCATGTTCGCCGTGCTGACCATAGCGCTCGCTTCCGGCGCCTATGCCGAGCGTATCCATTTTCCGGCCATGCTGCTTTTTTCAGCTCTCTGGCTAATCTTTATATACTGCCCCATGGCCCATTGGGTTTGGGGAAAAGGCTGGCTTGGGGAAATGGGCGCCCTTGACTTTGCCGGAGGCGCCGTGGTGCACATGACGTCAGGCGCGGTGGCTCTGGCTTCCGCGCACGTGCTTGGTCCCCGCCTTGATTTGCGCCAGGGGCAGATAGCGCCCCATAATTTACCCATGACAATACTGGGCGGCGGACTTTTATGGTTCGGATGGTTCGGTTTCAACGCCGGCAGCGCTCTGTCCGCAGGCGAGCTTTCCGCGCACGCCCTGGTTACCACACACATGGCGGCCGCAGCGGGAATACTCGGCTGGATGCTGATAGAATGGAAACATATGGGCAAGCCTACGACACTCGGCGCGGTTTCCGGCGCTTTGGCGGGCCTTGTGGCGATTACCCCGGCCGCCGGTTTTGTCGAAGTTCTGCCGGCAACCCTGATAGGCCTTGTCGGCGGTATGGTGTGCTATGCCGGAGTACTGCTCAAAAATCGCCTGGGTTACGACGATGCCCTTGACGTGGTGGGCATCCACGGTGTCGGCGGAACATGGGGGGCTCTGGCCACGGGACTATTTGCCAGCAAGGCGGTAAATGGAGTAGACGGTCTCGTATACGGCAACCCGCATCAACTCTTCATACAGTTTGTATCGGTTGTGGCGACATGGGCTTTCGCGTATACAGTCGCCCGTATTCTCCTGTATGCGGTAAACGCCGTTGTCGGCCTGAGGGCCAAGCCCGAATCCGAACGCGTCGGGCTTGATATCAGTGAGCACAATGAACGCGCCTACCATATCTAAGATTGAATGAGGGAAAAAATTATGAAGAAGATAGAAGCCATTGTCCGCCCCTCAAAGGTTGATGAAATCAAGACAGCCTTGGGAACGCTCGGCGTGCACGGCATGACGCTGATCGAGGTAAACGGATTCGGCCGTCAGCGCGGCTACCGAGAAGTATA
Source organism: Desulfovibrio sp. (assembly GCA_031279825.1). Classification (GTDB taxonomy): domain Bacteria; phylum Desulfobacterota; class Desulfovibrionia; order Desulfovibrionales; family Desulfovibrionaceae; genus Frigididesulfovibrio. Next base: position 11,253 of record JAITHT010000082.1, on the reverse strand, counting down.
CAGGGGCTCCTCCCGAGATGTGCAATTCGTGCCTAAAGTCAAGCTGGAGATCATGGTGCATGACGAAAGCCTTGAAGAGATTCTTTCCGTCATTATCACTACAGCCCGTACGGGAGAGGTGGGAGACGGCAAGATATGCATTTTGCCCATTGAGGATGTCATCCGTATCCGGACGGGAGAGCGCGGTAACGAGGCGCTGTAGGCGCATGAAGACGCCCCTTCTCCGCAGGGTCCGCACGTTTTCCGCCCTGAACTCGCCCCGTCCTTACTGAGGACGGGGCGAGGCCGTGCGCTTCTTACAATACCCATCGACAGGAGTAACCATGAGCAACCGCAAGCCTCCTTGCGAAGTTCCCAGCGACTCGGCCCGAATGCCGGAAGATGCCCTGTGGCATACCCTGGTGCAGGGAGTCAGAGATTTTGTCCGCGCCTGCGGAAAAGAAAGCGTCCTGCTGGGTATTTCCGGCGGCGTTGATTCCGCTCTAGTGGCGGCTGTGGCGGTGGAGGCCGTGGGAGCGGACAAGGTCCTGGGCGTACTTCTGCCTTCGCCCTACACGACACGGGAAAGTCTTGACGCGGCCGCGGCCCTGATTGCGGAACTCGGCATCCAAAAGTGCACGCTGCCCCTTGAACCCATAATGGACGCCTTTTCCCAAACCCTTGCCCCCGCCTTTGTCGGACGGAAAGCGGATGTGACGGAGGAAAATCTGCAGGCCCGGATTCGCGGGACGCTCCTGATGGCGCTTTCCAATAAATTCGGCCATCTGCTTCTGAATACGGGCAACAAATCCGAAGCGGCTGTCGGCTACTGCACCCTTTACGGCGACAGTTGCGGCGCTTTGGCTGTAATCGGCGACATATACAAAGGAACGGTCTATGCGCTGTGCCGTCGCTTGAACGAACTCAGGGGCAGGCCCCGTATCCCGGAGATCATTTTGCGCCGCGCCCCCTCGGCGGAACTGCGCCCCGGCCAGACAGACCAGGACGAACTGCCTCCCTACGAGCTCCTTGATCGAATATTATACGATCACATTGAAGGAAATATGGATGAAGCGGCCCTGCGGAAAAAGGGATATGACCCGCACATAACCCGCAAGGTGTGCCGTATGGTCGCACACGCGACGTTCAAGCGACGCCAGAGTCCACCGGCCCTGTGCGTCAGCGCCCGCCCTTTCGGCGCCGACGGCCTTCCTCTGCCTCCAGGCGTAATGTCCCGATAGCGTGTTCACCCTTCTGGTAAAGCTGCTGCCGGAACGCGGACGCGAGCCATAAGGGCGAAAAATGCCTTGCGAACCGGACAGCCGGATGCTGGTCAGGTGTCGATTACGACCTCGGTATTGTGGAAGCCGAAGCCGTACAAGACTTGAACACCAAAAGCGCCAAGGAAAAGACCTACCACCTTTTAATCAGTTTTCGCTGTGGAGTATCTTTGAAACGCTGCGTTTGTCGTTTACGGCGAACAATACATTTCGCCTGCTCTTTGTGCGCGCAAGTCAGCGCTCACGCTGCCGGTTTTGTGACATTGACTCTCTAAAACTCGTATTTGAATTGCAAAGAGCCTGTTATCCCCTCGCGTTTGCCCGTATACAGTTGCAGGCCCAGATCCATGAAAATCGGCGGGCGCGCCTCCTTCCCGGCCTTCGTACGCGCAAGGCCGGGGGCGAAGCTCAGCCCGATTTCAGCGATGCCCGTATCTCCCCGCAGGCTGGGAGCGTCTATGGCGTAGCCCATGACAGACGCGCGCGCCACGCCGTCGAACTCGTGTTCCCATGCCGCGCCGATATAGGGCTGCAGCCCGTTGTCCAGAAGATACGCGCCGCGACCGCCGACCCGGATCCGGTAAGAATCGACCGCTTTGAAATCCACGTGTTCACCGGTGGAGAGCGCAACGGAATTGCTCCGCTGCCGCGTCCAGAAATATTTGCCGTACAGGTCCAGGGAGACCGCATCCGTCATGTCCCAGACATAGCCCAGGCCGCCGTGAATTCCGTAATAGGGAGTGCCGGCGTCATACTCCGCGCTCCTGCCCTTGTAGTCTCTTAAATCTCCGGAATAAAAGCTGTTGCTCGTCCGACCGGTGCGTCCCGACGCTTCAATATACGCGCGCCCCGGTCCGGCGGCGCGAAAATCCATGCGACCGAGCACGCCACCGCCCAGATAGTCCGCATCGCCGTCGCCGCTGACGGAGGAGAAATTGGCAAAGGCATTGTGGGTGCTGTAGGAACCGTTGCCGTATTCGAAAAACGCCCCCCCTGTCAGAAAACCCGGTTCGGCGTCAAAGCCGGCGGCTACGCCGGCAAGGAAGGAGAAAGAACGCATGTCCGCATGCGAGCCGGTCGCGTACCTGCTTTTCCCGGTCATGACCGCCGCAAAGGAGGCCAAGCCCCAGCCATCCCGGGCCGCAGTTCTGGCGGCTATGCCGGCGTGCGGCACGGCAAGCCCCGCCACCGCGTCCGCACCCTGATTCAGCAGGGCCACGCCCGCTGTCCAGCCTTCGGAGAGGGCCTTAGCCTGGGGCGAGGCCTTGCTGTCTTCATACACCACATACATATTATCGGGCGTCAGCGTCAGCATGAAGGAGTGCTGCAGCGTCACGCCCTGCTGCGCCAGGATTTTCGCCCCCTGCAAATCGCCGGCCATCTCCTCGGTCAACTCATGGTTGGTACTGACAAGTTCCTGCCGTCCATGGGGCAGGGGTTCGTCCCCGTCCAAGCCGGTGAGTTCCACCCGCATACGCTCAAGGTCGGCAAGGCCCGCCACATCAAGCCGGTTCAGCCCCCCGGCCCCGGCGCCAGGATACACAAAGCGCAGCGTCCCGCCGATAACGGCGTCGCCGGCCACGCGCAGCACGGAGGACGGCGCGTCCGGCAGACCAGGAATGACGACTCCTTCGGAAAGCAGATTCCACACGACGCCGTTGCCGCCAAAAGTCCCGCCGGCTTCAACCACGACATCGCCGGCAAGCCTGGCCTCGCCGTCGGCCTGCCCTGCGGCGCCAAGGGACAGCATGCCCCCGCGTACCATGGTGGGGCCGAGATAGCTGTTGTTCCCGCTCAGGAACAGGGCGCCGGCGCCGGCTTTCACCAGCCCCACATCCAGGCCCGCCAGATCGCTGATCCAAGGGTATCCCGGATCACTGACCCCTATGCCCGCATCCACCTTGATTTGTCCGATATCGTTGCTCCAGACCCCGGTATAGCCCTTGGTGTCCACAGGATACATGGCATAGGGGGTTCCGCCGACGTTCAGCCGGTCGGCATTATCCAGCCGGTTGGCGTCAAACCAGCCGGGGCCGCGCACCGCGCGGGCGGCATTGACTATGCCCATGCCGAACAACCGCTCGTAGGCGGCCTGTGGAATGATGTGATACAGCGCGTTGGAACCCGGGTCGCTGTCCGGCGCGGAGTTGACGGCGTCTTCCGCCAGTGTCATGAATACTGAAAAAGGACGAAAATATAAGTTTAAGGAGGAGCGATGAGCGTCGCGCAGTTCCTCTTCATGGTCGTTAAGCTCCCCAATGCTTACAGAATTGGGCGCGGTGATGACCACACGGTCGAAACCACCCAGAATTTTGTCTTGCACGATGAACGGCGGCAGCCCGTCTCGCTGCACAAGCGGCGTGGCGGTGGACAGAAGCGTATCCGCAAGTTGTTTGCCTCCCATGTAGGGGAAGGCCTCCCGGGTCAGCGCCGCCACGCCGGCTATATGAGGCGCGGCCATGGAGGTGCCGCGCATATAGTCGTAACTGTCGGCCTCCGGCCCCACGGAAGAATAAATATGCACGCCGGGCGCAAGCAGGCTGTATTGGGTCGCCCCGTCCGCCAGATCGGAAAAGGGGGGGATGAAGGCCACGCTGTCTGTGCGCTGCCTGTGATCAAAGGCCAGTACATTCAGCATATTCAGCGATAAGGCCCGTTTCTCTTTTGCGGAAAGCGCGGCAAAGGCATAGGGAGACAGCGTGTTCCCGGAGGCGAAGCGCGCACCCAGCGCAAGCGTCGGCAGAGCGGGGATCACGCTGGGAGAACTCCTCCCGTTGTTGCCGGCGGCGAAAACGAACAGGATATCCCGTTCACTGGCCATGGGGCCGATAATGCCGGCAAAGGTATCCGCCGTCATATCCGCCGCAGTCTGTTTAGTAGCCGCATAAGGAAACTCCGCTGGAAAATAACGGGGGTCGCCCCAACTGTTGTTGATAATCGACACATGGGGATAGCGGGAAAAGGCCCGCAGTGCTGACCCGGCATCGTTGAACAACTCGTCGATAGGGCCGCCAATTCCGTTCATAGACGCCAAATCCGCTCCCCAAGCCACGCCGTGCATGCCAAGATCATTTTTTGAAGCGGCGGCTATGCCGGCCACATGCGCGCCGTGCCATACGTCCCTGGTAGGCGAGATTCCAAAGTAATCGACAGGATAAGGCCGCTTGGCGATGAACTCCTGATGCTCCGGAAAAGCTTTATCATCCAGAATGCCGATGGTCACGCCCTTGCCGGAATATCCCAGGGCGTAGGCCTCGGCGGCATGGATATAGTCCAGGCCGCCGCCGGCCGCATATTCCGGGGTGCGGTACTCGTCCGGCGAAGCGGCGCGGGCCTGATGCGGGAAGGCGGACAGGAGGAAAAAGAACAAAGAGGAGAGGAGGAGGCATACACGGCGCCTGATCTGGATCATGCTGCTGTCCTTGCTGTCCCGATCTGGAGGACGAAAAGGTGTAGCCCGGTCGTGTCCAGGGATACGCCGCGTCCGCACAGGATGAGACGATAGTTTTGTTGAACCAGCGCACGAAAGCGGGATGAGCGTCTTGAGGAAGCGTCGCGTCGGCTATCTGCAAGCGCACATCGGGCTGATACGCCGGGCGCATGACATCGCCGGGATTTGCCCTCAGCGCGGAAAAATGCGTATACTCCCCGTAGGGAGGAACGCCGATAAGCTGCTTGAGGCGCAAGCTCCAATCCGTCACCCCGGCGCTGTTTCGCGCATGCCGGGCGATGATTTCCTTATCGGTAAAAATCCAGACTTCGCCGCGCCGCGTAAGGTACTCCTTTCCCGCGATATACGCCTCCGGATACCTGTGAAACGTCAGGAGCAATACCTGGCCTTTGTCGTTTCATGTGGTCATGGGGTCGTCCCTGCGGAGGGTCACCAGGGGGCGTATGTCAGCGCTATGGGCATGCATGGCACTGCATACCGCCGCCCGGGACATCCCCTCGACCGTTCCGGCGGTCGATGCGGAACCTCGGCAGCCCTGCAGGCAAAGGATCGCAAAGAACAGAAGAACGCGAGAGGCAGGGCGCAGGCGCGTACATCACCCACCGTGCAATCCTGAGTCGCTCCGGCAAGGCTCGTCTTCCGGCATGCGTTTTTTTTCCGCGACCGACGCTTCTTTTGTCTGGGTCGAACGCTGCTGTACAATGTGCGAATACGCGGGAACGCTCCGGGTCAGCCAGACGTTGCCGCCTATGACGGAACCTTCCCCTATGGTCACGCGACCGAGAATAGTGGCACCCGCATAGACCGTCACCTTGTCTTCAAGCATGGGATGCCGCGCTTCCCCTTTAATAAGGACGCCGTCCTCTCCTTTCATGAAACTCAAGGCGCCCAAGGTCACCCCCTGATAGAGGCGGCAGGATTTGCCGATGACGCAGGTCTCGCCGATAACCACGCCCGTGCCGTGATCGATGAAAAATTGTTCGCCGATGGTGGCGCCCGGATGAATGTCTATGCCGGTGCGGGAGTGGGCCATTTCACTGATAATGCGCGGAATAAGCGGCACAGCCAGAGTATGCAGACTATGGGCGATGCGGTGGTTGGTCATTGCCGTAATGGAGGGATAACAAAAAATAGCCTCTCCCGGACTTTTCGCAGCCGGATCTCCCTCATACGCGGCCTTGACGTCGCTGGCCAGAAGATCCCGGATATAGGGTAACCCGGTAATAAAGGCCAGAGCCTTTTCCTCCGCCTCGCGCCCGCATTGAGGGCATGTTTGCCGGGTATCCGCGCAGGTAAAGCATATGCCCCGCCGAATCTGCTCGGCCAATAAACGAAAGATTGAGTCCAGATTGGCCGCGAGATGATAACGCAATGACGAAAAGGAAATACGGGTATTGCCGAAATACCCGGGAAACAGGGCCGAGCGCAGGCGGCTCATAATTTCTCCCAAAGCGTCAAGCGAAGGCATGGGAGAATCCCCGGGCGCTTCATAGCTCATTGTCTGGTACGGAGCGGGCGCGCAGAGCATATCGGCAATCCGCTCTATTTCCGGCAAACCGCGGCGAAAGGGTGATGCATCCTTGTTGCTGACCGGCATGGAAGCTCCTGAGGCAAGACGCGCGGGTGAAAAACACAGGCCAGCCCCTCCCGCAAGCGGGAAAGGGCGCGACAAAGGGCCTATGCGGCGCGGGCGCGCGCCTCGCCGCATGCGGCCATAAAGCGATTATAGCCCGCCCCCGCTCCCGGGGCAATAAAAAATAACACCGCCACGCCGTTATGCAGAATTAAGGAACCGCTGATTTAATCCCCAGTATATGACAATAATTGAGCACACTTTTTACACGCCCCCTGTATTTCTATAGAATTATCATGCAGCGTCATGCCTAGTTCATCAAGACGGGATCGCATGGATTCATATAGTACCGGGTCATCCAACTCCTCAGCCTGTTGACATCGTGAACACACAAAAAGAAGCAGCGCATGTTCATTATGATGGCCCGTACAGGGCACATAGGCATTCAGGGCGTTAATCCGATGCGCCAACCCATATTGCAACAAAAAATCCAAAGTCCGGTAAACTGTGGCCGGAGTCAATCGTTTGCCTTTATCACGCATTAATTCTATAAGATCGTAGGCTTTTACAGGAGCTTCCGAAGCCAGGAGAACCTCCAAAATGGCGCGACGGAGCTTCGTGAGGCTCACCCTGTGCCTTGCGCATACTTTTTCCGCCTCATGTAAGCCCGTAGTGATAACGTCAGAAGCTCTTTTAAGTGTCATCGGGGGTATACGGCTCCACTTTTTCTATTTTCATGCGGTATCCAGACGCACCCAGACTCCCAGAATCATTTCTTTCAACATAAATTATTCCGGAAGCCCAAACGGCGTCCATCAGTTGTACTCCTTTTAACGCTTTTTCCATCTTCACATAAATAATCTGGTTTGCAGGCGGCGGGGGTAAATGAATACATGCGCCAAAATATGGAACAAGCAAAAATTCTTTTAATTCCGCGTCATTCTCCCAGTCCAACGGGGCGATAAAGCCCAGGATTTTTATCTGCTGCCCATCCATTGCCTCGTTGACCGGAGCCTTCTCCCATTCGGCCATAAATGCCTCATATGCTTTTGCAACACGCGGGTCGTTGTCGGGCAAGTTTTCCAAATCGAGTCCATCAAATGCTAAATCTGGTCGCCACATTTTCGGCACTAACTCTTCCCATTGCGTATCTTTATATGGAGTTTGGGAAGATATTGCCGTCACAGGCGAAAATTGACAGAAGAAACAAAAAAGTGCCAGACATATTGCCCCGTTCATATATAGACGCATTAAAATCCCCTATTTGAAAATACTACAAGTGATTTCTTCTGGTAGCAACTGTTCCCATGTTATTTCCTTAAAAATTGGCTCACCAATAGCGGTCGCTTTCTTATGGTCGAATATCCGGGAAAATACAGGCATCTCTTTCTCATATGGACACCGTGAGGCCGTCAGCCAAACTCATACGATACGCACGAAAGGCCGGGATCAAGCTGGTAAAGAAACCCGCAAGGCAAATACCAGCCATAAGTGACCATTCGCTTGAGGAGGGAGGAGACAGGTAAATGAACATCCCATAGTTTTCGGCAAGGTATGGTTTTACCGCGAGCATTAGGCCATACAAGGCCAGAAGGCCGCTGATCGCCCCGGCAATAACAAGCAATCCTCCTTCAAACGTCAAGAGTAGCAAAATATCCAAAGGCCTCGCCCCCGTTGATCGCAAGATTGCCAACTCGCGCCTTCTTTCCCCAAGCCCTGCGAGAATTGCAGCAGCCAGACCAGCCAAGCCAGCGACAGTGACCAGAACAGAGACAAGCAACAAAACGTTTTCGCCTGTATTAATTGTGCTCCATATTTGATCCATGGCAACTCCAGGCATAACCCCCATCAACGGCTCAGCTTTCCATTCATTTATATCACGCTGTAATGCGAAGACCTGACTGCGCTTTTGCAGACCTACCAACATGGCTGTGATGCTTTTAGGCTCAAGGTTAAAGCGGGTAACTTGCTCCGGTGTGATACGCAGACCAGGGACAGGTGCTCCACCCCGCCAGTTCACATGAATGGCTTCCATGGCATGTAGGCCGATGTACAAGGAGCGATCCACTGGCGTACCTGTAGGGGCCAGAATACCTGTGACAGAAAAAGGCATGTCCCCGTGCTCTGTCAGGTGATTGCCGCTGCTCCCGTGGCTCAAGGTAATTTTTTGCCCGATAGAATAGTCCAGTTTTCGGGCTGTTTCCGCGCCAAGAACAACATCAAAAAGTGTTTCAAATCTTTTCCCTTGCGCCAGTTCAAGGTGCGTCCCACTTCTGAAGCGATAATGCTCAAAAAAATCATCGGTAGTCGCCACTACTGGATACCCCCTATGGGAATCCCCTAAAGAGATGGGAATACTCCAGGCGATTCCAGGCTTTTTGGCTATTTGCCGTGCGCTATCCCACCCGATGTTATTTGTCGCGCCACCAAGGTGAAAGATGGCATACAGCATTAGCTGAATATTACCTCCGCGTGCCCCAACTACCAAATCCGTACCAGAAACAGACTGTACAAAGTTTTCTCTAATCTGTGTTCTTAGTTTTTCTATGCCGATCAGCAGTGTGGTGGAAAGTGCAATACAAAAAACAATTAACGCTAAAGTGCCGCGCCTGTTCCAGGCACTTTTGCTTGACAGGTAAAGCAGATACCGGATTCGTTTCATCTCTCCACCTCACCCACAGCCTGATTTAATTCAGGCAAATGAACAACTCGCGAAAAATTTTCAGCTAAATTTTGATCATGGCTGACGAAAAGCAAGGAAGTTCCTGCTTCGCGGCATTCTTCAAGCAACAGAGACAGGAAGGCCTTGCGCCTGTCTGTATCAAGGGACGATGTCGGTTCGTCGGCAATAAGAACACGGGGTTGCCCTATCAACGCCCGTGCCGCTGCCACTCGTTGTTGCTGCCCAATAGACAGCTTCTTGACAGACCTACTCCAAAGCGATGCAGACAAGTCGAGACGCTCCAGAAGCATTTTTGCTCCAGCTATGGGACTTCCGACCTGTTGGCAAACTCTATTATAGCGCACAGGAGAAAACTGACATGGTATGAGGACGTTTTCCAGAATAGACAGGTAGGGAATCAGATTGAATTGCTGAAAAATATAGCCTATGTAGTCGCCACGGAATATATCACGTTGCATCGTGCCAAGTTCATTCAAGCGGACACCGTTGACAGTGATGCTACCGGATTGCGGTATGAGGATACCAGCCATAAGGCCAAGTAGCGTACTTTTGCCACTGCCGCTGGGCCCGGAAATAAAAACGTGCTCACATGCACTCAGAGAAAATGAGGGGATATCTAAAGTATCCTCCTGTTGCCCTGGCCAACGAAATAAAATTTTTTCCATACTCGCCACCGGGGCAGTGTGAGCCTCTCCCACTGCCCCGGAATTTGCGTTTTTCTCAACAATAGGCTGCATCAGCATTACCACGTAATTGTATTGGCTTCTGGGGTAAGTTCAGCTGCTTTTTGCTCTGCAGGAGTGAGCATTTGCACTTCAATTTCGTGAAGGCTAGGAAATGCGCTAAACATATTTACCTGTAATTTCGTCAATTTTTCCGGGTTGCGGCACATAAAGGATACTTCAACCTCAATGTCGGCATGTCCGTGTTCATCTTTACCGCTATGACCGTGATCAGCATGGCCGCGTCCTTCGTGCCGCCCGTGTGTTTTTGGAGCATGTCCGCTCGCATCGGCATTCAGCAAATGATCATCTATAACGCCAGACTCCAAGCTAACTTCCTCCAACTTGCATCCAGCTTCCACAGGAAACAGGAATAAGGAATCTGCTTTGCGCAGCGTTTCCCCCATAGCGCGGACTTCTTTTTTTTGCGCATCTGTCTCCGGTTCATGTTCAAAGGAAATAAAGTTAGCGAGCGGGGATTTAAGCTCAATCTCGACTTTTCCGCCTTCCACAGTCACATTCATATTAGTCACCCCATGGACGTGTGCCTCATTGGCGAAAGTCTGTACGCCGAAAACAAAAAAGCCGCCAAGCACAATAAAAAAGCTACAAAATTTTTTCATAGGAATGCGCTCCAAATATAGATGGGTTATTCGAGTAAAAAGAAATGATATACTATTGCATTTTTGTCAATAACCCACCCCCCACACGAGTTTCGCCCTATCGGTAGGCTATGGAATTGAGTTACCTCATCGTAGTGGCGAAGGAAGAAGTCTTGAAACAGATAGAAGGGCAAGCGGCAGAGGGGCTTGACTAGGATCCATGAAAGTAATAACTTATTTGTAGTAACAAATGGCGGTAACATGCACTTTGAATGGGACTCAGAAAAAGCCATAATAAACCAACAAAAACATAGGATTGACTTTGAAACTGCCGCCCGTGTGTTCTTGATCCCAACAGGGTGGAGCAATACGATGAAGGCCACGCGGAAAAAGAAGATCGCTGGAAAGTAACGGGCATGGTTTACCAGGCAATCTTGATCGTGATGTATACTGAACGAGGGGAAAACGGAGAAATCATCCGTATTATTGCAGCGAGGAAAGCAAATGAGCAAGAAAGACAAGCATATTACAAGATTTGAGCTTGATGCAAGCAACCCGCCCCCTTTGACAGCAAAACAACAGGCCGCGCTTGAGGCTCTTTCAGCTATGCCGGATAGTGAAATTGATTATTCGGATATTCCGCAGCAGGAAAGCCTCTATCGCCCGGCCAAGGAAATGACCACCGTGCGAATAGATACTGATGTATTGGCGTGGTTGCGCGGCTACGGCAGAGGGTATCAGACTAAGATAAACGCCATACTACGCAGAGAAATGCTCGATAGCAAAAATGTCCCAAACAACAACGCCTGATCCTGACATTATATAGCTGAAAAATTCAAATTAACTGTAGTAGTTCAGACTTGATCTGACAGTCGTCTCCGTTTTGCTGGTTCGACCTGTCCGATTAGTTGAGCTGTCCGACCTTTTCTTTCCAGATTTGTTTTCCATCAAGGAGTGTCTGCA
>JAITHT010000034.1 GCA_031279825.1 Desulfovibrio sp. | reverse complement strand
GGGCGAATGATTTCAAGTTGTTCTGGAGAAAGATAGAAAAGTCGGCTCATTATCCACCTCGTGGAAGATAACTAACCGACTTTGCTGACCATGACAACTTAATGAGTCCTGAACCTAGTCTTTTTGCGGCTACTCATCGGCGAGAGGCGGGTACGGCGACATAAAATAAGGATTTTTGATGAAAATAAGAAAATTGGTTGCGATTGATCTTCTCCCCACCGAGCGGAGGGCCAAGGAAATGGGCTTTCCGTATTTTCCCGTGCAGGAATTTATAGCGCGCTGTTCCGAAGGACATGTTGACATTATAGAAGTTCTTTGTACGTTACAGTTGCGCGTGCCCGAAGACGACACCGTGGAGGCTCTGGCCCAGGCCAGGCAGCAGTTTGAGAAAAAACGTTACGCCCTCGAAATGTGCGGGGTGAGAATTATTGAATGTCCTTCGAAGCGGAGCCAGAATTCCCCCAGCGGCTTCAAGCAGAGCGATGATCAGCGATTGATGATCAGGACGCTGATTCTGGCTATGAAGTTGCGTCCCGACTTCGTTATTCTGGTGGCGTCAGACGGTGATTACACGCCCATGGTGGAGGCCCTGCGTGACGAGGGTATACGTACGGAAGTGGTCGCTTCCATGCCCTTGCTGGCCAACGATCTTCGGCGCCATGCCGTCAAAGTGACGGATATGGACGAGGTGCTTGGCGGCATACAAGTGCATCAGCGTACCAACGGCGCCTGTCGGCCTTGCGCCGGCCTTGGGGAAAGTCTGGAAGTGGAATAGAATCGGGCGCAGTCGGCCGTCGCGTTGGAGAATGGGGTTTCAGGTACAAACAGCCGTATACGGCGAAAACAGAATGTGGCATGGAGAGATTTTATGTCTGAAAAATTGCGTGTCGGCTGGATCGGCACAGGCGTTATGGGTGGATATATGGCCGGTCATCTTCTGGCGGCGGGTTTCCCCCTGACGGTGTACAATCGTTCAAAAGCGAAGGCTGATCCCCTGCTCGCCAAAGGCGCTCAATGGGCTGAAAGTCCTCGTGCCCTGGCCGCCGCCTCTGATGTCGTTTTTTCCATCGTCGGTTTTCCCAGGGATGTGGAAGCAGTCATGCTGGGCGAACAGGGCGCGTTAAGCGGCCTGCCCCGTGGAGGTATTTTGTGCGACATGACGACTTCATCCCCGGCTCTTGCCGAGCGCATTGCGGAGGCCGCGGCCGGGAAAGGCTGTATTGCCATGGACGCCCCCGTGACCGGCGGAGATGTGGGCGCGCGCGACGCCAGGCTTTCCATTTTTGTGGGCGGGGAAAAGGCGGGATATGAAAAAATCAAACCTTGCCTTGATAAAATGGGCCCCAATATTTTGCATTGCGGTCCGGCCGGTTTCGGCCAGCGCGGCAAGCTTGCCAATCAGATAGCCATTGCAGGTGTAATGTTCAGCGTGTGCGAGTCTCTGTTTTTCGCCCAGGAAGCCGGCCTTGATGTGGTCAAATGGCTGGAGCTTGTCTTGCCTGGCTCCGCTGGAAGCCTGGCTATGGGCAATCTCGGCCGCCGCGCCCTGAAAGGCGATTATGATCCGGGATTTTTTATCGATCATTTCATCAAGGATCTCGGTCTCTGCCTGGAGGAATGTCGCCGCATGGGCATTGTGCTGCCGGGCTTGACGGCTGCGGAACAGATGTACCGAGCCATGCAGGCGCAGGGGCAGGGAAATATGGGTACGCAGGCCCTGGTGTTGGGCCTTGCGGCGCTATCGGGTAAACAGTGGCGCGCGCGCTGCTGAACTGATTCCGCGGGCAGCATTCACCTGCGCCGTGCCGTCGAAACGGCGGCACGGCCACCCCGCGTCCATGAGGCGACATGTCGCAGATTCCCGGCAATCCGCTGGAAGACAAAGCACTCACATCCTATCGCGGCTTTCTCTTGCGGCGTGCCCGTCGCTTTGCCGAGGAACTCGAACGTATTGTCGCGGGTTACGGCTCCCTGAGAGGCTATGCCGATCTGCACATCAGGCTGGGCGTCCACAAAATTCGCCGGGCCGACGGAAGCAGGGTGTGGCGTTTGCGGGAGTATATGCCCAATGCCGAAGCCCTCTGGCTGACGACGGATCGCCTCAATTTCCAGCGGCACGCCGCGTATCGTTTCCAGAAGCTGGAAAACGGCGTTTTTCAGTTGAGCCTGCCGGAAGACGCTCTGGAACATGGGACGTACATGGAATTGCGCGTCAAACCCCAAGGCGGGGGAGGGGGGCAGGGCGCTCTGCGCCGGGTGCCGGCCTTTGCCGCATGGGTGGAACAGGACGCCGCATTGCCTGATCAGTGGTGCGCGCGGCTCTGGGCGCCGGAAAAAGCCTATCGGTTTCGGCATCGTCATCCCGCGAAGGCGGTTTTTCCGCGGATTTACGAGGCGCATGTGGGTATGGCCCAGCCCGCGTTTGACTGTCACGCAAAGAGCGTCGGTTCCTATAAAGCCTTTGCCGCCGACATGTTGCCGCGCATCAAGGCGGCGGGCTACACCGCCGTGCAGCTCATGGGCATACTGGAACATCCCCTGTACCGTTCTTACGGCTATCAGGTCAGCTCGTACTTCGCGCCTTCTTCGCGTTTCGGCACGCCCGGCGAATTCCGCGAGTTGGTGGACACGGCCCACGGTCTTTCTCTTATGGTGATTCTGGATATCCCCCACGGTCACGCCTGCGCCAATACCGAACAGGGGCTCGCCGCCTATGACGGCAGCCGTTATTTTTTCAACAGCCGATACAATCAGTGGGGCACGCCGAGTTTCGACTACGCGCTGGAAATGACGCGGCGCTTTTTGCTTTCCAACTGCCGCTGGTGGCTGGAGGAATTTCGCGTGGACGGCTTTCGTTTTGACGCCGTCGGCAATATGATTTATGCCGATTACGGCCTGGACGACGATTTTTCTCATGTGGGCCGTTGTTTTTACGGCAAGGATGGTTTGCCGCGCGCCGACGAGCACGGCGAGTTGCATCTTTGCCTCGCCAATGCCCTGATTCATCAAATCCGCCCGCAGGCCCTGAGCATCGCCGAGGAATTTTCCGGCATGCCGGGTTTGACCTGTTCTCCGGAAGAAGGGGGATTGGGTTTTGACCGCCGTTTTGCCATGGGCATCCCCGACTATTGGGAAAAATGCATTGAGTCTTCGCGCGATATGGGAAGCCTGTGGCATGAAATGACCAATCACAGGCCCTACGACCGCACCATCAGCTATGTGGAATGCCACGATCAGTGCATTAACGGTCACGACGCCATGATCTGGCGTCTGATCGGCAGGGATATGTATGACTATATGTCCGTCTTCACGGACAACTGGAATACCTCCCGAGGCCTCGCCTTTTACCGCCTGATGCGGCTTATTACCCTCTGCGCGGCGGATGCCGGCTATCTCAATTTCATGGGAAATGAATTCGGACATCCCGAATGGCTGGATGACGAACGTCGCGCTCACCGTCAATGGCATCTGGCGGAGCGCCCGGATCTTAAATACGCGGGCCTCGCCGCTTGGGACAGGGCGCAGATGGCCCTTGTGGAAGAACATGCGGCGGATTTCCGGCAGTCGCCGCTTTTCCGGTTCATCCATGAAGATGACCGCCTTCTGGCCTTTGAGCGCGGCCGGCTGCTTTTGGCTTTCAATTTTCATGAACTGCGGGCCAGGACAGGCCTTCTTTTCGCTGTAACGCCCGGCAAGTATGTGGAAAGGCTTTCCTCGGATGAAAGCGCCTTCGCCGGCAGGGGAAACCTTTGCGTGGGCAATCCGCCAGTGGAGCATTTTACCAGTGTGCTGGAGCACCGCTATGAACAGGATGTGACCCTGTACCTGCCGCCCATGACAGCCCTGGTGCTGCGCAGAGAGGATTGAGAGCCATCGGCGGCCGAGCAAAAAATGCTTGACAGGAGGCCTTGCGATGCATATGTCTTATTCCTCGTATCGGGATGTGGCGCAGTCTGGTAGCGTACTTGAATGGGGTTCAAGGGGCCGAAGGTTCAAATCCTTTCATCCCGACCAGAAAAATCAAGGGCTTACAGGTAAAACTGGAGGCCTTTTTTTATTTTTGCCCAACTTTTTGCCCAACTTTTTGGAACGGGAGCACATGCGCGGAGTTGGTCTGGAGGTCTGGCAGAAGCCCGACGGCCCGCTCCTTTTCCCCCTGCATGTACTGATAATAGGTGTTCGCGGTCATGGTCACGCGGCTGTGCCCCATAAGCCGGGACACTGCCGCCAGATCGGCGCCGCCCTGCAACATGACCGTGGCGAAAAGGTGCCGGACGTCATACAGGCGCACGTCATAAGTTATGCCCGCCCGACGCACCGCGCTTTTGAAACTGGATCGCAACTTGTTGATCTTCGCGCCCCGGTATTCAACAATATATTCCGTTTGCGCTTGCGCCCGCATGTCGCGCAGACGCTCCACAAATTCCGGCCGCAGGGGAATCGTGCGGAAGGTCTTTGTCTTGCCCGCGTAAACGGTGATGGCGGCGCGGTCAAAGTCAACGTCCGACCAACTCAGGGCAAAGAGTTCAGACCTGCCCGGCCGCGTCCCAAGGTTCCACTCAACCTCAATGGCCCAAGCCAGATGCGGCGCGGAGCACCGGATTATCTTACCGAGATCGGCGACCGTCAGCAGGATACGCCGAGGCTGCTCCTTGGCCTTGCGCCATGATTTAAGCGGATTGTTGCGGATAAGGTCGTTGGAGACGCCAAAGGTGAAAATGGCGTGGAGGTAGTCAAAGTACCGGTTGACGGTAATCTGACTGCGAGGGCGGTTGTGCCGGGAGGGAGTCGTCTGGAGGTGGTTTGACAGGCGGGTCATGTCATCAAGGTAGGTCAGCTTGTCAACCGGCTTGCCCTTGAAGAACGGGATAAAAAAGGTGTTGACCAGGGTGACGAGGGTTTTAAGGTAATCCAGGCTGCGGCCGGACATCTTGCAATGCTCAATGTAGGACTGGCCCAGCTCCGCGAAATGCAGATCAGCCCGCGCGGCAACGGGCTGGCCTCTGCGTTTGGCGAGTTTGATTTCGAGATCATGGGCTCTGGCTTCATCCCGTCCGGACGGCCCGCGTCCGAAATACGTCTCCATCCGCTTGCCATAGTCGTCGCGGTGGACGGTGAACCAGCGGCCGTCTTTCTTTTGGTGGACGCTCATGCGCCTTTTTACCGTTACAGGGAAACAAATTCAAGCCGTCTGATCTTTTTGCTCATACGCCGCACGACACAGGGCCTGAATGCGTCGGGGTTGCTCATAAACTCGTCAAGGGTGACGCGGGAGAATCGGTTTTTCTTCGGCCCCAGGCGGGGCACGTCGTACCCCCGCAGCACGGCAAGGAAGGCGCGGCCGCTGCGGTATCCGCAGTACCTGGCGGCTTCCGCCGTGTTGAAAAAAGGGCCGGTCATGGTGATTACTCCTTATTTCTTCGCTGACTGCTTATTGTCGGCGCCATTCTGCTTTTGAAGAGGCTCCAGAAGGCTTCAGCGCGAGCATCAAGGCGTCGCCGTCACGCTTCACGGCTTTTGGACAATGCGATTTATCCAACGCGCCGTTTCAACTCAGGCCCGCATGAAGCTGGCGACTCTCTGGCCGCAAAAAAGGCATTTGCCGTCAAAGCAAACGCCTTTTTTGATTTTGCCTGTTTTAGCTCAGGTCACGGATTTGGGCCGCGGTCCTCATCGTCTCCGGCATGTTGCGCGGGTGGGACCCGGCGCGCTTTCCATGCCGCGACCTGCCTGGCGGACTTGTCGATGGCGATGGAAAGCAGGAGCGGACTCACGAACCTGCCGCCGTAGTCCCTGTCGCGGATCTGGGCCATGCCGTCATCGGCGGCCTTTTCCGCGTCAGCCGGGCTGTCCGCCATTTTCAACTCGATGATCATGGTTCTGCCGTCGCGCCAGGCGGCTATATCGGCTCTTCCATGGCTGCCCTGCAATTCCGGGACAGCCATGACGCCCGCGCCGTGGAGGTAGGAGAGGAGAGAACTTCTGTAGAAGTCCTCGCCGTAGCCCTTTTTTTCGGAGGCGTCATGGTCCTGATAGCTCTGGGCCGCGTAGTTGCGTTTAATCTCGGCGATCATGCCCTCCGCGTCCCTGTTCAGGAACGCATTCAGGAACAGGGTCATGGACGAGTCGGCCGCCGTATCGTTCCTGAAGGTGTTTCGCACCATGAAGGACGAGAATGACGAAAGCGTTTCAAAATTGGGATAATCGAGGGAAAATATGCCGTTTTCGTTCTGCCGCAACGAGAGATACCCGGCCTGATAGAGAAAGAGCTCGGGAGTCGCGCTTTCGATGGGGCCGGGATCGAACAGGGATGCCCTGGAAACCGGCATGCCGCGGAATTCGTCCACCGTGAGCTTTTTGTCCTTGAGGAAATTCCGGATCACGGTGTTGGAGCCGGACTCCATCCAGTAATTGAGGAATTCCGCTTTTTGCAGAAAAAGGAGTGTGGAAAAAGGATTGTAGAGCCTGGTTTTTCCGTCGAAGGAAAAACCGTCGTAATAATCCCTGATCTTTTCCAGGAGATCGTCCGGGGTCATGCCGAGCTTGCCGGCCGCGGCCCCGATATGTGGCCCGAAGTTCGCCGCCAGTTCCTCATGGGTAATGCCCATGAAGGCGGCGTATTCCGGCTCGAGGGAGATGTCCGTGATATTGTTGAGGGAAGAGAACACGCCCATCCTGGTGAACTTGCTGACGCCCGTGATGAAGGCGAAATGCAGGTGCTCGTTGACGACCTTGATCTGTTTGTAAAAACTCCGCATGATCTCGCGTACGGCATCAACCTCCGGTTTCCCGAGGGAATCGATGACCGGCGCGTCGTACTCGTCCACGAGCAATACCGCTTTTTCGCCTTTGGCCTTGCGGACGCTTGCGATGAGCTTGACAAAAGCCGCGACCGGGTCTCCGTCGGGCATGGCAAGGCCGTGTCGTTCGGCGTTGGATGCCAGGATATCCCGCAACCGCGCCAGCATGACGTCAAGGCCGAGTTCCGGGGTAACGGCGCTCATGTCGAGCCTGACGACAGGCCTTGGCCTGAAGGCGGGGGAGTCGAGGGCGGCCCCGGCGGTGAGGCCCCCGAAGAGGTCTTTCCTTCCGGAATGGAAGGCGTCGAGCGCCGAGACGGTGAGAGACTTCCCGAAGCGCCTGGGCCTGGCGCAGAAGACGACCTTGCCGTTGTTTTCCAGGCCCGGTAGGTACCCTGTCTTGTCAACGTAGATCGCGCCGTCCGTCCGGACATCTTCGAAGGTCTGATATCCTATGGGGAGCTTGCGAAGTTCGGTCATAAGAAAGTCCTCTTTTATGCTTTGCCCCTATTATATCCCTGAATGAACCGTGGGGCAATAATTCAAAATCTTCCCACTCACCCAAGCATGTCGTCAAGCCACTTTCTGTACAAATCCGATCCCATGATTTCACTCGTGGACTTGTAAGAACTGAGAGCCAAAACGTTGTTCACCCATTGATTGAGATTCCACAGCAAATCAGGGCGCTTTGTCAGAAACATATAAGTATGTCGTGGTGTCAAGGCGGCAACAGACAGCACGAGGTCAATATCCCGGTACAAAGCATCCTTGTGAAATACATCCCCCATGCTACCCACAAAGATGCGTTGCGGCTTTCGCCAACCAGCAGGTTCTTTCAGGCGGTCAGGGTGGAAGGTAATTTTGAACGGGTCTGTGGCGTCATATCCGCAACGCCCGCGCAAACGGGTTTCAGCCGTGCGCCGGGCATAGCAGTTGACACAACCTGGACTGACCAAGGGGCCGGGGCAACCCGTAATCGGGTTCCATGTGCGGTCACACCATTCAATTTTTGACTTGCCCATTATTCAACGCTCCGCTTGTATGGCGTCAGAGGTTTCAACTTCCCATCCGTCATCATCATCACGCAAAGCGGCATTCAGCAGTTCGCAAAAATCCAGAGGTCGATCTGGTAAATATCCGTCATCATCCACCCCAAATAGAATAAGATATGTATTAAATCCTCGGTTTTTCTCTATCCATTCACATTTCGGCATTGTTTCATGACGGATTCTGTTGCCTCTGTGCAAGGCTTCTCTGGCTTCAATGAAATCCATACCTATTCCCCTTCCATATCCGGGCTTGTCAGTTTGAATTGCAATTCCTGCACGGCCTCAAAGAACGGCTGATATTCTGAAAACCACCGTTCAACGCAACGATTCAAAATCAGGCCGGGGCGCTCCAAAGGCCCGGCAAAGCCATACACGGGAACGCCGGAACACCAGGCGATACCGACTTCGCACGCCGCATCCTGCCCCGCGGGGCCAAGGTACACCACCAGATCAACGGACGCGCACGCTTCCGCGCAAAACGCGAAGATTGTCCCGGATTCATCCGTATCAAAGCGGCGTTTGCGTTCTTCAAAGGGCATGGAATCGGGCGGGGGCGGCGTATGTCGCGTCCAGTCAAGCACGGTATGCCCGGCCCCGCGCAGGCAATCCCTTAATAGAAGGACAGCGTTCAGATTGCGATAAGAGGATGCGATATAAATTTTCACGAGTTACCGCCTGCCGTTGAGGGTGTTCCAGGTAGCGCCCGCTTCCGCGGATGTCCTGGGAAAGTATATGACTTTTTAAGCCATCTCTGTTGTCTCCCGCGCACCGTTCCCCGACTGTGCCTGGAAACACAGTCGGGGAACGGTGGATGGAGGCTCCGCCTTAAGCGGGATGCCCGTTCTCTCACAGCGCGGCTACACAACGGCGGGAGGTAAGGACGGAGCGTCCATAATCCGCCGGCATTCGCCGTGCCCGCCACAGGCCGCGGCGCAAAATGATTTCCGTTAAAAATTGGCGTCAAAGTGACCGATGACAGACAAAACGAAGATTATCCCCAGGGAAATCAGCCATCCGCCCGGGTTTCTCCATGGCAGTATTTCATTGATCATAGGTCCCGCTTTCAATCTGAGTAATTGCCTTTGCCCGGCGGCGAGGCACGGGGGGTCATTGTGCTTCCTTCCGTTGGGCTTCGGTGGCTGCCTTATTCCAGCAAATGGTGCAATCATAAGAGGCAGGCGCGCAGGGGGTGTCAAGAGCGGGGCAAACTGCGTGTTCGTGCCCTTCGCCCATTTCGACTATTTTATTTACCAGCCAATCCCGTTCCGCTTCCGCCTGTTCCACGCGAGCTATCTGCTCATCAAGATAGGCAAAGAGCTTCTTTATCTGTCGGCGGCCGAAGTTGGGATATTCCTGTTTTACCTTCCAGCGGAAGTCCGCCAGTTCTTTGGGAGTAAGAGCGCTCATGCATCACCTTCCTCTTCCTCTCATTTCGTCTTCGCCGAAGAAGCCCATGACTAATTTTTGAGGATTGATTTTTGACAGGCCCCAAGGCCGCTGGAGGTTCCCAAGCGACTCTTTTCGGCAATGGTGATGCGGCCCCGGGGCATTCGCGGGACATCCGCGAACATTGGGAAAAAACAAAGGGCGCTCCCGGAGGAACGCCCCTGGGGGGAAATTTGGTGGTCGTTGTCCACAATTCGGGGTTTGCGTTCAAGGCTCCAGTCCGGCTTGTCACCGTCTCTCAACACCCTGGCCCTCGGCGGCCTCCGTTGTGTTGAGAAGAGAATACTAAAATTTAATATACAAGTCAATATATTTTTACAAAATTTTAATAATTTCTTTTTGTGAAAAAATAGCCCGGCCCCGAATTGCTCAAGGCCGGGCATCCTGATAAAAGGCAAAGAACCCCTTCAAAACCTTTAATCAGGAGATTTTGATATGTATGACACCAATAAAAAGTGTCCGTTCAAAAACAAGGCAACGGCAGGGATAGGCGCAATGGCCTATACGGAATGCCGGGAAAGAGAGTGCAGATTTCAGGGCGGGAACGGAGACAGATGCATGATCATTGAAAATCATGAAACGCTTGCCCGCATCGAGAGAAAAATTGACGCGGTTATGAAGGCAGTGTGAGTACTGGCCTGACGGAAAAGCACACCCGATTTTCAGTCAGCGTGTCGCTCAATCTGCCGTTTTTGTCGAGGCAGACGGTGCAGGCGAAGCCGCCTGTTCCGGCGCTGTATTCAGCCATTGTCATTATGGCCCTGTTGGCGTCCGGCGTTTTTTGCGGGAAATAGTCGCGGTATCTGTCTGCCTCTTCAGTAATCATTTTCATGAACTCTCGAAAATCCATTTTTCATCCCTCGCCCCTCTCACGAGGGGCTTTTGTTTTGCTCGGCCTCTTTTACAGCGGCGCGGACTTCCTCATGGAAGTTCAAGCCAAGTGCCTGACAAAGATTAATCAAGTCTGTCGTCCTTATGTTCTGGGGCTTTTTATAGTCCCCAGCGCCTTGAAAAATCAGGATTGAGCGAACCTTTCCAAGGGGATTCCCCATAAACGGGAAAGCCATCTGCCCCAGCGCCTTATCGGACAACCGCAGTTCTTTTTGCCGTGCTACAAGGCGCGAGCGGATAGCGGCGTCAAAAATATCCATGCCGTTTTTTGTCAGCATATCCAGCACTCCTTTTTCCCTCCTTTGTAGCACGAAATTTTTTATCCTTATTATAATAAAATTTAATTATTGACAAGATATTAAAAATCAGTAAACAGAAGGAAATGTTTCACGGTTCTTTGACAATTTGCCCCGTATGACTGCCCGTAGACTGTAGGCAGGCTATCTTTCGGCTTCAGGCCGCGAGACGTTGCCCACATGCCGGGATAGGGATTGAGGATTGAATCCTCTCGCGCCTGGCCGGCGTTTTGACCAGGGCGCGAAACCCGCCGAAAGGCAAAACAAAGGGCGGCTCAAAAGAACCGCCCTTGCTGTGAAATTTTGTGGTGCGCCTACGGGCGATGTTCTTTACGGGAAAGGTATATCCCGAAAGCGCCCAGGCCAAGCACGATAAAGGCTATCCACAGTTCCGCAAACGTCATTTTACACCTCTCTTTGCAAGGCCCAGCGCCACGGCAAGGGCAAGCGTCCCCAACACACAAGCAATCGTCGCGTTTTGGTTCGTTCCGCTTTGGTATATTCCGACAAGAAAGCTACCCACGCTAAATTTTTCCATCCAATCCCGAATCAGCTTCGCCATACCAGCCTCCATCCACAGATACCCATTTTCTGATTCCTTGTCCATTGGCGGCCCGGTCGCTCATCACGCCTTTGCTCCGCCCGACATCCCCAACCGTGCCTTGTTGGGGAGAATATAGGTATTTTAGACCTGCATGTCAACAAAAAAATAGGTATTTTAGAAACTTTTTTCTGTTTCTATTTTTTCAGCTATGGTTTTTGCCCTGGCTTCCGCCAAAACCTCCGCCCAATTGAGCGACATAGCCTCGCAGAGGTTGAGAAGCTCGCCCACTTTTATGCGTTGGGGCTTGCCATTGCCGGAAAGGTTTCTAATGCCTTGCACTTTTCTCCGACTGTCTGCGGCAAAGGGAAAAGCTTGCTTGCCAAGTTCCGTTTCCGTCATCCTGATTTCCTTGCGCCGCGCCTCCAATATCTGCCGGATATGGGATTCAAGCGCGAGCATCCCTTGTTCGTCAAGCATGGCACTCACTCCTGTTTCCCTCCTTATATAGGGTATTAGCTCACATAGCACTGCGAAATAATTTTTCTTGACATCTAGGACTAAAATACCTAGTTAATTTTCATGCAAGCCGTATTCGAGAAACTCCGCGCCGCTTTTGGCTCCCACTCCGCCGCCGCCCGCGCCCTTGGCATCGAGCCGAGTTACTACAGGGCGCTACGTAGCGGAAGACGGCCACTGACAAGGCGCATGGAAGAGTTTTTACGGATTAAAGCGCAAGCTCTTTGACAATCAGCCCATGAGAAGCCCCACACGGCAGCCAGGCGCTCTTTCGGTTTTGTCCGCGAGAAGCTGTTTGCCCGCAAGGCTGATGGACGCATCCCCAAAGGATGCCGCGCTTGGCCGGCGTTTTGACCAGGGCGCGAAACCCGCCGAAAGGCAAAACAAA
>JAITHT010000010.1 GCA_031279825.1 Desulfovibrio sp. | reverse complement strand
AAAAGGCACATGCCTCAATTTCGGCACTTTGAGCTGAACCGTTCCGGCCTTGGTTTGCAAATCCCGTTCATAATGACCGGCGCGGGTACTGGCTCGTTGTGCGTTACGCTCGTATCGTCCGGCCTGGCACAAGGCATCCGCTTCGGCCTCAAGTAGACCGTTGAGCGTTTCTTCCTGATGTGCATTCGAACCGGCAGGCCATTACGGCCTGCCAGGGAATAATTGCACCTTTTTTCAGGGAAAAGATACTAAACGAGAGTAAATGAGGCAATTTTTACCGGATTTTCCCCCTTTTTTCGGAAATTTTACTGCCTGAAACAAAGCCGCCCCTCCACAGGGCAATTGTTCAGCGGTTCCCTAAGGATGGCATTTGGATTTGGCGCAGGCAGTCAAGGCCTTTTTCTTTTCCTTGTCGTCTCCCGCGACTGTCTCATGACAGCTCACGCATGTCTGGAATTTGGCGCCTTTTTTCTTGTGGATCATTTGATTGTAAGAATTAACGCTTTTATCCTTGGGATCGATATTGTCATGGCAGCCGGCAGTGGTACAGGAGCGGTAATCTTCCTTGCCGTCAACGAGGTGGTGACAATCCACGCACTTTTGTTCTTTGTGCGTGCTGTGGTTGAAGATGACCTCCTTTTTGCCTCCCTTGTTCATTTTGAATCCGTCGGCGGGAGCCTCAGGCTGCTGCGCGACCGCTACCGGCAGCGCCAAGCCCGCCATCATACAAAGGATGCCAAAAATCAACAGTTTTTTCATGATGTTAACATCTCCTTACATACGGTTACGGTTCATACAGGCATGTCATGCTGCATACTCTCCGGCACTCAGTCTGTCAAGACGGCAGCGCATCAGTATCCGTATACCGTGATCCTGGAGCAGATCAACGTTGCAACATGATATCTTGTGTCTAATTGCAAAAATTACAAGTATATTTTTGCGGATATTTTTGCAGGATCGTCGGCTGAAAAACATGGTTTTCAGCCTATTTACGCCGCCTTCGGCGGCGCAAGACCCTCCAGGGTTTTCTAGTGTTTATTTTTGCAAGTAAACACTAGTGCAGATTAACTTTAGCGAAATTGTTCCGGCGCCGTGTCTCCCCGTGACACACTCATTTTTCTTTGGAGTATACAGAATAAGGAATACGCACGCCCAACCCGGTATTATCCCAGGCGTACGAGGTTCCCGCCAGAAAATCCTTGCCGCCCACGGCGTTCATAATCAGATCGGCAACGGCCTGTCCCATGGCCGCCCCATCCTGTTTGACGGTAGCCGTCATCACCTTTTTCTGGATGGCCTCAACAGCTTGCGGGATGGCGTCCACGCCGATTACGGGAATGTACTTGTCCTGCGGGCCGTTTTCCCGGTTATAGCCGAAAGCCTGAAGGGCCCTGATCACTCCCAGCGCCATGGAATCGTTATTGGACAAGATAAGTTCCACTTGCTCGCCATAAGTGGCAAAGGCCATGCGCATAGCCTGCTGAGCTATTTCGTCGTCCCAGTTGCACACCCGGTTTTCCCCCAATTGCCACATATCCACACCCTTTTCCCTGGCCTGACGGACGCTGTATTCCGTACGGGCCAGAGCTTCAGGATTATCAGGATCGCCCTGGAACATAAGATATTGCAATTTACCGTCCTTGTTGCGATCATATTCCGGGTGAGCTTTCCATATGTCCGCAATAAGGTCCCCCTGCATTTTTCCGGCGTCAAAGGCGTTTGTCCCGATAAAGCATGTTTTGCCGTAGCTTTTGATTGTATCGATATCCGGCTCGCGGTTAAAAAACACTACCGGAATATCCGCTTTTTTGGCTTTAGCCACGACATGGGCCGCCATTTTCGCGTCCACCAGATTCACAGCCAGGGCAGCGACTCCTTTGCCGAGCAGTTCATCTATCTGATCATCCTGGGTCAGCTGATCGTTCCCGGATGTCCGCAAAAAAACTTCCGCCCGGTCGGTCAATGCCTGCGTCAGCGCCTTGCCTACCAAGGAAATATACATATCGTCATCCCGATACAATAACACTCCGACAGCCGGCTTCTCTTTTTTGTCCGCCGGGGTGGGCGGCGCATCGCTGTTGCAGGCGCTGCCGAAAACGCATAAAAAACACGCCACACACAATGCGCAATGCAGGTATTTTCGTTTCATAAACAGACTCCTTAATAAATAGTATGGTGAGCCACGCGGCCGGTCTGCCCATATGCGCGGAACCCCGCAAGTCAAGCCGACGTCGGTCGACTCAGATGAAATGGCTCCAGTACAGCAGGGCTTCCCGCAATTCCTCCACATTCAGAGGCTTCGTGATGTGAGCGTTCATGCCGGCGTCAAGGCTTCTTTCCTTATCGCCGGTCATGGCATTGGCCGTCATGGCGATAATGGGAATGGTCCGGGCGCGTTGCCCCTGGCCCGCGCGAATCTGCCGCGTGGCAGCGAGGCCGTCCATAATCGGCATCTGAATATCCATAAGAATTATATCAAAGCGTTGCGTCTCCCATATGCGCACCGCCTCTTCTCCGTTTCCGGCGACAACAACGCTCGCGCCCATGCTTTGCAATATCTCCACCGCGATTTCCTGATTGATTTCATTATCTTCAACCAGCAGCACATGCAAATGCGGCAAGGCAGGGAGATCTTCGGAGACGGCATTGCGAGAAGCGCTCTTTTCCAACTCATCAGGCGAACCCAACTGCATAAGCACGGTAAAGAAAAAGGTGCTGCCGGCCCCCGGAGCGCTGCTTACCCAGATATCGCCGCCCATCATCTGCACGAGGGATTTGCATATGGCCAGTCCCAGGCCGGTGCCTCCGTATTTTCGGGTGGTTGAGCCGTCAGCTTGGGAAAAGGATTCAAAAATACGCTCCTGTTCCTGTTCGGACATTCCTATTCCCGTATCCTGAATGGAAAACAGGAGCGACAGTCCGTTCTCATCCCTCCCTTGCAACTGCACCCGCAAACGAATGCCGCCGGCGGAAGTGAATTTGAGGGCATTAGAACAGATATTCGTACAGATCTGGTTCAGGCGCAACGAATCCCCCTCCAGCAAATCCGGCACGTCATCATCTACGGAAAATACGAGCTCAATCCCCTTTTCCTGGCTTTTCACCTGAATTATGTCAAATACCGACTGCAACAGAGACGACAGACTGAAGGCCGTGCTGCTGATTTCCAGTTTATTGGCCTCAATCTTCGAAAAATCCAGAATGTCGTTGATCACCCCGAGCAGGTTTTTCGCCGACGTGTCTATCCGCTGCAGGTACTTAAGCTGCTTCCCCTCGGGTTTTTCCTTCATGGCCAGATAGGTCATGCCGATGATACCGTTCATCGGCGTGCGGATTTCATGGCTCATGCGCGCCAGAAATTCGCTTTTCGCCTTGGTGGCCGATTCTGAGCGGACGAGCATCTCCCTCAGGGCGCCGACCATCTCGCTTAAACTGGAGGCCAAGACACCCAGTTCGTCCTTGCGCGTGACGCCGGTCACGATATCCCTCTCCCCTCTGGTGATTTGCAAGGCGAACAGACTCAGGCGCCGGATATCTCTGGTGACCGGGAAAATGAACAGGCTGACGCACAGCACGCTCAGCAGGGAGGCGATGACCGTCGTTGACAAGGTGGCGTTTCGAATGGTGTTCTTATAAGAAGACATATATTCTTCATCGGCTATAACCAGCGAATACAAATCCGTTTGCGGAATATGATAAAATCCCACGGTCTTGGTCTGCCCGTTCAAAGGCAGTTGTATACTGCCGGACACCTGCGAATGGATAGCGGCAAGCCATTCGGCGCGGCCTTCCGCCGGAGAGCCTATCTCCCAGTCATGCAAAGACGCCACTATGTTGCCGTCGGACGCGATGATATAGGCCGTGACGCCCGGCCGCTCGGCCTCACGCAATATCGCCCTGGCAATTTTCGCCAATTGCAGGGTACCTGTGAGAACTCCGGATTTACCGTTATACACGACCTTCAGCGACACCGGCAAAAGAAGAGAGTCGCTCTTGCCGCTGAGCAAGACGGGAGAAAAGGTAACCGTGCTTTTATTCAAGGCGTTTTTGAACCACTGGCTGGCGCCGGCGTCAAGCGGAGACTCCTGGGAGTCCATAAGCCCCGCCAGAACCGTCCCTTCATGATTCAGCAGATATAAAGACTCGTAATACCCGCAGGCCATTTTTATGCGGTTAAGCAGGGAGGTAAGGGAATGCCTCTGCTCCGAGTCGTCCTGGATCGGCGAAAGCTCGAGGCCTTCCAGCACTCTGGGCAAAGTGCCCGCAAGCACCATATCCTTGCCGGTGCGCTGGATCTGCACGGAAATATCATTGCCTGCGGCGTGTGCGGAATCCTCGACCCAACTGCTCTTGACATATGAAATCACGTCCTGAGCCGTGTGAAAAATAAACAGTCCGGCGATGGACAATATCACCAGAATTACGGTGACAATGGACAAGGGGAGTTTGATTCTCAGGCTAAAAAAATTCTCCATCCATATCTTTCCCTAAGAGCGGGTTAACATAAGCCGACGCTTACGCCGCCGGTTGACCGAGCATTTCATGCCTTGAGACGCTCCGCAAGGATTCGCTGAAAAAATCTTTGCCGCCAAACAGGCGCGGGCGGATTTTTCCCTCCGTCATTTGTCGCCCTCCAGCCAGGCCGCGCGCTCCTGATGCCGCGTCTCCAGAGCGCGCCGCACTTCCTCTTCATCATGTTTGTGTATAAGCTTGACGAGATTGCCCACGACATTGCCTGTGGCCGCTCTAGCTTCAGCAAGGCTCCTGTCCGGGACATTCTGATGCTCACAGGAGATCAGCCCGTTGAAGACAATGGTTTTCCCGGCGAGGCACAGGCGCAGATGGTGCTCCACATCCACGAACTGGCTGGGAGAAAAGCGGATATCGAAAAGGCCGATCTCTTCCAGGGCGCGGCGATCAAAAATGTGCAGGCAGCCGGCCACGTGCTCCACCAGATCGATATAGTCAAACTGGCCCAAATCCTCATTGCCGAAGAGTCTCTTCTGAGTAAAACCATTAGGATGGCCGAATTTCTCCATATGGAACGGTCCGCACTGCACCATGGCCGGCCAGCCCGAAACAAGGATTTTGCCGCCCACGCAGGCGCAGCCGGGAAAAAGCTGGGCCGTGCGCACCATGCGGGTCAGCCAGTCCGGCGGGATGCGCGTCAAATCATCGTCGGCTATGGCGATGAACTCGGCCGCGCTATGGTCATGCCCGGCCACAAGCCAGTTATGCCCTGCCGGGCGGCCGATATTGACGGGAAAGGCCTGCGCCGCCACCTGGACATAAGACGGAAAAAATTCCCGCGCCCGGAGCGCGATCTCGCGCGTGCCGTCGCCGGAGCCGTTATCCGCTATGTACACCGCGTAATTCCGGTAAGCCGTCTCTCCCAACAGGCGCAGGGATCGCTCCGCACAAGCCGCCCGATTGTGCGTAAGAACAAGAAGATGCACCCTCGGCTCCTCCGTCAGGGGGGCGTGCAGATCCGCCCATAATTCCGCCGTTTTCCGGCGCAGGCAACGCTGCTCGGCGTCGCCGATGCGTTCGGCCAAGGCCAAGGCAAGGCGCGGATCATTACGGGCAAAGGCGGCCGCCGTCGCCATGGAGAGTAGAGCATCGTCCGTTTGGCCGCTCTCCCCGGCCTCAGCCAGTTCAAAGAGCGGCTCATGGCAGCCCTGACGGTACAGAGTGGAGTAAACGAACGTCGCCGGAACCGCGCCGTCGCGCAGGAGATCCAAGGCCAGGGCGCGCGCTTTCTCCACATAGGCGGCAAAACGCTCATCTGATCCCCTTGTTTTATACAGCCGGGCCAGACGAAACAGAGAGGTCAGCTCTTGTCGTTTTTTTTCCATAACAATTCTTCCCTATAGTATTTTTTCAGGAGACGACGATTGGCGCAAAGACGATGAAGGCAAAAAACGTGACGTCTGTGAAGCGGGGTTATGGGACATGTGAATCCACAACGGATTGATCCATGCCTTCGGCCAGACGACGCCGCGCCCGGGCGAGCAGGACGGCGTCGGGAATGAACGGCGCCGGCCAGGAAGGAGACACGCTCGCCTCCAGCCGGTCGTCCGCATTCTCCGTAGCGGCGGAACAGGTCACCCCGGGATCGTCCGGGGAATACCCGCCGACAGGCAGAGACAAAGAAAAAGCGTGCAGCAACATATGTGAAAAACGCGGGCCGGCGTAGCGACCGTCCCCGATAATGGAAAATCCCCTTGATGCCAGCTGGGCCCGAAGCTGATGCGTACGCCCCGTCAACAGGCGCAGCAAGAGCAGACTTGCGCAAGGCCGGACGCAGAACGCTTCCTTTGCTCCGGCGCATACGGAATAGTGAAGCCGGGAGGAGAACTCTTTGCGCTTCAGAAAAGACGCCTCGTCTCCAAACAGTTTTTGCACCGCCACGACCACGCTGAGCGCAACGCCCAAGGAAGATGCGCCGCCAACGGGCGCGGCGTGAACCGCCGCCTCGCCGGCGTCAGACTGCGCTCTCTTCGGCAAAGGCAGAATCTCTCCCCCCGGCAGGGCGGTCACGGTTTCACGGCCGGCGCCGCACGCTTTGCCCAGTCTGTCCCGCAAAAGACATGGGCCGGAGGGCGTCCACTCTCCCCAGACCCAGGCCAGATATTCCTTGAGAATGCCTCCTGAGGCAAACAGGGCGTGCAGCCGCCGCTGCGCGGCGTGACTCATGCCGACCGTCACCAGGCCTGAAGTGAGCCGATCTATGCGATGCGCCGGTGCCGGGATAAACGGAGCGTCTGAAAAAGCCGCGGTCAGCCTGGCGCACACGCTGTCCGAATGTTTGCTCCCCGGCTGACACGGCAGGCCGGCCGGCTTTGCCAGCACCAGGAAATGCGGCGTGCGGGCGATAATGCGAATATCCGAACCAAGATTCGGACATGGCCCCGACTCGGGAGAGCCCAAGGACGTTCTTCCGGGTGATGCCTCGGCGGCGTCCCAAGGCGCCGCCTCTTCCGGGCGGGCATATTCTCCGACGCAAAAAGAAGGCAAAAACGCCGGCGCGGGATACACGTTTTCCTTCTCGCCGGGAGATACGCAAATCGCGGCGGTCGCCGCGACCACCGTTCTGATCGGGGCGAAGGGAGGCAAGCGGACCATATCCTGAGCGGCCAGCCGGGAAAAAGCGCCGGATCGACCGCCGTTCACGCGTACCTGGCCGGTGCGGATCCATTTGTGCAAAAGGGCTTTCGGCACTTTTGCAAGCAGCCTGCGTTCCAGAAAACGCAACAGCTTCATGCCCTCTTCGTTGGCGCAAACCTCCAGAACAACAGGTTCAGAGCGTTTTTTCATTGAAAATATCTATGTACATACAATGCTTGTGCCTTGAGATGCCGAGCGTAACGGCACGCGGGATTGGCGTAGGCGAACTTCGCTCGCAATCTCAAGCGCGATATGTTCCAACGGGCATGAGCGCCCCTATCTTTTCCCGCCTCCATCAACGTCATGGACGTCGGTTCTGTCGACGGCCGCGCCGGGATCCGTCTTGGATAAATCCAAAGGATAGACCATAAGCATGGTTTTACGCGCCGCAACGCCGATGGCTCCTGGGTGGGTGTTCAAGCAGACCACCAAGGCGGGGACGCCGTCGTTATTGACATCGGCAATGGTGTAATCCACCGTGGAGCCCTTAATGCGCCGCGTCTTCCATTGCAAATTGAGCCCGATGCCGTCCCAGAACAGCGAATGTATTTCCGACTGCGGGAAAAAGCGGTAACGGTCAAAAATCTCCGAAGCCGTGGAAATGGGCTTGTTCACGATCAGTTCGTAATTGCCGTCCCGTTCAAGATCAACGGCAAGCATACGCATGGGGATGTAAAAGACGTTGCCTATGGTAACGATCTCTCTGCCGAGGCCGGGCATGGCGGGATCTACGCTGAGCCCCACAGCCGAACCGGAGAAGCGCTCCGAACTTTCGCTCAGGCGAGCGCCTTTACCGGTATAGGTACGCAGGCGTTCGTCGGAACTGAGCACGATCAGCTTCTCGCCGTCTTTGCCGCCTCTCCCGGCGGGTAGATAGGCGAAGTTGAACACATTGGCGTCCGTCGGCAAGGCCAAGCGCTTGGCCCGCTCAAGGGATTTTCCGCTTTTGATCATCTCGCTGACCCCTTCCTTGAACAGACGCGGCGGCTGGGCTTCCTGCCCTATTATCACCGGCATATACGTGGGCGGAAGTTTGACGACGTTCAAATAGAGGTGGATATTCTTCATCTCTTCCGTAAAGCGGCCGCCGCTGTAAGTCAGCACGCTTGCCTGGGGATATCCTTTATTATCCACGGCATTGACTATAAGCCACGCCTTACCGCTGGGATGCGGAAAAGAACGGATGTTCAGGCACTGGTCCGTCTTGGGAAAATTGAATTCGCCCACAGGCGAAAGCTGCCCGTTGGAAAAAACGTACGCGCGCAACGTGGTCTCAGCAAGCAGAAAAACCTCGTTCCTGCCGTCGCCGTCAGCGTCCACCACCTCCATACCTATGGAACTGAACGGCAACGCCTGCGAACGCAGGCGGGAATCATCCCCGGCGCTCGGACCGGCATAGCGAAACTGCGGGTTCAAGTACACATCTTTGGACGAGGTCTGATTCACCGTAATATCCGGATTCATCTGGTTGACGGCTCCTTGCGCGGACTGCCGGCCGGAAGCGGGCATTGCGGCCCTGCCGAACACTTCCTGATTGACGGCATCGCTTACGCCGCTTAAAACGCTTATGAGCGCTGACGCCTTAGCCTGACGCGACTGCGGCCATACCTTCCCTTTTTTATCGCACACCCGCACGTCAAGGCTGGCGTCTTCGCCGACGACCGTCACGCTGCCCCAAATGACATAATCGGCTTTATACTGGGCACGCGCTTTTTCAGCCGCCGCCTGATCCGCGACCGGCTTCATGCCACGCGGCACATCGTGGAGAACCGGCTCGACACGGCCTTTCCAGTACAACCGCGAGGTCAACATCTGCGGGATGGAACGCTCAAGGTAGGCATAACTCGGGGATCCTTGTACGGCAAAAGGCAAAACCACGAATGTGGACTTTTCAGCGGCAACGGCATGAGAAGCCAGGAACAGAAAAATCCCGAACGCCCATGCTGTGACAGCGCGAAATATTCGCTTCATACATCCTCACTTTAATCTCGGACAAACAACCGCTTCACTGGCGTAACATGAAAAAATATCCCCGCGCGAACGAAGCGGTCCGCGCAAGAAAACCGCCCCGCCGTCGAGCCTTGCAAAAGAATTGCGGCGAACCCCGCGTGATTACGGCTTGCGGCCCGCTTCTGTCCAATATATCTTTTTTCCGTCTTAAGCAACACGCAGGGTACCCCCCCGGCGGCGCACGGCCTGCCCTTACGCGGCAGGTTACGTGCACGGGGAGTAAGCGAAACGTGTTTTCGCTGTAAACGACGGGTGCAGCGCCGCAACGTTAATCCGCCCTGGTCGTTTAACGGCGGGTAAAGGCCGCCTGCAATTATCCGGCGGCAAGGATTGTCCAGCACACCCCTACGGAGCGTTTCATACGTGAAATGCTCCTCAATACTCCAATCACTACTCGAAACACATATGCGCACGTTGCCACCACGTTCATTCCGCCTGGCGTGCAAGCCGGAGCATACGCATCTTGTAGAAATGCTGCTGCGAGCGCAGGGATTCATCTTTACGCCCGATCCTTTTTTCCCTCCGGCCCGCAGGCTTGTCAGCGGCCCGTTTTCCTTAGGCTCCAGCTTGGCGGCCGTTTTCGGATATATCTATATCCAGGATCGCTCTTCCATGCTCCCGCCTCTCGCCCTGAACCCCGAGCCGGGCGCATCCGTACTGGACATGTGCGCGAGTCCGGGCGGCAAAACCGGCATTCTGGCTCAATTAACAGGGCAGAACGCTTTCGTGCTCGCCAACGAACCCTCAGGAGATCGCCTGATCACCTTGCGCCGCAACTTGCAGACCTTGAATCTGTTCTCATGCGCCACAACCTCCTATCCCGGAGAAAAACTCCCCCTGCCCTCGGCCCCTGATGCGCGGACAACGACACGCCTCCCGCATGCTCCCGGCACAGATGACGACGAAATGTCGGGCGGATGGGATTGCATACTCCTGGATCCCCCCTGCAGCGGCTGGGGCACGGCGGAAAAACATCCGCGGGTGCTGCGTCTCTGGCAGGGGGACAAAGTGAAGCCGCTTATTGGCCTGCAACGCCGGCTGCTTGCCGAAGCCGCCCGCCTGTTGCGACCGGGCGGCAAGCTCGTCTATTCCACCTGCACAACCAACGTGGAGGAAAATGAAGCCCAACTCCGTTTTGCCCGGGAGGAACTGGGACTCGTCTTCCTGCCCCTTGAACCGCTGCCCGGATTTATTTTTGCCGATCCCCGCCTGCCCGAATTCGTCGGCGTATGGCGAGTGAACAGCGGACAAGACGGACAGGGATTTTTCGTCTCCCTTCTGCAAAAACCGGAAACCTGCCGAACCGGGGACGGCGCGCGCCCTGACGAGCAACACGGTTATGGACGACGCGCGCGGGGAGACTCCCGCAAGCATAGGGCAATGCCCCTGGATCGAAGCCTCCTGGCAGAGGGGTATGTGGATACGGCCCTTCTCCCTCCCGGCGACATAGCCGTATTCAATTCGGTGATCCGTTTCCTGCCCGCGGGCAGCCGCGCGTTGCCCGCACATGATTTTTCCTGGAAAGGCTTTCCCCTCGGCCGTTTCGAACGGAAATTACGCATCAGTCCTCACCTGCGCGGCCTGATGCCCGCAATCAACCTTGCGCGGCGGAGGGGCCTGCCCTGTCTTGATCTGGAAGATCCCGCGCCGGCCATGGCCCTGCTGACAGGGCAAAGCCTGATCGTCAATGCCTCCTCCCCGGAAATGGGGCTGTATTTTCGCGGATTGCCTTTGTGCAGACTCACGGTCAAAGGCGCGCGAGCCGTGCTGCCGCCGCTGTAATCTTCCCGTACGACTTTACAGTACGCCTGCCTTCCAGTTGAATTCGCTTTCACGCTCACCCTGGATACGCGTTTTAGGAGGATGTTCATCCATATGGATGAACATGGTATAGCCCGCACGCTCAAGATCCGCTCGACGAGCGGCAAGATTCAAAGGCCAGGATGGATAAATCCAGGTGTTCCGTCCATAGCGGCGCAGCCAGAATTCCTCGCCCTTGGGGCTGAGAAAACCCTCCTGCGCATGTACGTGGGGGGGGCGATGGCGGCTTATGCCCATAGGCCAAAATCCGTCAAGCACGACCCCTAAAGGCAGGGGGCTTTGTTCGGGCAGGGCAAGCATATCCGCTTCGCCCAATTCAGGACTGATGACGGCGGCTTCAAAACCTATTCGCGCCAGCGCGTCAATAGCCGAGGCGTTGGCCGTATTGCAGAATGGGCCGGCGACAAGGGAAATTCCTCCTTTTTCGCTGAAAAAGCCCGCCTGCCAAGGAGTATTGCAGACAAAACGACGGGCGCCGCCGCGCATAGCCGCCAGAATGAGTACGCTCCAGGCATCTTCTTCGTCAGGCCAGATCACGGGAGGCAGCCACCAGAGCACCCGGCTGAAAAGCGTTTTGGACAGATCGCGCAAGGCCCCTGAGGAAAGCCAAAGTCCCTGGATCGTACCGGCTTTCAGCCCGCTTTTGCCTTCCCTCCCGTGCGGTAACGAACTGCGCAACAGCACGTCCAGCTTTTTGCCGCCGCAAGAGGGAATCGGCATGGATGGCCGGAGCGCGCCGACATCCTCATGGTGTTTTTCCGACCTTTTTCGATTCCGCAGGTCGTGCCCCCACATGTTCAGCAAGGAAACAAGTTCCGCCTCCTTGCGGTCGATGAGAAAAACCGGAACGCCGACCTTAGGGTGTTTGCCTCCCGGCAAAGAAAGGACCAAAGACGCGCCGGCGGCTGCTGAAGCGCCTACCCGCAGGGTGCAATGCCACGGTTCATCCTCGCAGCCGACGCGCAAAAAATCTCTGGGCAACAGCGGCAGCCGGGGTTTTATTTCGTAACGGTTATCCCTGTCTTTGCCGATGCGGCCGCAAAGCAGGCCGGAACTCGTCTGCGCCTCTTTAGCAAAAGGGAAGCCGGCAGGGTTTTCCGCTTTGCCGGGCACGAACAAAGATCGAGTGCCCAGCCGGCCGAGGGCCATACCTATAAGGCGCTCCGCCTCTTGCCGCGCTTCGGCCTTGCCCGGTTCGTCACGCAGCAGACGGTACGCGGCCGTCACGTGATGCACGTAGTGCGCCCCTTTTTTTCGTCCTTCTATTTTCCATGCTCGCACACGCGTAAGGGACAAAAGGGAATGGACCAAGGTATCCAACGACAGATCCATACAGGAAAAAAACCGCCCGGCCCGGCTTTTCTGCGCGTATACACGGCGGCAAGGCTGCACGCAGCGCCCGCGTAAACCGCTTTTGCCTCCCAAATAGCTGGACCACCAACAACGGCCGGAAACGCAGAAACACAGCGCCCCATGCACGAATATTTCCAAGGATAGGCCCTGCGGACAGCTTTCGTCCATCCGGCGCACCTCCGGCAAAGAAAGCTCTCTCGGCAGTATAGCCCGATGCGCGCCCAGCGATCGCGCAACCGTCAACGCCTTGGGATGCGTGACATTAGCCAGGGTGGAAAGATGAAGTTCCCCCTGAAAACCCGCCTGACCGGCCATATCAAGCACGGCCGGATCCTGCAGGATCAACGCATCCGCCTCCACATTCAAAACAAGACGCCGGATCAGGCGTAGCACTTGGCCCGCTTCGCCCGGTTTGATCAGGGTATTCATGGCTACATAGACACGGCGTCCTTTAGCATGGGCAAGATCCGCCAGAGCCGCCAATTCGCTGGTGGAGAAATTCTCCGCCTGCATGCGGGCGGAGAAATGTTTAAGCCCCAGATACACAGCGTCCGCTCCGGCGGCAAGCCCGGCCAAGGCCGAAGGCATGTCGCCGGCCGGAGAGAGTATTTCCGGCCTGAAAGGCCCGGCGTCGAGATGATTTTTCGCATCGTCCGTCTCACCGGAAACGTCCTTTGCCCCGGAAGCGGCGTTGCCGTTCTCCGCGGGAAACAACGACAGCGCGTTCGCGCTCACGCGTCTGCGTACGGCACCCCTGTTGGAGGGTCCGGTCTTTTTTTCTCTACCGGCTGCAACCATGAAAAATTCCTGTCATCCGGACGTTAAGGAGCCGGATGGGATCAGATGACGGCGGGGACAAAAGACAGCCCGTCTTCGCGCGTTGCCGCAACAGCCTGTCTTTGCTCTTTGAGCTTGAGAAAAAGAGAAGAGCGCGATATTACCCCATTACAAGGTGTCCGACAAGCCGTCACCGCACAGTTTACCTGGAGTAATTTCACAATGAAATTGCTCTCGCGGCGGGGCGAAGCCGGCGCCGCGCGCCCATGAGGCGTAGGCGCAATTCATTTTCGCCGGTCGTGCCGAATGGAACGTCTCACATACGAAATGCTTTAAGCCGCCGCCTGCCGGCACGCCGGAATCACAGCTATGCCCCAACCGATACTCGCGCAACTCACCGTCACACATGTAGAGCCTCTCGGCGGCATTGACGCCCAAGCCGCCTTTTTCCTTATGCGTCTCACGCTTCCCCCGTGGGATGGCTGGAAACCCGGTCAATTTATTATGCTCCGCCCTGCAGGCGGCGATGCCGGGCGGCTTTGGGGCAGACCCTTTTCCATCTGCCGTGCCGATGATGCGAACCTGTGTGTTTTCTTTCAGGCACGGGGCCGGGCCACCATGGCCATGGCCGAATTTGCCACCGGGACAATACTGGATGCCTGGGGGCCTCTGGGCAACGCCCTGGCCGTGGAAGACGATACCCCCACCCTGCTTCTGGCCGGCGGCGTGGGTATCGCCCCTTTTGTCGGCTATGTCCACGCTCATCCCCGTCCTGAGAATCTTATCATGGAATTCGGGCATCGCATGCCTTTGCCGTGTTATCCTTTTGAGGGCATCCGGACAAAAATCTCAGCCAACGCCCATCGCGAAAAAGAGGCAGGCGACCGGGAAGGCTTTCTTCATCTTCTTGATGACCGGATACGGCAATTTTCCGCCGAAGGCCTCGTACTGGCCTGCGGACCGACGCCTTTTCTGGAAGCCGTGCAAACGTTTTCTTTACGCTACAAAGCCCGCACCCAGCTTTGCCTTGAAACCCGGATGGCCTGCGGCATCGGCGCTTGTCTCGGCTGCGTGGTCAAGGCCGCGCTTCCGCCGAAAGCGCGGCCGGATCGCAAGATGCCGGAGAAATACGCTCCCCCGGGCTCTGCCGCCCGCGCGGAGTATCATCACGTGCAGACCTGCATCTGCGGTCCCAATTTCTGGGCAGATACCGTCAGCTTGCGCTGATGCCGGGAGAAGCTATGGAGACATTGCGCGTCACCCTTACCGGTCGGGATTTTTTCCTGAACTTGAAAAATCCGGTGCTCACGGCCTCCGGCACCTTCGGCTACGGCCTTGAATTCATGCCCTACGGCGATCTGCAAATCCTCGGCGGCATCGTCGTCAAAGGGCTCTCCCTTGTGCCGCGGGAAGGCAACCCCATGCCCCGTATCGCGGAAACCCCCTGCGGCATGTTGAATTCCATCGGGCTGCAAAATTGCGGAGTGGAGGCTTTCCTCCGCGATAAACTCCCGTTGCTGCCCGCGGACGCGTTGCCGGTCATCGCCAACCTTTACGCGACTTCCACCGGCGAATTCGGCGAACTGGCGACTGTCTTGGCTGCTGAACGGGCTATTGCCGCTCTCGAAGTCAACATCTCCTGTCCAAACGTAAACGAGGGAGGCAGCTTTTTCGGGCAAGATCCGCGCATGGCCGCCGCTGTGACAGCGGCCGTCAAAAAAAATGCCGGAGCTAAACCCGTAATTGTCAAGCTTTCGCCCAATGTCACGGATATCTGCGAAATAGCCAGAGCCTGCGAAGCGGGTGGAGCCGACATGCTTTCCTGTATTAATACTTTGAGCGGTATGGCTGTCGATTTGGCCGGCCGCAGGCCTCTTCTCGCCATGATTACAGGGGGGCTTTCCGGACCGGCCATCAAACCCGTGGCCTTGCGTTGCGTCTGGCAAGTCAGCCGGGCCGTGGGCATCCCCGTCATCGGCATAGGCGGCGCGCAATGCGCCGAGGATGTTCTGGAGTTCATTCTGGCCGGTGCCTCGGCCGTACAGATAGGCACAGCTAATTTTTCCCGGCCCGATGCCGCCTTTCGCATTGTCCGGGAACTACCCGCCGTACTCGAAAAATATAATGTCACAAGCTGGGACTCCTTCCGCGGCAGCCTGCAAACGGCCTGAGCGGGAAGTCCGCCGGCGGCGCAGGATCGCGGGACAAGGGCTGCTCTTATGGCAAGTAACGCTTCATATAGTCTTTGTTGCAATACCATAAGGATACCCGCATGCGACGCCTGATCATCGTCAGGCACGGGAATACCTTTCAGCCCGGAGAAATTCCTACCCGTGTGGGCAAAAGAACGGATCTCCCCCTGGTAGAGAATGATCGCGCCAGAAAGGCCGGACGTCTCCTGCGCCTTTACGGCTGTATTCCCGACAGGGTTTTCGCCGCCCCTCTGCAACGAACGCTCCAGACAGCGCGCCTCATTCTTCGCGAGATGGAACTTTCGCTTGATGTTCGACCGGCTCCCTCCTTTACGGAAATAGACTACGGTCCTGATGAAAATCAGCCTGAACACCATGTGCAACTCAGACTGGGCCGTCATTATCTGGAACAGGCGGGGCTGGACGCAACGCATATTTCCGTGGAACAAATACGGCTGTATGGAGAAAGGGTCATCAGACTGTGGGATACCCTGGCTATCCCCCCCCAAGGCTGGCAGATGGACACGCAGGCCATTATCGCCGCCTGGCGGGCACTCGCCGCGGCTATAGAGGAAGGGGAAACCGTACTGCTGATCTCTTCAAACGGCATTATCCGCTTTGCCCCCCACTTGCTGCCGGATACGGAACTCGCCTGCTTTACGCAACAGCACGAACTTAAGGTAAGTACCGGCGGCATCTGTATTTTCGCCCGCGATGCCGGAAGCTGGCGCTGCCTTCACTGGAATCTGAAAACAGACGATTCCTGATGCTTTTGAGAACAACAAGCAGAGGTGTTTTCAAAAATTCCTCCGCTCTTTCCCTAGTGTCCTGAGTCATAACTTCGCATTAAAAATCAGGACACTAGTGTTGCGTCCTTGAAATAAATACATATAATAGACTCCAGACAAGGAGTTTGTTATGCGGCCATGTATCCGAGTTGCATTGACCGCAGAGCAGGGATCCACTCTGAAAATGTGGGCAAACTCAGGAAAAACAGAACAGCGCCCCGCTCTTCGTGCAAAGGTGATTCTTCTTGCGCCTCAAGGGGTGGGAGTGAAGGCCATGCAGGAACACGTCGGCCTGAACCGGCAAAGTTGCCTGAAATGGCGCAAGCGGTTTCTCAAGTTGGGCGTTGACGGCCTTTACGACAAAGCGGGCCGGGGACGTCGGCAAAAAATAGCACCGGAAGAAAGAACGGGAGTTATCGCACTGGCTTGCAGCACTCCTGTTGACGGGAGTACGCGTTGGAGCGTGCGAAAACTTGCCGAAGCGACCGGGTAT
>JAITHT010000063.1 GCA_031279825.1 Desulfovibrio sp. | reverse complement strand
GCCCCGACCCCGCCCTGAAGGGCGGGGTTTCTTTCCGGGGCGGAAGCTTGGGAGGGGTCCAAACCCCTCCCAAGCGCAAGACGCGAAGCCCTGAAGGGCTTCGCTACCTCATTTGGATCTGCG
The DNA here is from genome assembly GCA_031279825.1 of Desulfovibrio sp. Taxonomy (GTDB): domain Bacteria; phylum Desulfobacterota; class Desulfovibrionia; order Desulfovibrionales; family Desulfovibrionaceae; genus Frigididesulfovibrio. The sequence goes on along the minus strand of JAITHT010000063.1, from coordinate 19,331 downwards.
TGTTCCGTAAGTATGTCGTCGTATTTTTTGTGGCGCATTGCGTCCGGCCGGGAAATCATTCCGAGGAAGAGGCGGAGGTCAGGGCAGGCGCCGCCGGTCGCCTGCGGGTGAAGAACGCGCGCAGAAGCGCGGCGCACTCTTCCCGGCAAACGCCGCCGAGACTCCAGACCCGGTGATTGCAGAATGCTTGCTCAAGACAGTCAAGACGCGAATCAACAGCCCCGGCTTTCGGATCAGGGGCGCCGTAGACAAGCCCGGCGACCCGGGCGTGAACCAAGGCGCCCGCGCACATGAGGCAGGGTTCGAGGGTCACCACGAGCACGCCGCCTTCAAGACGGTAGTTGCGCTCAACCAGGGCGGCGGCGCGCAGGGCGGCTATCTCGGCATGGGCCGTGGGATCGCGGAGGGATTCCGAAGCGTTGTGCCCCACGCCCGCAATCCGTCCGTTACCGGTAACCAGCACGGCGCCCACCGGCGTCTCCCCTTTGGCCTCGGCCAGACGCGCCTGTGCCAGAGCTTCGGCCATAAGCGCCTCCCAGGACGGCCAGGGCGGCGGCGGCGGCGGGATAATCCGCGCCGGTCGCGAATGGGCGGGAGCGCCTTTATGCATTGCTATACGTGCTGCCGGATATGCCGTACGACCTCTTCCGGCGTATCTTTGACGACCAGCAAGTCAAGTTCGGATTCGTTAATATAGCCGTCGCGCGCCATAACCTCGCGCACCCAGCCGAGTAGTCCCTTCCAGAAGGCGCTGCCGTAAAGAATAATGGGAAAAGGCTTGATGCGCTTTGTCTGAACGAGCACAAAGGCTTCGGAAAACTCGTCTATGGTGCCCATGCCGCCGGGCATGACCACATAGGCTTTGGCGTATTTGACGAACATGAGTTTGCGTAAGAAAAAATACCGGAAGTTGCAGCGGATTGTAACATGGGGATTGCACTCCTGCTCATGAGGCAGATGGATGTGCAGACCCACGGAATCGCCCCCTCCCTCGCATGCGCCCCTGTTGCCGGCCTCCATCAGGCCTGGACCGCCGCCGGTGATGACGCCGTAGCCGTTTTCGGCAAGGAGTCTGGCGATAGCCGTGGTATCCCTGTATATTGGCGACTCCGGTTTCGCTCTGGCGGAGCCGAAGATGGATACGCAATTCTGCACGCGGCTCAGGGCTTCAAAGCCTTCGACAAGCTCCGCGATAATTTTGAAGGCGCGCCAGGATTCCTGATCAGTGGTCGATTGAGGCAAGAATGCTGCATAAGGCATGAGGGGCTCCCGATTGGAAGGTAACGTCTGGTACTATGTAACAGTTAAATGTGCATCTAAGGCAGCACGGTGATCGTATAGGCTTTTTCCGGCTGGATATAGGCGCGGGCCAGTTGTCTGAGCGTCTGCGCCTCAATGTTCCGGGCCTTTTCCACCAGCGCGCGGTTGTGATCCAGAGGGAGCTTCATAAGCGCGAGGGCGGCGGCTTCGGAACTGCGCGAACCAAGGCTCTGGCTTCTCCGGTGATAGTCGCCGCGCATCTGGTTTTTGCCGCGTTCTATATCCGCCGCAGGCAAAAGGTCATTGTGGAGCTTGCTGATAACGGCCGCAAAGCCTGCCTTTGCCTGGGCGAGCTTGTCGGCTTCGGTGCCTATGTAAAAAATAAGGGCGCCGGCTTTTTCGTTTTTCCAGGAAAAGGCGGTCACGCTGTAGCCGAGGCTTTGTTCGTCGCGCAGATCTTTAAACAGCAGGCCGCTTTGCCCGGCCAGAATATTTTCCAGAAGCTCAAGTCCGGCTTCATCATCCCCGCCCTGCCCCATGGTGGGAAAAACCATGAACAGATGCGTCTGGTTGCGGCCGGGCAGCGCAAGTTCAAGTTTTTTTTCCTTTCCCCATTGCGGCGCGTCCGGACGCTGTTCTTTTTTGGCCGGGACAGGCAGTTTTTTCACCGCCGCCAGGATCTCCTCCCTGTCATAGGCGCCACAGACGGCAAGAGTCCAGGGGCTCAGGGTCTGCTCCTTCCAGAATCCCATGGCGTCTTTGGCTGTGAAGGCGGCTACGCGTTCTTTTTCGCCGAGTTGCAGGAAACCGTAAGAGTGTTCGCCGAAAAGAAAAGGAAACATGCGGCGAAAGGCCAGGCCGACGGGCTGATCTTCCCGCGCGGTAATGGCGGCGATTTGGTTTTCGCTCACGCGGGCGGCTTCTTCGTCTTTCATAGCCGGAGTTACAAGGGTGGCCTGCAAAAGATCGAACATATCGGCGCTGAAACGGGCCGGGGAATTCATGCTGATGGAAAAGCTCTGTTTGCCCGAAGCCGCGGAGAAAGACGCCGCCCGGTCTGCCAGAAAGTCTTCAAGAGCCGTGGCGCTGAGTTTTTTCGTTCCCTTGGTGAGCAGAGAAGCCGTAAATGCGGCAAGGCCCTGATTTTTTTTTTCGCTAAGCAGGCTGTCTCCGCCGAAAAAGTCCATGGTGGCGGCAACATAGGGCAGAGTGGCGTCGTAAAGCAGTATCAGGGTACGATCTTGCCCTATGTTGATGATTTCCATCCCGCCGCTATTACCCGCCCGGGCAGCGCGGCCTTTGTCCGGCGCGGGGCGTTGCCGTCCGGCGGAAAAGGAGGCGCCGAACCAGTCGCTCCATGCCTTTGCGGGGCTTTTTTCCGCGTCGTCGTTATTCCCCTTCGCGTCCGCCATCGTCGCGTTGCCTTTTGTTTCTCCGGTGGCGCTTGTCTGAGGCGCCTGGCGGCCTTCGGGCAGCAAAACCGCCATGGACACGGCTTCGGGCCTGAAGACGTTTTTGACGAGATCCGCCAGAATACGCTGATCCGTATCCCGCACAGTGTTCAGATAGTTGTTCTCGTCCTGTTCGCCTTTGCCGAAAAAGGCGAAATAGCCGAGTTTTGAGGCATACCCGGAGAGGGTCTCCTTGGATCGGAACAGACCGTCCTCAATGGTGAGTTTTGCCCGGTTCAGTTCTTCCGGAGAGAAGTTTACGGAAGACAGGGCCGCCAGTTCCTTGCTGAACGCCTCCCAGAAGGCGGGCAGTTTGTCCGCGTCCAGGCTGGCCTGAATGAAGATCATGCCCAAGCGCTCGAAACTGTAATTGACGACGGAAATCTCGTCAACCAGGCGTTTTTCGTAATGATAGAGACGGGGAAAGCGCGATGAAGCATCGCCGCCGAGAAGATGGGCCAGAACGTCAAGCTGGGCGGCGCGCGCGTCATCCATGCCGGGCGCGGGCAAGGCCAGGGCCAGATGAACCTTTTGCCATGGGCCTGTTTCCACTTCGGCCGTGAAGCCCGCCCGCGCGGGCGGAATCATCGGCGCGGGCGGCGTGACGGCGCGGGTGTTCTTCATGTCTCCGAACAGGCTTTCCGTCGCATGCAGGGCATCTTCGGGGACGATGTCGCCGCAAATCAGCAGGAGCATGGACTGGGGCTGGTACAGTCGCTCGATATAGGCGCGCAGATCGCCGTCACTCAAGGCGCGCACGGTCTTTTCATAGCCGATGATCGGGTTTGCGTAAGGCGTGCCGTTCAGGACCGCTTTCTGGATCATGCGGAACAGGCGTTGTCCGGGCGAGTCTTCGCCGCGTTTGAGTTCGGCGATGACCACTTCCTGTTCCGCCTCCAGATCCGCCGGATTCAGGGTGGGATGAAAGGCCATGTCCTTGAGCGCGTCCAGCCCGGTTTCCCACTGATCGCTGGTCATGTCCGTGAGATAGACCGTGGAATCAAAGCTGGTTGACGCATTGAGATAGCCGCCGGTTTTTTCCACATCCTGGGCCACGCTTCCCTTGGGGCGCTTTTTCGTGCCTTTAAAGACCATGTGCTCCAGCATATGGCTGATGCCCGCCTGTTCAGGCGCTTCATAGGCGGAGCCGGCGTGCACGTAAAGACGCAGGGAGACGAGGGGAAAGCGCGTGTCCCGCTTGATGAGCACGGTCAGCCCGTTGGCAAGGCGGCGCGTGATCGTTCCTTCGCCCGCCGCCGCGTTGCCGCTTTCATATACGGAGGCGGAGGAAAGATGCATATTTGCTGTCATGGCGATACATCCCGTGAGAAAAAGAATGAAAAAACGCATGGCGAAACTCCTGAATAGTCGGGAAATGGGGCATTATATTTCCGGGGGCTCCGCAAAATCGCCTTGCCGCTCACGCCAACTTTGTCAGGCGCAGGAGATGGGGCGCATCCCTGTGTCCGACAGAGTCCAAGGCGTGCAGACAAAGGGCCAGGGGAGAAACGTAGCCTCCGGACCAGTCCATGAGCAGGTCGCAACTGCCGGGCGCGACATGGCGAATGTCGGCGAAGAATGCTTTGGCGTCAAGTTCCCGAGGCCCTTTTTTGCCTTCCCGCCGCCAGGGTAGAGCGGGGGATTCGCCCACGCGCCGCCAGGCGAGGGAGAACTCCTCCCTTTTTGCCACATCGCCGAGCCACTGTGTCCGGTAGTGTTCCCGGAGCGGATCGGCGCATGACGCCTGGAGAGGCACATTTTCTATGGCGAGGATGCGCACGCCTCCGGGCAAGCCGGCGTTGAGGGCGTCTATTGCTTCTTCCGGCCGCCGCTTTTCACGCAAAAGCACGCAGAACCATTCGCATTCGCTGATTACGCCCACGGGCAGAGCCCGGCCGAAGGAGACCAGGGGAAGGGGATGGAAGCCTTGACTGAAGCTCAAGGGTAGGCGAGCCCGGCGCAAGGCCCGGTCAAAGACGCGCTGTATTTCAAGTTGGCTGAGGTAGGCTGCCGCATCCCGCCGGGAATAGAGAATCCGCCATTTGGCCGCCTTGACGGCAAGGCGCGGATCAATGGCCGGAGGTTTTTTGCGCGCTTGCCGGCCCGTGGCGCTCTTTGTCCTTTCAGCATCGTTCCGGCCCTCGGCCGTGTCGCCGCAGGCGATCTTCAGGTCATCCATCGGGACGTCCCCTCCTCCCGTATCTTCCGGGTCCGCAAGCGGACCGCAGGGATCCTGATCCCGTCTACTTTTATTCAGTCTGTTGCCGTAGCGCGCGTCGGCCGGCATATCCGGCAGGCTTTCGAGGTTGGAGGCGGCGCGTAGCGTATCGCATACTCCGCAGGCGTGGCAGGCGCCGTAGCGACAGTCGTCGAGGGTTTTGCCGCGCAAGGAGTTGTCGCGTTCGCGCGCGAAGAATTCGCGGCTCAGTCCGCTGTGCAGGTGATCCCATGGCAGGGGGTCGCGCATGCCGCGTTCGCGGGTATAGTCCTCAAGGCGCAGGCCGTGTTCGGCTAAGGCGTTCAGCCATGGCTCAAGGCGGCATTCGTCGTGCCAACTCGTGAAGAGGGCGCCCTGGCGGAAGGCGGATTCCACCACATCGGCCAGGCGGCGATCCCCGCGCGAAAACAGCCCTTCCAGAAGGCTCATGTCCGGTTCGCGCCAGCGTAAGGTGACCCCCTTCTCCTTTTTGACGGCCGTCAGCAGAAGGTTTACCCGGCGGCGCAGTTCTTCGGGAGGGATCTGGGCCTCCCATTGGAAGGGCGTATGCGCCTTGGGCACAAAGGGGGAGACGGCCGCCGTGACTTGCAGGCGGGCGTTTTTGGCGGGCGCGGCATTTCTGACGGCGCGGCAGAGATCGGCGATGGCGAGTACGTCCTCGTCGCGTTCCGTGGGCAGGCCGAGCATGAAATACAGCTTCACCTGCTGCCAGCCGTGCTCGCACAGGGCGCGCGCGTGCGCGATCAGTTCCGCTTCGTTGATTCCTTTATTAATGACGTCGCGCAGACGCTGGCTGCCCGCTTCCGGGGCCAGGGTGGCGCCGGTACGGCGCAATTCGGCCATACGCGCCATGATGGCTCCGTCAAGGGAACCTACCCGCAGGGAAGGCAGGGATACCGCCACCTGTTCGCGTTCGCAGCGCGGGGCCGTTTTCATGAATAATTCCCTGAGGGCGGAGAAATCGCCGGTACTTAAGGAGAGATAGGACAGATCATCAAAACCGGTGGAGTTCAGGCAGTCGTCGAGGAGTTTTTGCAGGGTGGCGACGCTGCGTTCCCTCGCCGGGCGGTAGATGCTGCCGGCTTGGCAGAAGCGGCAGCCGCGCGTGCAGCCGCGGCCTATTTCCAGAGCCAGACGATTATGTACGGCGCCGAAGGGGATGGGCTGAAGCACGGGATAGGGGGCTTCGTTCATATCCGGCACGATCCTGCGCACGATCCTGCGATGGTGTTCATGGAGAGGACGCAGGACGCCGTCGCCGTCAGGCGCGAAAAATTCCGGAATATACAGGCCGGGGATGCGGCTTAACGCCAGAAGAAGATCGTGGCGCCCGCGCCCCTCGCGCCGCGCCCGTTCCAGCGTTTCCAGAACTTCGGGCAGGGAGGCTTCGGCTTCGCCGAGAATCATGGCGTCCATAAAGGGCGCCAGAGGTTCGGCGGCCATGGAGCATCCCCCGCCGGCCAGGATCAGGGGCCAGGGACGGCCGTCAGGTCCGGGGAAGCGGCGCGTCTCGGCCCGCAGGGGAATTCCCGCCAGATCCAGAATGTACAGTATATTGGTGTAGCAGAGTTCATGCGTGACGCTGAATCCCAGGGCGTCGAGCCGATTTAAGGGAATATCGGATTCCAGGGTGCACAGGGGCGCGCCTCTGGCGCGCAGGATCTCTCCTGCCTCGCGGCAGGGCGCAAAGACGCGCTCCGCCTGCCAATGGGGACGCGCGTTGACGATACTGTAAAGAATTTTCTGCCCCAGATAGGACATGCCGACTTCGTACATGTCAGGAAAGACCAGCCCCAGGCGCAGGCGTACTTCATGACGCGGCTTGTGGACGGACCCTTCCTCAATGCCGAGATATCGGCTGGGTTTGGGCAGCAGGGGGAGCAGTTCGCGCATGGGTGCAGACGGTGAAAAATTTTTTTTCCCGGAGCCGACTCCGGACGACGGGGCCTTTTCCGGGTTTTCGCGAGGGCGGCCTGGACGCGGCGCGAAGGGAACCCTCCGCGCGTGAAAGGCGTTGCCGGGAACAGGTTCTTCAGCGGATAAGTCCGGAAGAGCCGGGACCTTTGAGTTGAAAACCGCCTGAGGACAGGGTAAGGTTGGAACAAGCCTCAAGGTATTTGGTTTTGAGCTCTTCGGGGCAGCTTTTGTATTCAAAGAGAACATGCTGCAGGGCAACGCTGCCGGAAAAGGCGTTGTCAAAAGGATAACCGAAGGGCATAAGCATCATCTGCACGCCCTGCTGGGTAGGCACGGTCTGTAATACGGCGGGATCGCCGATAAGACCGGCGGCCGCGTCATATTTGCCGATGGCGATTTCGCCGGTGACGAGTTTGACCATGCGAATGTCATAAGCCATGAATGTCTCCTGTGCTGGGGTATCGTTCCGAGACTGTCCGTTTTTCTCGCAAGAGCGTATACCATCGATCGGCGGGGCTGTCCATTCTTCCTCAAAATGGGTATTGGCTCAGTTTACCGTGATGCCGCGTCGGGCTTCATTTTTCGTTGCCGGTCGAGTACCATAAGAGGACACTCCCGCAACGAAAAATGTGCCCGCCTTGCCTGACGGCAAACTGAACCAATACCCTAAAATGCGGCCCCCACTGTGATGGCGGACAGAAATTTTTTATTATTTCCGATAACTATATGATCCTTCAGGCCGGATACGGCTACCATCTGTGTACAGTGGAATGTTTGGCCGGTTACGACAATGAACCTGAAATACCGCGTATTCTTGCCAGGCGTCTTGAGCGGCGCGGTTATGTCCGCGATTGCCCGCAACGGCAGGGAAGCTTTGGACGCCATGCGGGATTCCCCCTGTCCCATCGTGATTATGTTTGATCGGGGCGCGGCTTGCCAACGGGCGGCAAAGAGGTATATATCTAAAAAGGCTTGGCGCCGGGGAGCCGTTGTCTGCCTGGTGTTTACTTACAAAAGTAAACACTAGAAAACCCTCTGGGGTTTTGCGCCGCCGAAGGCGGCGTAAGTCGGCTTGAAACCATGTTTTTCAGCCGACGATCCTGCAAAAATATCCGCAAAAAATATAGTTAGAATTTTTGCAATTAGACGCTAGACGCGCCGGAATTTAAGGAGGAAATATGCGGATGATAGCTTTTTTGAGAAAGTACGGCGGATATTGCGGGAACCTGTCGCTTGTCCTTGCCCTTGTTGCCGGGCTGGCGTTTTCCGGTTGCGCTTCAAGGGGGGGCAAGACCTATTCCGACGGCGAGGTGCGCCATGTGCAGAGCGTTCAATACGGTACGGTGATTGATATCGCCGAGGTTATGGTGGAAGAGGATCCGTCCATTGTCGGACCTCTGGCGGGCGGCGTAGCCGGGGGCATTGTCGGCAGCCTTTTCGGCGCCGGCACCGGCAGAACCTTGATGGCTCTCGGTGGGGCGGCTTTGGGCGCGGCCGCGGGAGGCGCCGGCGAGTACTCGATGCGCCGCTACAAAGCGAGTCAGATCACCATGGAGCTTGAAAGCGGCGGGACTATTATTGTTGTCCAGGGAAATGACGAATTTTTCGTCAAAGGTGACCGGGTGCGTATCGTTCATACCGGCCAAGGGCATGCGCGGGTGCAGCATATATAACCGTTTGAACGGGCTGGGACCGTTGGCGGACATATTGTAAGGAGGACGGATGGCGAATCCGCGGGAATACACACTGTACAGCGGCGGAGCCGTCGGAACGGAGGCCTACTTCGGCCTGGCGGCGGAGCGTTGCGGATTGCAGGAAGTAAATTACAGCTTTGAGGGCCATCAACTCGAGCGCGCGCGCGGCGTGCGTTTTCTGACCAATGAGGAACTGGCCCTCAAAGATGTGAGCTTGAGTTATGTCTCCCGGCTCATGAACCGCCAATATACGACAGCGCCTTTATTCCGCAAGGTTTTACAGAGTATTTGCTGGCAAGTGAGCAGTGGAGAGGAGGTTTTCGTGGTCGGCGTCATTTTGCAGGATGCCACTGTTAAAGGCGGTACCGGTTGGGGGGCGGAGTTCGCGAAAATCTGCAACAAACCGCTGCATGCTTTTGACCAGGAAAAGAACGGCTGGTTCAGGTGGGATGTGGATGCATGGGTCGCTGAGGCTGCGCCTCGTATCGCCTTCAAGCGTATCACCGCCACGGGCACCCGTTTTCTGGAGTCCAACGGCAAAGCCGCCATTGACGATTTGTTCGTCCGTTCTTTTTCATAATTTTTCATGGCGAGGCAGGGCGGGCGTTTTCATGCCCCGGCGCAGCATGAGAGCCGTTGCGTTGCGCTCGCTCTCCGGCGGGAGACAGCGCCGCCGGCGAACTTGATCCGTGTACGGCGGCATGTATTGTGCCGTACACTCCGAAGTAACGCGTCCCAACGGCACAATGCTCCACAATGCCGAGGCGTTGTCCCGGGTGTTCGAGTATGCAGCACAATTCCGACAAGGCGTCTGACATGACGGTTGCCCGTGGGGATGCCTGTCCGCTTCTTTCGCAAAGCGCTGATGCCGCATGCAAAGGGAATCCGCTTGCCGGGACGGCGAAGCCGGTGTTTTCAGAAAGGCCGGCATTATCAGCCTCCGGCGTTCCTGCCGCTTTTTGCGCCTTTGTTTGGTGGGGAATTCTGCCGATTTTCTGGAAAGCCCTTTCCTCAGTGGATTCCATTGAGGTGCTCTGTCACCGCATCACATGGTCTTTCGCGACAGTTGCCCCGTTTATGCTGTTTCGCGGCAGACTCGGCGGATTGCTGTTGTTTCTGCGCTCCAGGCGTAATCTTCTGGGGCTGCTGCTGGGCGGTTTTTTGCTGGCGGGCAATTGGTATCTGTATATTTGGGCCATTACGTCGAATATGGTGGTTGAAGCCAGTCTCGGTTATTACATCACGCCTCTGGTCAATATTTTTTTCGGTATTGTCGTTTTTCATGAGAAGGCAAGCCCCCTTGTACTCCTTTCCATCGCCGTCGCGGCCGTTGCGGTGATTTACCGCGTGAGCGGCCTCGGCCACCTGCCTTACGTGCCTTTGGGACTGGCCCTTTCCTTCGGCATATACGGCCTGTTGCGCAAGACGTTGCCGGTGGAAGCCCTGTCCGGCCTGTTCGTGGAGACCCTGGTGGTGTTGCCCCTGGCCGCCGGTTATCTTGTCTGGCAGGCGTATTTCGGCACAAACCTTCCCTTCCGCCATGATCCGTCCATAAATTTTTTGTTGGTGGGTTCCGGCTTGATCACCAGCGTGCCTTTGTTATGTTTTGCGTACGGTGCCCGTCGCATCCGCATGACCACCCTGGGTATTTTGCAGTATATGACCCCCTCCTGCATTCTTCTGTTGGGGATTTTGCTGTATGAAGAACCCTTTGGTAAAGAAAACCTGATTACTTTCACTCTTATTTGGCTTGCTCTTATCCTGTATTCCTGGGACGGCATGCGGCGGCGCGGATAGAGCGGTTTTACAGTGTCCGGAGCATGTTCACTTTGAGGATGCTCACGCGCAGTCCAACTGCAAGTAGAGTTCGTCTGCAACAGTGAAGACGGAGAAGACGCTGTCTTCAAACATGCCGTAACAGGCGGGGTGATCTTCCTTGGGCATGGAAAGGGAACCGGGATTGCATAAATGGACGCCGCTCGCTGTGGTGTGCGCCATGGGGGTATGGGTGTGGCCGAAAAGCAGTACATCGCCTTCTTCCAGTGGAGGGAGTGTTTCAGGTCCGTAACGATGGCCGTGGGTGACGAATATGCGCGAGGTGCCGTCCAGAAGCCAGGAAAAGTCTGACGCCAGAGGGAAGGGCAGGACCATGGCGTCCACTTCGCTGTCACAATTTCCCTTGATGGCGATAATTCGTTTGGCCAGCGGGCTGAGGGCCGTTGCGACTTCTTTCGGGGCATAACCTTCCGGCGGGGGATTGCGCGGACCGTGATAGAGGATGTCGCCCAATAAAAGAACGGCGGTGGGCTGATGTTCGGCGGCAAGCGTAAGCAGGCGCGTTGTTGCCGGCATTGATCCGTGAATATCCGAAAAAATGAGCAATTTCATAAAAAAAGGCCTCCTGGCCGTTACGGTTTTATGCGGCGATATCCTCACCGGCCCGTTCCGGCGCATCGCGTCGTTCTGCCGTCTTTATGGCGGAAAATAGCGCCGGAATTATTCCCCGGCGGAAGCCTGTTCCCACAATCGCTTCGGCACGCCTTCCTCAATGAGGAGAATAGGAATATCATCCTTGATGGGATATATGACGGCACAGGCGGCGCACGCCAAGCCGATGTCTTTGTCGTGCCGCGTCAGCGGGGAAAGATGGCCGCGACATCCGGGGCAGGCCAGTATGGAGAGAAGTTCGCTGTCCATGAACGTATCCTTGGCGTGAGTGTGGTGTTCGTCTTCCCCATGTTAGATACCACTGTGTGAAAAAGCTTTCAAGCGGATGGCGCAAGAGGATTCATGGCAGATTAGAAGTCATTTCATAATTCACTATATTATATTCACTATGAAATGACTTCTAACGCCGGACGAAAGTCCGGCGCGCCGCCACAAGCGGCGTGAGCAAATCGAAAACCGCGTTTTTCGGCGAAGCGATCCTCATAAACAGGCCATTGGCCTATGTATGAAATCACTTGTAGCCGCTTGCGGCAGGAGGAATAAAGATTAGCAATGCCGGGGCAATATATAGATCTGCATACTCACAGCCTTATTTCCGACGGTTCCGATACTCCGGCTGAACTGGTGAAAAAAGCGGCCCAACAGGGATTATCGGCACTGGCTTTGACTGATCACGATTCTCTCGCCGGTTTGGACGAGGCGGAAGAAACCGCCCGCGCCGTCGGGGTTGATTTTATCCGCGGCGTTGAAATAGCTGTGGAAAGTGATTCAGAAGAGCTGCATCTGCTCGGTCTGTGGATGCCGAGGCAATCGACGCGCTTGCGCGATGCCCTGGCGTTGTTGCGCCGGCAGCGTGAAGACAGAAATCAGGCCATACTTGATGCCCTCCGCGCCAAAGGCATCTTTGTAAGCATGGAGGATGTTCGCGCCGTCTCCACAGGCGAGGCCGTGGGGCGGCCGCATATCGCCCTGGCCCTTGTCAACAGGGGATACGTAACCAGCCGCAAGGAAGCGTTTGACAGGTATATCGGCCGGAAAGGGGAAGCTTTTGTTCCCCGTACCCTGCTCAGCCCGAAAGAAGGCGTGGCATTGCTGCGCGACGAGGGCGCTACGGTGGTCCTTGCCCATCCGTTTCTTTCCCATGTGATGACAAGAGAGCGCCTTGAGGATCTTGTGTCGGATTTGCGCGCCTGGGGCCTCAGTGCGCTGGAAGCGTACCATAACGCGCATGACGCGTATCATGTTCGTTTATGTTTTGATGTGGCGTTGCGGCATAATTTGTTGCTCAGCGGGGGCTCTGATTACCACGGCGCGAATAAGAATGGTGTCAGGTTGGGCGTCGGCAAGGGAAATATGCGCGTTCCCTTCGCTGTTCTGTCAGCTTTGCGGGAACATAGAAAAAATAAAGGACTTCAGGCGTAGCGGGGGCGGCGCCTGAGAGCATTTTCACTTTGAAAATGCTCTCAGGCTGGCAGTGTAAGCGCTGACTTACGGGCGCGAGCGTGGAGCATGTGTCCCATAAAGTTTTTCTCCCGAGGTTTGGATCGTGCCGCGCGCCTCCGGCGTGTGGCGCATTACCAGGTTGACGCACACTATCGTCGCGTACATTCCCGGCGGCGGCAATCGGGAATCGCAAATAGAGGCGGCATACGATGCATAAGCGAACGTCATCGGTAATGATACCGGCAGGAAACCACATACAGCGTATCGTCTTCCACTTTGTAAACAAGGCGGTGCTCGTGCGTTATGCGGCGCGACCAGTATCCGGCAAGGTCGTATTGCAGCGGCTCGGGCTTGCCCAAACCTCCGTAAGGCGTTTGCATGACGCTCGCGAGCAGGCGCTGGACTTTTGCCGTGCGGGCAGGATCAACGCGGTTCCAATAAGTGATATCTTCCTTCGCTTGATCCGAAAGTTCAATATTCACAGACTGTTCAACTCTTCAAGCGTTACCCGCGTCGTTTTTCCGGCTTCAATGCCGGCAATGGACGTGCGCAAACGTTCCGCGTTGGCCGGATTGCCAAGCAGATACATGGTTTCCTGCATGCCGTTGAAATCTTCCAGAGACATCATAACCACGGCCCCGGCCTTTTGTCGGGTAATGATCACGGTGTCATGGCCTTCAATAATCCTGTCCATTGTCGCAGCCAGATTCCGGCGGGCGGCGGTGTACGAAATAGCTTCCATAACGAACCCCTTTAGGCTGAAGATAGTACATGTACATAATTAGGTCAATCAGAGGAGGGGCAACGTGTGGGTAACAAGCCGGTAAAAGGGGCGAAGCGCCGCACTTCAGCAAACACCATGACAAACGCCGTGTCCTTTAAGGTGACGCCGGTACACGGCCATGGCCCCTTCGTACAGGGCAAGCGCCCGCTCCCTGTCTCCCGCCGCGCGGTACGCGGTGGCCGCGTTGAGCCAGGGTAGTGCCGAAATCCGGGCTCTCCGTCCGGCCCATGGAGGTCATTGCCTCGATGGCCGGTTCCGACGCTTCCAGCGCTTCCTTGTGGCTGCTGACGCTACGGCAATAGCCGATCATTTCGTTCACGCCGTATGTCCTTGTGTGCGAAACATCATCCTACCCGCCGATTTTGCAGACAAGCTGGGTGTTGTCCCGGACCACGGCATGCAGTTCGCTCGCCTTTTCCTGGGTCAGGGGTCCGACGCCTTCCATGCGGTAGTCGTATTGCATGTGTTCGTATTTGTTCCGCCCCATCCTGTGGAAGGGCAGCAGATGGATGGTGTCCACGCCGGGCAGGCTTTGGGCGACGGCGCAGATGGCGAGTATCTCTTCGGCGGTGTCGTTGAAGCCGGGAATGACCGGCGTTCTGATCACGAGTTTCGGGCCGCCGTACTCCGCGATATAGCGCGCGTTTTGCAGGATGCGCTTGTTGGGCACGCCTGTGTATTCCTTGTGCTTTGCGCTGTCCGCGTGTTTGATGTCCATGAGCACGAGGTCAAGATGCGGGAGCACCTTGTCGAGGCTGTCGCGGTCGATATAGGCGGTGGTTTCCACCGCCGTGTGCCATCCTTCGGCATGGCAGGCCTTGAACAGTTCCGCGCAGAACGAGAGCTGGGTGAGCGCTTCGCCGCCGGAAAGGGTGATGCCCCCGTCGGAGCGGCGGTAGTGGTTGGCGTCCTTGCGCAGTTCTTTCATCAACTCGGGCACGGTCATGATCGCGCCTTCCATCTTCAGGGCGTCGAAATAGCATTCTTTCGCGCACATGCCGCAGCTTTCGCACAGCGAGGGGTCCACGGCGCGTCCGTTTTCGGTCAGCGAGGCGGCATGGTTGGGGCAGGCCTCGATACATTTGAGACAGCCCGCGCAGTTGCCCCGCATGTACATGAGCTGCGGCGCGCCGGTCAGCCCTTCGGGGTTGCTGCACCATGCGCAACGCAGGGGGCAGCCTTTCAGAAAAACGGTGGTCCGGATGCCGGGGCCGTCATGGACGGAAAATCTCTGGATGTTGAAGACGATCCCGGTGGTTTGCTCTTCCGCGCTGTCCGCAAGGCCCGTGCTGCTTGGGGCGTTTGTGGTACCCGTAGTGCTCGGGATGTTCGCGCCGCCGGGGGTGTCCGGGGTCGTAAGCTTGTCAGCCGTGGTGTTCATCAGAACTTCCTTTGTGGTCTGAAACCCCGGCCTTCAGGCCGGATATAACCCCGACCCCGCCCTGAAGGGCTTCGCTACCTCATTTGGATGAAGCCGTCTCGCATGGTGTCGGGTGATCCTTGAAAGTGCGTTGCGGTTTGCCCCCGCGAAGCGCGCATTGCGCTTCGCGGAAGCACCGGCCGGAGCCGGCCGGTCGGAGGATGTGCCGGCGGTTCGTGCCGGAACCGAGGGGATGGCCTGTTTTAGAGCATTTTCACTTTGAAGATGCTCTGGCAACCGACAGCGTAAGCGTCGGCTCTCGCGCACTGGGAGCAGGCGAAACTTGTTTTCGCCGAGGGCGGCGAGTGCAGCGTTTTTAAAGGTAATCTGCTCTAGAAGCCCTGTTCCGTGCGCGAGATGATGTCGTCCTGGATGTCCGGGTTCAGGTGCACGAAGTGCGCGCTGTATCCGGCCACGCGGACGACCAGGTTTTTGTGCTGGTCCGGGTTTTTCTGAGCGTCCAGCAGCGTTTCCTTGCCCACGACGTTGAACTGCACGTGCAGCCCCTTGTTGTCGAAGTACGAACGGACAAGGGCGGTGAGATTTTCCATGCCTTCCTGCCCGGCAAGGGCGGAGGGGTGGAACTTCTGGTTCAGCAGCGTGCCGTTGCTGGTTTTCACATGGTCGAGCTTGGACACGGAGTTGAGCGCGGCAGTCGGCCCGTTCCGGTCGCGGCCGGAAACCGGAGACACGCCTTCGGCAAGGGGCTCGCCCGCCCGGCGGCCGTCCGGGGTTGCGCCGCACACCTTGCCCATGGGCACGTTGGCGGAAACCGGGTACAGGCCGGGGTGGAAGGTGCCGCCGCGCGGGCAGGTGTAGCGCTCAACCTCGCGGCAGTAGATAAGCGCGCCTTCGCGGGCCAGGATGTCCACTTCGTCGAGGTCGTTGCCGTACTTGGGCGCGGCATTGATGATCATCTGGCGGTAATATTCTCCTTCTTTCGGGGTGATAGCGGATTCCACCTTGACGGATTTGGCCGCCGCACCCTTTTTGCTGGTGAAGGAAGACAGGGTGCCTTCGTCAATGCCCATGCCGTAGTTGCTCTCAAGAATGGTCTTGAGCTGTTTGAGGGTCAGTTTCCCGTCTTCGAACACGAGTTTTTTGACCGCCATGAGCGAGTCGCCGACGTTCGCCACGCCAACGCCCTGGGGTGCGGACATGCCGTAGCGCGCGCCGCCTTCCTGCACGGATTTGCCCTTGGCTATGGCCGCGACGTTGGAGTCAAGGCCGAACATGGCGTTTGCCACGAGCGACGCGCCCTTGATGTTCAGCGTGATCTCAATGATCGAGCCGAAGAGCATACCGATGGTGACAACCCAGGCCGCCGCCTTGGAATAATCGTAGCGGACGCTGATGAACTGGGCGATGGTGTAGCCTTCCGGCATGATCTGGCGGATTTTCTTGGCAAAGGGAATGATCATGATCACGGCGAGGCCGTTGGGAACGGTGAACCAGAACAGGCCCGACAGGCCGTATTCATAGGTGAGGCCCGACGACATGAGCATGGCCATTGACCATGTCCAGATGGAGATCAGACCGGCAACGCCCATGCCGAAACCGATTTTGCGGTTGGCTATAACGAAGTCTTTGGTATTGGATACGAGCCGGAGTTTTACGTAGTAGACCAGGCACAACAGAACAGCGCCGACGGTGCACATGGTCGCGAGACCATGGGCGGAGCCGAGGGGGCTGAATGTTGTAAGTTCGGGCAACGCAGGCATAGAGTACCTCCCTCAAAAGTGTTGCAAAGGGTTGCGACCCTTATTTAAATATCATCAAATTGGTCGAAATAATGATATTTAATATGCCAAGCAAAAGTCAAGCTTTTTCTAGAAAAATGTCCGTGGATTTTCTGAGGGAACGCGAGAGGAATAATGTACCGGCGACGCCACTGTTCGGCGCAGGGTTGAAAGGTGCCAAGCTGGGAAACTGAAAGATGGCTGATCATACTTCCGCATCCTCCTGCGCTTCATCGTTCAGGGGGCATGCTTCCTCACAACACGGGACGCCGCCGAACTCGGCGTGCTCAAAAAGCTTGAGATCGTTCACGGGGTTGCCTCCTGTAACAAAACAAAACCCGCCTCGGCTTGTGGCCTTGGCGGGGAAAAAGAAAGGGCGCTCCGGAATGAACGCCCCTGGTTGTGTGAAATTCGGTATGCGCCTACTGGCGCTTTTCTGTGCGGGAGAGATAAAGGCCGTAAATACTGGCCGCTATGCCAATGATAGTATAGATGATCCAGCCGGTCGTCACGTTATGCCTCCTTTGTCAGCGCCAGACTGACTACGAAAAAAGTCACTGCCGGGATTATACCGGAATAATTGTCCTGGAAAATTCCAACGGCTATTCCGGCAACCGCCAATTTCTCAAGAAAGTCCGCTACTCGCTTAATTTTTTGCTTTCCCACGCCATACCTCCACCAATAGATAGTCTTTTTTTTCTTTTCTGTCCATTGGCGGCCCGGAGCCTCCAACTCCTTTGTCCTCATCCGCTTGAGATTTTTGACTTTTTTCTTAACCATTAGCCGGACAGGAATGGTCCAAAATCTCCTTGTGTGGCAAGATGTTTAGCAAAACTCTTCTACCACATCCGCTTGAGATTTTGGACTTTTTTCTTAACCATTAGCCGGACAGCAATGATTCCATCTTTTGCAATTTCCGTCTATGATGCTCGAAACGTACCTTTTTACAGAGGACACGCGAATATGTACTTTCTGGACGCTTTCAGCAAACGCATTGTGCTGGGTGACACCTCCACCCACGGCGGCAGGGTTTCAAGCGCGAGGAGCGAAACTTCTTATGGCCCATATCAGTATGCCCGCTCGGGAGATTCCGTCTATTGCCCCAAATGTGGCGGCTACTATCGCATTGAGCAAGGCCCTTTGGATCATTATGGACGAGAGTTACCTTATGCTGTAGAAGGACAGCGCACTTCCTGTGGGGCAACGCTTGTTTCCCGCGATAGCCTTGGCTTGGTCATGCGGGATGACGACACAATTGCAAGTGTCTTCTCAGACTTTCGTGCCACCAATATTTGCGAATACATAAACAAGTATAAATCTAGGGTTACACCGTATGGTCCTGGTGGAGTATTCAGTAATTCTGGAGGATCCTCTGTTAAATGGACACAAAATACATGTATTGACAGAAAGTATAATGAAGTTACGGATTCTTCAGAATTTGAAAATATTCAATATACAAATAAGTGCCGTCTGTGCAAAAAAGATGTAGATTGACCACCTCCACTTGAGGATATATCGTATAATAAATTTCGTATTGGACAAGGGAATTCTATTGTTTGCGATAAAAATTTTGTTCGACATTTGAGAAGAATAATTGATGAAGGTGAACATGACATAGATATATTGTGGCAAAAAATGTGCCAATGGTACGTTGATCATAGAGATAAATGGGACAGTGAAGAGTCATTTGAATCTATTGTTGACGCTTTTAAAGAAGTACTTGGGAGAAATCGGAACGATCTTGCGCAGGAAGACGCTCTCAGGTGGGATAAGGTGAAAGCTGCCTTGGGGAATGAGCGATTCGGAGGACGTGGAGATTTAAGCTATCCTTCTTGGGATAAATTTCAGCATTTTATCGGAGGGGCAGCGCTTCATTATAAATATTTAGCTAATGCTGTTGGGCATGGTGTGGAATTTCTAGATGCTGCCAAACGGCTGTTTGGAGAATTGTTTCCTCAATATAACGAAAGACATTGGGTGGGCTATGATTTACATGATTTCGAATGGACATGGGCCGGTGGTGCATTTTATTCTAAAATTTCGAGTTTTTCAAAGGCTGGGATTGATAAAATTCTTCAAAAATTTGCTTCTGGCGCTATAATCCTATCAGAAGTATATACTTCTATATCTCCTAATAAAGATCCAGACCCTTCTTTACAAGGAAAGCCACATATTGACAGCGCTGATGATAATTTTCCGCCGATATTATCTTTTCCACTAATAGCTCAAGCTGTTCATTGGCAAATTGAAAGAATGGAAGTAAGGCTAGAAGACCATGCAAAGTAACATACGAAAAAAACTTGGTGTGTTGTTGCTTATAGCAAGTAGTTTCTGTTGCGGATGGTGGCTTTCAGAAAAATATATAAAAGAAATTCGCTATTTTCTTGTTGACCCTGTATCGGCTGAATACATTGGATGGAATAAAGAAGATAATACATTTGATTTTAAATTGCATTATAACGATAAAATTACTCATTGTACATATACAAGTTTAGGTGTAAATGACAATACAGCACATATTGCCGACATTATTCTGACCATTAATAGAGAGAGATTAATGATATCTAACTATACGCTTAATGAGAAAATGGATATATATATATTGAAAAATCCTCCAATGCCATTGAGTTACATATTGCCAGAATTGCTCAATGTGGCTAATCCTGATATCAAAACTTGGCTTCCCTCTTTATAAATAAAAACAATAGCTTCTGTCGATAAGTTTGTGAAACTGAAAGCGGAATCGCTTCCAGTGATGCCTGTCATTTTTGATCAGATAGTGATAGCCTCCCCTGAGACCTATCTCACTGAAAACGCCATGAAGGTTTCGCGCTCTGGTCAAAACGCCGTCAAAGCGCGAGAGGATTTGATCCTCAATCCCTATCCCGGCATCGCGGCAGCTTCCCGTTATCCACGTGGAGCGCCTGCCGCGAGTCTTCGGGCATTCGGCGGGGCTG
>JAITHT010000051.1 GCA_031279825.1 Desulfovibrio sp. | reverse complement strand
GAGCCGTCAAGGCTGATCTGTTCCGTCTGCCGGTCAAGCGCGTCATAACGGAACGTGTAGGCTTCGCCGTTCTCGTTGACGATCCGGGCGAGGTTGCCGGCCTGGTCGTAGTCGTAGCCAAGGCGTTGCTTTTCCGCATCCGTGCGGCTGACGGCGTTGTTTTCCAGGTCATAGTCCCAGGACTTGGGCTGGTCCATGCCGTCAACGGCCGTGCGCAGACAGACGGCCGGCGCGATCCCGGAGGTAGCCGCGCCGGGAACCGTCCGGCAGCGTGAGCGCCGTGACCCGGCCAAGGGCGTCGTAGTCCGCCCTTTCTTCCTGGCCGAGCGCGTCCTTGTATAGCCGTCCTGCTTGAGGCGGACCTCCATCGTCACGGCTTCAAGGCCTGTTTCGCCAACGGACACGGGCTTGCGGGACAGTTCCGTATAGCCGGGTATCTTTTTCGTGATAAGTCCCTGTTGCCGCTTGATGTAGTCCTCAAGCGGCCCCGGCGCTTCAAGGCGATCCCTTCGCGTTTTTCGATGCCGGGATAGCCCGCATCAGCATACACCACCGTGTCATCTTCACGAATGAGGCGGGAAGTTATCGTGATGTCGCGGACATTGGCGGCAGTGGTTTCCAGGCTGCGCGCATAGCCGCCGCCCGCGTCAACCCCAATGTGACTCTTCATGCCGAAGTAATACCGGTTGCCCTTTTTGGTCCGGCACATCTCAGGGTCGCGCTGCTTCTTTTCATTACTAGGCATCCCGCGAAACGTCGTCTTGAGGAAGGGCGGCGTTCTTTTTGGTCCGTCTGTACCACAGCAGAGCGCCTGCGCCCAAACCCAGAACAAGGGCGTACAGGACGCCGTGGCCGACAAGTTCCATGATGCGCATAAAGGCTTTGCCCGCGTAAAAGCCGCCGAAGCTGAAAGACAGCGCCCATACGGCCGCGCCGATGCAATTGAGAAGAAAAAATTTGAGATGGCGCACTCCGCCGATGCCCAGCAGGATTGGC
Source organism: Desulfovibrio sp. (assembly GCA_031279825.1). Lineage (GTDB taxonomy): Bacteria > Desulfobacterota > Desulfovibrionia > Desulfovibrionales > Desulfovibrionaceae > Frigididesulfovibrio. The sequence continues at coordinate 41,427 of JAITHT010000051.1, read as the reverse complement.
GTCACGTTGCGCACGCCGTACACGAAGCGAAACCCCAGAATGAGGATAATGTCGTATTTTTCGAACAGAGCGGCGACCTTATCCACGTTTTTTTCCACACGCGGAAAATAACGCAATACCGGTTTGCCCATGTATTTGCCCAGGCAGAACATGAGTTGATCGCTGAGAAAACTGCCGCAAAAGGCGGACAAGGCAATGCGCCAGGGATCGAGATGCAGTTTTTCGGCGAACATGCCCGCCAGAATGACGATGGTTTCTCCCTCGAAAAAAGTCCATATGAGAATGACCAGATACCCGTGGCGCCGCAACAGAGTCTGGGGATTCAGATCGCAGGCGTAAACGCCGTACGCGATGCCGGCGGCGGCGGCGACGGCAAGGACGATGAGATACCAGCGCTTGCGCAGTGCGGCGCTTACTTCAGAGTTCAGCATAGCGTTCCTTGTTTTTCGCGTGACAAGGCATGCCGCCCGTTGCGGCACGGTTAATGATACTCACGTACTCACGGCGGATTCGCCGATACCAGGGCCTGTTAAGGCTATGCCTTTTTGCCCTCCGGCCGCGTCAGATTGTGTCCGCCATCCCGGTCAGATACCGTAAGAGTATATTCCCTCATGGCAGACTCATCCTCCTTGCCGGAGAACAAAAATTCTATAGTGTTAACACGCCCTGGAGCGGAGCGGATTAACTTTGAAACGTTGCACTCGTCGCCCTCGGCGAAAACAAGTTTCGCCTACTCCTCGCGCACGAGAGCCGGCGCTTATGCTGCCGGTTGCCGGAGCATTTTCACTTTGAAAATGCTCTACGTTCTGGCTTCCAATCGCAGAAGGCGCGCCATTGTGGCGGCGGCTTCCCGAACGAACTCTTTCTCATCCATGCCCTGACGCTCCTCCGCGGTAAGCAGCAGACCCGGCCGGTTCGTCAGGGCCGGATCGGGCTCGATGCCGAAGACGGCGGGCAGCGACGCGCTGAAATACATATTCTGAAAATCTATGAACTTCAGGGCATGCGCCGTGGAATCAAGCACACAGTATTCCGCGGCGTCAAGCAATCCCGCGGCTTTGGCCTCCTTGAGTCCGGCAAGGCATTCTCCTCCCTGGGTACAGGCGATATGCCCGTGGCGGTTGGCCTCCAGCATGCTGTCCATAATCGCCTGCTCAGTAACCTGTATGACCTGAAAAGCCCGTTCGCCGCCGACAGCCCGGTATTCTTCCGCCAGTTTTTTTACTCTGGGGAAGGAAACCGGATTACCGATCATGGCGGCCTGGGCCACGCTCGGCGAAACCCGTACCGCTTCGAAACGCCGGGAGTGTTCCGGCGCAGCGTAATAGCGGTAGACAGGATCGGCGTGGTGCGACTGCACCCCGAACAAACGGGGAAGACTATCAATAATGTCAAGATGATAAAGTTTCAAAAAGCCGCGCATGACAGCCGTGACGTTACCGGCGTTGCCGATGGGGACAAAGACGCAAAGATGCTTGGTCTCCCAATTCCGCCATTGGGCCAATTCGAAAGAAAAACTTTCCTGGCCGAGGATGCGCCAGCTGTTCTTGGAATTGAGCAGAGCCACGCGGTAGCGTTCGGCAAGCACTTCCACCACCTTCATGCAGTCGTCGAACACTCCCGGCAATTCCAGCACCAGAGCGCCGCTGCCCAGGGGCTGGGCGATCTGCTGCGGCGTCACTTTGCCGCAGGGCAGCAGCACCACCGATTTGATGGGGCCGCCCACATAAGCGGCGTAAAGGGCCGCCGATGCGGAGGTATCTCCCGTGGATGCGCACACGGTGAGCACATCCGTCCACTGATGCCTGCGCACCAGCGCTTTCAGATAGCTGAAGGCGCAGGCCATGCCCCGGTCCTTAAACGAGGCGCTGGGGTTTTGCCCGTCGTTTTTGAAGGCAAAACGCGCGCCCACGCTTCGCAGGAGTGCCGGTGCCGCTTCAATGACCGGCGTGTTGCCTTCGCCGAGATACAGGATGTCTTCTTCTTCCAGTACAGGCGCCATTACTTCGTAAAAACGGAAGATGCCGCGCAGGGCGGGTGTTTTGTCGGCGGCCCTGGCGTCAAAAATCGCGCGCCATTGTTTCCCCGGCGTTTTTTTGAGACTGTCGAAAGACGCGTCTTCCAGCAGCAGCACCTCGCCGCAGTCCGGGCAGGTGTAAAGCAGTTCGTCGATACCGTGGTTTTTTCCGCAGCCGAGGCACCTGTACCGCATATCTCCCCGGTAGAGGGGGAAGCCTGTTGAAGAAGACATCTACACTCCTGTTATAGCGAATGTTTCGGCAACGCCGGCGAAACGTCAGCGTTTCAGCCAGGATTTTTCCTCGCCGCGTATGAGTCGCCGGATGTTTTCCCTGTGGGTATGCAGGATCAAGGCGGCCACGAGCAAGGAGAAGAGGGCGTCCGTCCAGCGGCCGCTGCAAAGAAAGATCAGGGGCATCAGCGCTACCAGGGTTATAGAACCGGCGGATACGAAACCGCTGCGCCAGATCACGGCAAGGCATGCCAATCCGGCGACGGCAAGCTGAACGGGCGCGAAGGCCAGAAAAACGCCCACAGTGGTAGCGACGCCTTTGCCGCCTTTGCCGCCGAGAAAAAGAGAATACACGTGTCCACAGATGGACGCCAGCCCCAGACAATACACAAAGGAGTCCGATGTGCCGCTGAACGAGGCGTAGAGGAAGATCGGCAGCAAGCCTTTGAGCACGTCACAGAGCAGGGTGAGCGCCCCCCAGACCGTCCCGCACAGGCGGGCGACATTGGTGGCGCCTACGTTGCCGCTGCCGGCGCTACGGGGATCTATGCCGCAGAAAATCTTGCCGATGAGCAGCCCGAAGGGTATCGAACCCAGCGTAAAAGCCGCGGCCGAGGCAAAAAGCGCGGAAAAAAAATACGTCATTCCCCTCTCCTTGCGTACAGCATTGCGAGGCTGTCTCCCGGTCACTCGCGTCGCGTCCGTCGCGAAGCATCGCCTGCCCCGCCCTTTCCAACAAAAACGGGTCATTCCTCCCTGACTTCAAGCACCTGGATCTCGTTAAGCAGCGGCTGAATTTTACCGACACGCACCTGTACGCGCATGCCGACATGGATTTTTTCGTCAAACTGGCGCCGTTTGCTCCGGATCGTAAGCTGCGCCCACGGCAGGGCGACAGTGACGAATCCTTCGTTTTCCTCAACGATAATCGCGTCCCACCATTTCTTATCTCCCTGCTGGCGGAAATACAAGAGTTTCCAGTAGCGCGGCCGGGAGCGCTGCACCTGAACGGCGGCATTGAGTCGTGCCGAAACCGCGGGCAACAACTTGTCCAGGGCCGCCATATCCAGACGCGGAGCATTATTCCGCAAAAAAGCGATCACCTGTCCCTGATTCAGCAGATCCACATAGCGCCGGAGGGGAGAGGACAGCGTGGCGTAAGCGGCGAGGGCAAGGCCGGAGTGCCGCCGCGGCGAGCTTTTCAGGGATGACGGGGGCAGGGAGCGCACCACCCGGGCGATATCCTGCGCCTCCGTCCACACGCCGGCGAACTCGCGCGGCAGCGCCACGTCCTGGGTCCGGTACAAAAGGGGAATATCCCGATCCCTGGCCCAGGTCGCCAGCATGCTGTTGGCCAGCACCATCAGTTCACCCACCAGCACATGCATCCGGTTGGCCGGGGGGCTCTCGGCCATATGCACCTGGACATCCCCGTCTTCTCGCCGCAGCGATATGTTTGGAGTAGGCCGCTCGGTAATGACGGCGCCGGCGGCAACGCGCCGTTCCTGGAGCAGGAGGGCAAGTTCAAAGGCCGCACGCAGCATGACGCCGTGTTTTTCGGCTTGCGCCGTGTCCGGGGCGAGGCATTGCGCCGGGGGCTCTCCCTGATGCAGAATGGCCTCGCAGCTTTCCGGATCCAGATTGTCGCATACGCGCACAAGCTCAAGACGAGGCGAGACGTCCTTCGCATCGCCGTCGGCGGTAAGATACACGGACAGCATCAGGCACGGGCGAAGGCGGTCCGCATCCAGGCTGAACAGGGAATAGCCGACATCCGCGGGGAGCATGTGTTCGTCGCCTTCCGGCAGATAGAGGCTCGCCCCGCGCCGCAGCACGGCTTTGTCCAGACCGTTGCCGAATATCCATGCGGCGGCGGGACAGGCGAGGGCGATATGGGCGATAAACGCGCCGTCCGGTATTTTTTCCACATAAAAGGCATCGTCCCGATCCTGGGCGTCAGCCGGGTCGATACTGACAAAGAGGCGGCCCGCCGTGTCCGCGTAAGGCGTATTTTCCGGATCAGGCGGCTCTTGCCCCTTCCCGCAGGCATGCCCGAAAGGGGCGATATTCCGGGGTCCTTGCAGTTCATCCATAAGGGCCGCGTATTTTTCCCGCACCAGGACGCGATCCTCCCACCAGATATCGGCCCAGGCGACGCCGCTTTCGAAACCGATGCGATCCAGCCAGAAATTGTAATGCTCCGGCGCCAGACCCCAGGCAATAGCCAGATATAGCGGCAAATGCGGCGATTCGGGCAGGCCTTTGATCAGCGGGTTCCATAAGGAGGCGTCGTCTGTCGTATCCGGATCGCGCAAGCGGCTGAAGATCAACGCACGGCATTGTTCCGCTATCGGCGCTTCCGGCACTTCCGAGGGAAGCGGGGGCGGGAGTTTGCGGCAGTGGGCATCCCAGAGACGCTGGAAAAACCGGGAGGCCGTTCGGACGAAAAGCTCCCGCTCGCGCGCGGCTTGCGCCTCACGCAGGCGGCTTTCCACCACGGCTTCGGAAAAAATTTCAAAATTCGGCGGAGAAAAACGAAAATGGGTCTTTGTCGCCAGCAGCGCATGGCCCAAAGCCGCTTCCCGGTCAATATCCGGTTGATCCCAGACAAGGCCGGCCAGCCATTCGGCCGAAGCGGTCTCCAACTCTCCCTGCGCCAGTTTCCAAAGATCCAGGGGGGAGAGTTCCGCAGCCAGAGCGGCGCGCCGTTTTTGATGAGTCTCGAGGATTTCGTCCATGCGCAGACGGGAAAGACCGACGCCCACGGACGGGCCGGACCACGGCAGCAGACGGGCCAAAGGCAAGCTGTTTTCACGCCGGTTGACGGCATAGAGGCGCAAACGACCGTTCTGTTCCTCAATCACCAGGGCCTGCACGGGACTGTTGCCTTGCATGAACTCAACCAGGCATCCGGGGCCCGGGTATTCGACTTTGTCGGCGATCATCGGCCTCAGTGCCTGAATGAACGCTGTCCGGTAAATACCATGGCCACTTGCGGCGTGCTCTCATTGACGGCCATGATGACTTCATGATCGCGCAGGGAACCGCCGGGTTGGGCAATGGCCGTGATGCCGTGGCGCATGGCCGCGTCCACTCCGTCGCGGAAAGGGAAGAATCCGTCGGAGACCAGCACGGATCCCGCCAGCCCGCCGCGGCGGGCTGATGTCTGGGCATTCGCCTGCTCGAGGAGCTCTTTCATGGAAGCGTCGCTTTCGCCCCTGGCTTCGACTTCATACAGGGAAAGGCCGGAGGCTTTGTGGACCAGCATGTCTTTATATTTGACATAGGCTTTGTGCACGGCCACTTCCACGCACCCCACCCGATCCTGTTCACCCGTGCCGATGGCCACGGTTGCTCCGTTCCTGGCGAAAATGACCGAATTGGAACTGACGCCGGACTCCACCGCCCAGGCGAACAGAAGATCGTCGGCCTCCCCCGCCGTGGGTTTTCTCGCGCTGACCATGATCCCGTCTTTTTCCGCTGTGGCGGGAATAAAATCTTCGACGGCGCGTATGCGGTTCACGAAGGATTGCTGGAGAATCAGGCCGCCGTCGCTCAGGGAAGTGATATCAAGAAAAGGCAGTCCGGCGAAAGTTTCCAATGCCGCCAGTCCGGGAATGTGCACGATGCGCAGGTTTTTCTTTTTTGTCAGGATGTCCAGCGTGCCTTCCTCAAAATCCGGCGCGGCCAGCACTTCAAAATAGGCGGAATCAATTCTTTCGGCCGCGGCTTTGTCCACGGGTCTGTTGAGCGCCACGGCCCCGCCGAAGGCGGCGATACGGTCCCCCCAGTAGGCTTTGTCCAGAGCGTCGGCGATGCCGCGGTCGGACCAGGCCGCGCCGCAGGGATTATTGTGTTTGAGAATAAGGGCCGCCGGTCTTTGGGTCAAATACTGCAGAATGTTAATACCGTTATCCACATCGGTCAGGTTGGTCTTGCCGGGGTGCTTGCCCGCCTGGATCATGTGTTTTTCGCGCAGCGCCGAAACCAGACCCCGACCGGCGCCTTTGTACGTTATGCCGCCGACGCTCGGTTCTCCCTCGGCCAGTTCATACATGGCCGCGGGTTGATCGGGATTTTCGCCGTAACGCAGCCCTTTTTTCTCTCCGCCGATATCCCAGACGCGGCGGCGGTAAACGAGGCGGGCGGCGCCGAAATCAACGCCTATCGTTTCCGGAAAGGCGTCCCGGACGACGGTGCGGTACATGTCTTTAAGCTGGCTCATGGGATTCCTTTGATTTTGACAGGCAGTAAATGTATTGCCGACACGCCATACTCCCCTGCGTTCGGTGCGAAAATAGCATAGACGGGGCGGGCGGCAAAGCGGAATTTCGCGTTAGTCCGTGGAAAGCCGCCCCAACGCCTGCAATGCGCGGTAGTCGGTTTTACCGCTGCCGAGAAGGGGGATTTCAGGCACGCGGATAACGCGTTTGACGGCGTAAATGGAGGCAAGCCCGGCGTCCCTGAACATCCGGTTCACCTCGTGGACGGCGAGGGGTAGGGTGGAAAAGGCGAAAATTTCGGTCTGCCCGCCGTCTTCGCTGTCCGCCCCGGCTTCAACGGCTATAAAGGGCGTATCGTCTTCAGGCAGATCGGGACGGCTTTTAAGGGCGTTTTGCAGAATTTCCTCCATTTGCGGCAGGGAGAGCATTTCTCCCCCAAGCTTGACGAAGCGCTTGAGACGGCCCTTGAAGACAAGGCGTCCCGAGGCGTCCTGAGCGATAATATCTCCGGTGCGGTACCATCGCTCGCCCTCAAACCCGACAAAGGGATCCGGAGCGTCGCCGATATAGCCGGAAAAGACGCTTTTGCCGCGCACAAGGAGCATCCCCGCCTCGCCGGCTTGGGCGCGGCGCAGGGGAACGACGCGGCCCTGGGCGTCTTCTTCTTCCACAACGACCGCCGTGTGAACGGAAGGAAGAGGAAAACCGATACTGCCGGGCACGATGTCGTCCGGACTGTTGATGGAAATAACGGGCGAGCATTCGGTTATTCCGTAGCCTTCGCACAGGGCCGCGTCCGGGCAGCAGGCCGCGAAGGCCTTGTAAATCCGTTCCGGGCATTTTTCCGCGCCGACAAAGGCAAAGCGGAGAGATGCCAAATCACCGGCGCTGCCGGCGCGGCTGATCATGGCGTCAAGAAAGGTCGGCGTGGCGCCGAGAAGGGTTATTTTGTAGCGACGCGCGAGATCGAGCAGCGGCAGGCTCTCCGTGGGGTTGGGATGATAGACCGCGCGCAGGCCGGCGATGGCGGGCAACGCCAGCCCCGCCATAAGACCGAAGGAATGGAACGGCGGCAGCATGGCCAGCAGGCAATCCCGGCCCCGCACCCGCAGAACGGCAAGAATGTCGCCGGCGTTGGCCATGATGTTGCGGTGGCTGAGGGGAACGGCCTTGGGATTGGATTCGGAACCGGACGTGAAAAGAACGGCCGCGATGTCCGAAGTATGGCGCGCGCGGATGGGAAACAGGCCGAGGCAGTGCAGGGCGGCCCGCGCCGCCGCCGCCGATTTGTTCCAAAGACTCAGCCCGGCGGCCAGATTTTCGACGGGGAGCCATTCCACATCCGTGTCCGCGATGGGATTGCCGGTGCGGCGGAGCTGATCCAGGAGCAGCGAGGAGGTCAGGGCCCGACGGATGCCGGTAGCGGCGATGCAGTGGCGCATATTGCGCGGCCCCACGGTCCAGTTAAGCATAACCGGTTCCTTGCCGGCCAGAAAGGCGGCCAGCCAGACGATCACGGCCGCGGGGACGGCGGGCAGCATGATGCCCAGACGTTTTTCAGGCAACCGGCGAAAGCGGCGGGAGAGGGCAAGGACTCCGACAAGAACCTGGCGGCGGGAGCGTTGCCCCGCGCGATCCGCCAGCATGGGGAAGGAGGGATATTGCCGCGCCAGAGCGAGAAAGGCTTCGACAACGGTGTTCGCCGTCTTCACCGGAACAAGGGGACGGGAGGCTTCCGACGAATCAGCCGGAGCGAACCATGCGGCCGGAACGGCGTTTTCCGCGCCGCCGGCATCCCCGGCGCGCGACTCGCCCATGGCCGCGAGCAGGCAGTCCTCCACAGTGACAAGGGATTCCAGGTTTGGCACGGGGCGGCCGAATTCGCATTCCAGGGCCGCGGCCAGTTCGGCCAGGGCAAGGCTGTCCATGTGCGCATCCGCAGTCAGGGAATCTTCCCCCGAGAGTGGCTGATCCCGGGGAAGATCGGAGCATTCCCGGATCAGGCGGTATACCGTCCGGCGCACATCGTCAGGAACGGCGGCAGGAGAAGGGGTGGACGCGCGGGCTTGATCGGGCGCGGGCAGGGGAGCGGCATCTTGCCAAAACCGGCGGGGCACGGCCACGGCCGGGAGTTCCTCCCGGTTGTAAAAGGCTTCCAGGTAGCTGTTCAGCCGCATTTTGTCGCCGTCCCGAGGCAGATCGCCGGGTTCGGCGAATTCGAGGGCGACAGCTCTGCGCGGGGTGAAAAACATGAGATTGGACAGAATGGTCATCAGGCCGCGCAACAATTGGCGGGTGAAGTCCGGCGCCGTCCCCGCGGCATGGCTGAAAGAACTTCCCCAAAGTCCGGAGGTGCGCGCGAGGACGACCCGCACATCGGGTATTGCGGCCAGAATACGGCTGACGGCCGAGTTGGCTCCCAGGGATTCCCGGGCGGAGCGATATATTCGTCCGGACGGATACAGCAGCACGTTGTCCCCCTGCCGGAGGGCGGCGATAACGCTCTCAAGGGAAGCGGCGGCCTCGGCGGCCCCGGCTTTACCCTCTTTTTGCAGATCCGGTATGATGATGACCTGGAGAAATCTGGCCGCCAGACCCGGCAAAAAACCGCGCATCCGGCGTTGGTCGGCCAGGGGGCGGGGCTTGAGCCCGGCCAGGCGGGAATAGAGGATGACGGGATCAACCAAGGCCGGATGGTTGGGGAGAAAAAGGATGCCGGGAACGGAGGCTTTGTCGGAATTTCCTGTGGAGTCGGCGGTGGATTCGGGATGTCGGGAATCGTGCGTAACGGCGATGGCCTCCAGTCCGCGTTCCGTCACGGTATAGCGTAAAGCCAGCAGGCCGCGCAGCAGCCATGCCAGAGGAGAGGAAGCGGCCTCTCTCATACTCGCGCCTTGCAGGCGACGCAGGCGATTGCGGGCGAAAAACCGGGCGACCGCCAGGGTGGACAGCCCGTAGACGGCAAAGGTCAGAGGCGGGGGCAGCGCGCTGATGCAGTAAAATGCCGCGCCGAACAGGGCCATGGCCGAGAAACTCATGAAGTTGGAGACTCCCAGAACACGGCCTTTTTCATGGGCGGCCGGTCGTACCTGGATATAGCTTGCCAGGGGGATGAGGTAGATGCCGCCGCATAACCCGCACAGGGCCTGGCAGGCGAAAATCCAGCACAGTTGCGGATTGAGGTTCCACAGGTCCACGGAGACGGGCATATAAGGCGCAAGGCCGGTCAAGGCCAGGAAAATCCCCACGCCCATAGCCGAGGGCAGCAGAAGCCCCCGCCAGCTTTCCGCGTGTTTTTTGCCGGCAATCAAAGAGCCGGCGGCGATGCCGATCATCAGAACGGCCGTGATCATGCCGGCGACGGTGTTCCCGTAACCGAGACCAACGGCAAGATTGGCTATGCTGATGACGGCCACGGCCGCGATGCCGTAAAACCACGCTTCCGCCAGCAAAACCAGGAACAGGGAAGGATCGCCGCGGCATTCCAGGGCGTGGCGCACGGAATCCAGCGGACCGCTCCAGGGAAAGGGCGGGGAAACTTTTTTGGCGGCGTTCTCGGGCGGTCTGCGCAGGCTGAAGGCCGTCAACAGGCCGAGAACGGCGATGCCGACGATAAAGATGGAAGCGATGATCCGGCCGTAAACGGGAACGGAGGAGGGATCGCCCGCATCCGCGGACGGATCGTAAAAAGAGAGAAAGCCCCCCAAATGCTCGGGAGTAAGATCGAGAAAGACCCCGGCCAGGGCCATGCCGGCCAGAACGGCCCCGGTTGACGCCGATTTGATCAAAGCGTTCACCCGGGGGACCCGCGCGGCCGGAAAGCTTTCCGGAATGGAGCCGTTGAGTGCCGGGCTGAACATGGTGGATTGAGCGCCCATACAAAAAATCACGGCCAGGATGCCCGCCCAGTTCCCTTGCACCAGCATGAAGCCGCCGACGGCCATAGCCGCCAGTTCCATACTTTTAGCCGCTACCACGATGTGCTTTTTGACCATGCGGTCGGCCAGCCAGCCGGCCCAGGCGGAAAACACGATGAACGGCAGGGAAAAGAGCACGGTGGCGACACTTTGCATCGAACCCGCCTGCGTGCCCGCCGCCAGCAGAACGGCCGCCTGTTTGTAAAAATTGTCCGTAAAGGTGCCCAGTGCGTAACAACTTCCCATACCGGCCACAAGGGCGGCGCCCGAAGAGGTCGTTTCATTTTTTTCGCTGTCCCTGTTCATTGCATCCTCCCCAATTCGGTGTCAGAAATTCGATTGCACAATGCCGTGTCCCTGTTCCACATACAAACAAACCTCAAAAAAAATGAGAAGGTGCGCGGGGCGCCGTCACGGCCTTGTCCCCTCCGCCGTTTCGGGAAAGGCGGTATGGATATAGTCCCGCAAGGCTTGCAGGGCGGCAAGCACCACAGCCGGCCGTACAGAATACAGTGAAGATTTGCCAAGGCGCCTTGAGGCGAGAATGCCCTCCCGCTCCAGTACCTGGAGGTGATGGACGATGGCCGTGCGACTCAAGGGAAACAGACATGCTATGTCTTTGATGGACAACTCCTCGCCCGCTTCGAAGAGCAACAGGATTTTCTGCCGCCACGGATCGCCGAGAGCGGCGAATACCCCGGCTATGGGCAGCCAGTCCTGGGGGAGGTCCCGTGTAAAGCATATTTTCATGAGAAGAGCCTCTTCTGTCTAATTGCAAAAATTACAAGTATATTTTTTGCGGATATTTTTGCAGGATCGTCGGCTGAAAAATATGCTTTTCAGGCGACTTACGCCGCCTTCGGCGGCGCGAAACCCTGGAGTATTTTATAGTGTTTACTTTTGCAAGTAAACACTAGTTATGGATTGGAAAACGTGCGCGCCGCCATAACAAAATAACTATTCTTATAGTTTTATTGTGTCAAGCAATATCTCGCTTTCAGAGCATCCAAATGAGGTAGCGAAGCCCTTCAGGGCTTCGCGTCTCGCGCTTGGGAGGGGTCCCAACCCCTCCCAAGCTTCCGCCCCGGAAAGAAACCCCGCCCTTCAGGACGGGGTCGGGGCTATATGGCCTTTCGGCCGGGGTTTCAGACCACAAAGGCAGTTCTGATGAAGCCCAACGCGGCATCACGGCAAGCTGAGCCGATACCTAAAAACGCGGCACCTTGACGAGCCATCCCTCCGGCGCCGGCGCCCTGCCCGTCTGGTAGGAGGAATACAATTCGTAAAGAGCCCCTGAATGGGGGCCGGGCTTGCCGTCAGCCACGGTAATTTCCATCCCGTCCTCAAAAACATACTGCCCCACCGGGCTGACAACGGCGGCGGTGCCGAAGCCGCCCGCCTCGGTAATCTCTCCGGAACGCACGTCGTCAAGAAAAGCGTCCAGCGCGACGGGTTCCTGACAAGCCGCAATCCGTCCCGCCGCCGCCAGTTCAAGAACGGATATCGAGGTGATGGAACGCAGAATCGTATCCGTAAACTCCGGGATGACGAAGACGCCGTCTTTGCGCACATGGTAGTGATTCATGGAACCGACTTCCTCTATGTGCGTGTTGGCTTCATTAAGGTACAGCACCTGATGGGCCTTGAACGTATGCGCGTATTCAGCGGCGCGCAACGAGGCGACATAGTTGCCCCCGCATTTTGACGCTCCGGTGCCGCCGACAGCGGCCCGATGAAATTTTTTCGTCACCAGCAGACGGATGGCCTGGGAAAAGCCTCCGCTATAATAGGCGCCGCTGGGAGAAAGCATAATACAGTAATAATACTGCCTGCTGGGCCTGACGCCCAGACCGTCCTGCGTGGCGAACATAAAGGGTCTGATGTACAGCGAAGACTGCGGAGCGGAGGGACACCATGCCCGCTCCACGTCAATAAGGCGGTTAAGGGCTTCAAGCTGCAGAGCGGTCGGAACGCGCGGCATGCAGAGAATCTCCGCGGACGCGTTCAGGCGTTCGGCATTTTTGTCAGCCCGGAAGAGGTAAATCTCTCCGTCCGGATGCCTGAAAGCCTTGATCCCCTCAAACAGGGTCTGCCCGTAATGAAAGCACATGGCTCCGGGCATCAGGGACACGGGGCCGTAAGGCTCGATGCGCGGACTGTGCCACTCGCCGTCGGAATATTCCATCAGAAACATATGATTCGTGCGCAGCAGACCAAAACCGAGGGAATGTTCATCCGCGGGCGGAGTTTTGCGCCTTGACGCGGGAAGAAGGTTGTATACGAACTGCATAATCCGCTCCTGAGTATTGCCGCAGCCTGTCTGCAACCGCGCTCCCGATGCCTGCGCGACGGCCGGCGAGGCCTGCCTGCGCGCATTGACGGCGGCGGGGTTTTACAGGCAAACTCCCGCAAAGCGATGCATCCATGGTATCGCGCGAATGCCCTGTGCGCGATCAACCGCGGAATTTTTAAAAAAAATTGCTCCATTTGCCGCGCCTTGTCAATATCGTAAAGCGCGCTGAAGGGCGGGCCGCGAAAGCGGAAAGCGCTATATTTGCCCTTTTCAAAAGGCGCGGCGGCTTGTTATTACGTATGCCCATGAACTCGTCACTCCATCCGCAGAAAGGCGGCATGCCCGTCCATAACGCGCCTCTTTCATGTAAACGCTGGCTTGTCTTCAGACTGGGGCATCTCGGGGACGTGACGCTGACCACAGGCGTCCTCGCCGAACTGGGGCGCGGTTTCGGCTGGACGTTCGCCTTTGTGACCAAAACCCCATGGGCGGAGATCTTTACCGGCAACCCTCATATACGCACGGTAATCGCCCTTGACAAAGCGGAACTCGGCATCGTCGCCTTTGCCTCTCTGTGCAGGCGCCTTGCCTCGGAGTACGCCGACTGGGGTCTGCTGGATCTGCACGGCAGCCTGCGCTCCCGGATGCTTTGCGCCCTGTGGCGCGGACCGGTGTTGCGCTACCCTAAAATGAGCATGGAACGCCGGATATTCCTCCATACGCGGGCCGGCGCGGAAAAATTACTCAGGGCCTCCGTGCCGCAACGTTACTTCATGGCCGCCGGCCGGGATGTTCCTCCCCCTGACGCGTTGCTTCCCCGTATATGGCTGCGAGACGAAGAACGGCTCCGCGCCCGGCGACATATAGACGCCCTGCTGGAACCCGGCGTCTCGCCCGTTGCCCTGCATCCTTTTGCCGCCCATAGCCTGAAAACCTGGCCGGAAGACCACTGGCGGGCGCTTGCGAAACTTTTGGACGAAAAATCCGTTCCCTGGCTGATCCTGGGTCGGGGAAAATCCCTGTTCCCCGACCGGAAACAGGACTTGAGCAACACCACGTCCCTGCGCGAGAGCTGTGCGCTGCTCTCCTGCTGCCGCTCCCTGGTGAGCGGAGATTCGGGGCCGCTCCACCTTGCCGCGGCCGTAGATACGCCGATTATCGCTCTCTTCGGTCCGACGACGCGCGAGTGGGGATTTTATCCCGCCGGCGCGCGCGATCATGTGCTGGAAATATCGCTGCCCTGCCGTCCCTGTTCCTTATACGGCCTTTCCTCGTGCCGAAGGAAAGGGGAATGCCTGGCCGGGATCTCTCTGGAAAGCGTGCTGAAAACGCTTGAACAGCAAGACAGGCAGGCGTAGTATCCAGGGAACGGGCAGGGGCTCCCATACCCCGGCCTGCGGCGCGCATCCCTTCATAACCCAAGACCTCATAATGCTGAAAAATACGAACAACGCTTTTTTACGGCCATTGCGGCGGACCGTTTTTTCTCCCCGCGAGGAAGAAGACTGCCCGGCCGTCACGCCGGCGGGCGCGGGCTGCCCCGAACACGACCGCGAACATGCTCTTTTCTCGCGCATCATGTCCGATGCGGGCAGGCAGGAAACCCACCTGCCCGGCCTGCACGATCTGGCGACCTCCCTGGCCTCTCCCCACAACGGCGAGGCGGAGGATCCCGATCGCGCCCCGGACGCGAACGCCGCGGAGAGGGAGGGGGAATGGACGGCGACTGTGGACAAGGCGGGGAATCCCCGCTGGATAACCCTGTCCGTGCCGGAACGGGCGCCGGACGGACGGATCGTGCCGGAAGAGCCGCTCCCCCCCCCTTTGCTCACCGCAAGACGCTCCTTGCGGCAACACGCCGGCAAACAAAAACACAACAGCGGATATACGCGCGATCCTTCCTTCCGGGACGACGACCGGCTTCTCGATCCCTCCGGCCGGACCCGCGCCTCTACGCGCGACATCCGTCCCATGCGCAGCCTCTTCCGCATGCTCATGATCCTTACCGTCATCGGCGCCGCCTGGTATATTCTCTCCTGGAAAGGCTGGCTGCCCCGCCTGCTGTGAAGGATGCCGCGCGGATAGGGCATTGTCACCGCGGCAATGCTCCGCTATAAAAAAACATTGCCATTTCTCTTTATATATTGCATAGATCAGCGGAAGGACGGATGATTGCCCTCTTTGGCACGGCTGTTGCTAGGGTATAGCCGTCCGACGAAATTATGACGCAAGGGTTCCCATGGCCGCATTCAGCTTCAGGCTCGAACAAATCCGCCTCTACCGCAGGCATTTGGAAGAACAGGCCATGCGGGCTCTGGCCGGGGCCGTTACGCGCCGCGACGCCACCCTGGCGCGCATTGACGATCTGCGTGAAGCCATTGAAGAGCAGCTTGCCATGCTCTGCCGGGCCGAAAAACTGAGCGCCGCGGAGCGCTGGCTGTCCCGAACCTATGAAGCCTGTTTGAAACGCGACCTGGAGCAAAGTCTGGAACTCCTGGCGGAACAGGAACACGACGTGGATCAATGCCGGGTCGCCCTGATTCAGAAAGCCCAGGACCGCGACCTGCTGGATACGCTGAAAGAAAAACAATCCGCGCGATTCGCGCTGGAAGAACGGAAAAAAGAGCAGCAAATCAATGACGAAACAGCGACACTCCGATATACGCCTGCGGCCCTCTAAGATCTGCAGGCTGTTGCTTGCGGTTTTCGCCCTCAAGCTCACCGTGCTCGGCCTCTTGATCTGCGAGCCGGTCATGCCCGGCCATATAACATCCCTGCCCGGCCTTGCCCTGCTTTTTCAAGACGGAGTTTCCGGCCGGGCCACAGCCAACGCGGCCACCGGCGCCGGGGCGGGAGCGGCCCCTTCTGTTCCGGTGAGCCTGCCCGATACGGGCATGGAACGCAAAAATCCCGGTACGGCGTCGCCTTCCGCCGCCCCCGGAGCGGTTCCCGGTGTGGCCGCCTCCCCTGAGGACGATGCCGGCGCTCAGTCCCGGACCCTGCCCGCCATCAGCCGCGACGGGGCATCCTCAAACGCCGTCAACGGCACGTCAAAGACGGAAAGTCTGGATTCCATGGCCAGACGCCAGGAAGATCTGGCCCGCAAAGAGCAGGCGTTACGGGTGCTTGAAAGCGAACTTTCCGACAAACTTGAGAAAATGCGTATTCTGGAAAACCGGCTTGCCATGATGATCAAGGATGCCGAAGAAACCAAGGATGCCAAGTTCCGCCACCTTGTTGACGTGCTCGCCAATATGAAGTCAAAGCAAGCCGCCGCCGTTCTGGAGACCCTTGACCCCAAAGTCGCCGTCAGGGTACTGTCGGGAATGCGCGGACGCCAGGCCGGCGAAATACTGACCTTCGTCAGACCGGAAATCGCGGCCCAGCTTACGGAATCCCTGGCCCGCATGCAGCTTCCTCTGGATTGAGCCGCGCCCCCGCATGCCCCGTCTTAAACTGACCCTTGCCTACGAGGGCACCCGTTATGCCGGTTGGCAACTTCAGGCGCGGACAACGCGGGAGCACCCGGCTACGGTTCAAGGGGAGATTGAACGCATCGTGCAGGGAATGATCGGTCGGCGCGCCCCTGTGCTCGGCGCCGGACGCACCGATGCCGGGGCGCACGCGGAGGCCCAGGTCTGCCATGTGGATCTGCCTGAAGACGCGCAAGACATCGACTGGCGTTGCGCCTTGAATGCGCAGTTGCCCTGCGATATCCGCATACGCGACGCCCGGTGGGTCTCCTCTGACTTTCATGCGCGCAAAAACGCCCTGCGCAAGCGCTATGCGTACAGTCTCTGGATACATAGGGACAAGGCCCTGCCCCGTGTACGCAATTTCGTGTGGAGCATCACGGCCGCCGATATGGACCGTATGCGCGCGGTCGCGTCCGCGCTTCCCGGCCGCCGGGATTTCGCCAGCCTCCAAAATGCCGGCACGACGCAACGCCTTACAATACGCACGTTGTTTTCCATAACCAGCAGGCACGCATGGCTTGCCGGGTTGCGCTGCCCTCAGGACTGGCCGGTGGAAACCTTCATCTTTGACGGAGACGGTTTTTTGAAGCAAATGGTGCGCAATATCATAGGGCTGCTGGTATGGGCGGGACAAGGTAAAATCCGTCCCGCGGAGGTGGAGGCCATTCTCGCCGCCGGAGACAGAAGCGCCCTGCCGAGCCCCACAGCCCCGGCCCAGGGTCTGACGCTGCTGGAAGTATTTTACTGACGCCGGGATACCGTCCGGGCGTCAGTTCCGGAGCGGTTCCTGTCCAGGACTCCTCGCCCATGCAAACGCACAGCACGTCGGCCATTCCTTTACCCGAAGCGGGACGCCCGGGCGCGCGCATCTGGGGCACGACGGACGCTTTTGTCGAACACGGTCCCGTTCTTGGGCGTAAAGTGGCTAACGCCACCTTTCTCGAAGCTTTTCTGCGCCTTGATCCTTTTGACGCCTATCACTTTTTCCTGAGCGGCCCGGAGGAGGACGCGGCCCTGCGCGCCTGGCTGCGCGAACGTTGTTCCGGCATCCTGCGCCGCAAAGCGGTATGCATCGGGCGGCATGAGCATCTGCACAAAAGCCTCTCCGAGATACCGTATCGCTGTATGCATCTCTCCGACGGGGTAACCCGTTTCACGCAACTCGTCCGGCTGCGCAACGCCGTCGCTCCCTCCCTCTTTCCCGTCACCGGCGTTACCCACTCCCTCAGCTATGAACGCTTCATGCCGGCATACCTCAAACACCTGTGGAGCGGCGTCAGCCCCCGTGACGCTCTCATCGTGACGTCGGAAAGCGTCCGCCTGGTCATGGACGCCGTATTCGACGGCTTGCGCCGGGCATACGGCCTCAGCCGGGAGGACTTTCCCCGCCCCCTCCTCGAAAAAATCCCCCTGGGGGTTGATCCGCAGTCCCTGCCATGCCCGGCGGAACGATGGGACGCCCCGAAAAGCGCGCCGCGTATTCCGCCCGTTCCCGGCGGCGCTCCCGTTGCGGACCATGGCATGGCCGCCGGAGAAATGCGTTCCCGCCTCGGCGTGGATCGGGAAGTGCTTTTTCTGTATTTCGGCCGTATCTGCCCGTACTCGAAAATGGATCTCATGCCGGTATTCTCCGCCCTGCGACGCGCGGAAGGCATGGGCCTGCCCGCAAACGGCTACGCGCTGATTCTTGCCGGCTGGGCAGACGAGGATCAGGCATTGCCCCTCGCCCTGCGGCAATACGCCGAGAGTCTGGGCATACGCCTCATCACGCTCCTGCGGCCGACGGATGCGGAGCGCCGGGCGCTGTACGCGGCGGCGGACGTATTCCTCTCCCCCTCGGACAATATCCAGGAAAGCTTCGGCCTGACCGTCGCGGAAGCCGGAGCCGCCGGGCTGCCGGTTATCGCCTCGGACTTTGACGGCTACCGCGATATCGTCCTGCACGGAAAAACGGGGATGCTCGTACCCGTTTTAGGCTTCACGGACACGACGGAAACGGATCTTCTGGCCACGTTCTGGTTTGACAATCAATACCACTTGAAATTATCGCAATCCTGCGCCGTGCATGTGCCCGCCCTGGCCGAAGCTCTGGCCGGACTGGGAACGGACGCCGCCTTGCGCAGACGCATGGGAGAAGCGGGCAGAATACGCATTCGGGAACAGTTTTCCTGGGAGGCGGTGATAAAACGCTACATGGCCTGCTGGGACAAACTGGCCGAACGCCCGCTCACGCAAAACGAAGAGCAACGGTTGCGCGCGGCCGAACATCCGCAACGCATGCGTTTCGGCGAATACTTTCGCGGCCATTTTTCCCATACGCTTGACCCCGCGTGGCTTGAGCGGGTACTGTTGCGGCGCACGGAAACAGGCGGTACCCTGTATAAGGGAGCGCTTCCCCTTGCGCACTATGCCGGCATGGAACATTTTCTTGACGGCGAGGCCGTGCGCCGGATGCTCCTGGCCGCCCGCAAGCCCGTGCCCGGCACCCTGTTGATGCGCTCTCTGCTGCTTTTTTTCCAGGAACGGGCCCCAGGCCCCTTTGTCCGGGAGCGGGCGGCCTTTACCCTGCTCTGGGCGCTTAAACACGATTATCTGGAATATATACACAATGACGGCACGATTGGCGTTTTTTCCGGCTTATGATATGTTGCACCCGCGCGCGACACAAGCGGCGGTTATTCCGGCTTATAACGGGACATAGCGAGTCCGAAGCAAGGATGGTGATACGATGTTGCAGTTCCTGACCGCCTTCACCCATGAGGTTGACGACCCCGTAGCGGCCGTGAGCGACATTCTGGAACAGTTGGATATGGAGAACCGGCTGCTCGCGCATTCCGCGGGCATTGTCGCCTGCTACTACGAATATATCGAAACCGGCATACTGGAGGCCCTGGCCGACGCGCTGCCTTTCGACATCATAGGTTGCACGGCGCTGGGCAGCGCGACCGACAAAGCTTACGGCATGGAACAACTCAGCATCACCGTATTAACCAGCGACACCGTACGATTCGCCGTCTCCCTCTCCTCTGGAATTTCTCCGAACGACATCGCCGGCCCCGTCCGGGAGGCGTGGAACGATGCAAGAAGGGCCCTTCCCGGCGATCCGGGGCTTGTTATCGCTCTGCCCCCCATAATGCTTGACGTCGGAGGCGCGCAAATACTCAAGCAGTTGGATGCCGCCTGCGGCGGCCTGCCTGTTTTCGGCACCCTGTCCAATGACGCTTCGATGAACTACGCGCAGAGCCGCACCTTCCTTAACGCGGACGCGCACTCCAACAAAATGGCCTTGCTTCTTCTGTACGGATCATCGATCTCCCCCCGCTTTTACGCCGCCTCCTTTGCTCCCAGAAACATACAGCAGCAAAAGGCCACCGTCACGGCGTCCGACGGACAATTCATCAGACAGGTCAACGGCGTGCCCTTTATCGACTATCTTGCCTCCATCGGCGTACAGCCGGATATGCTTACCGCCCTCAGCATACTGCCCTTCATAGTGGATTACAACGACGGCACCCCGCCTGTGGCGATCGGCCTCTATTCCCTGTCGCGGGAAGGCGCGCTGAGCGGCGGCGAAATACCGGAGGGAGCCTCCATCACCTTTACGGAAATTGATTACGCCAGCATTCTGGAAACGGCGGAATCCGTTCTGCGGCAGGCCCTGAACGATGCGGAAACAAACGGCGCCAGCGCTATTCTGGCGGTTTCCTGCATGACCCGCAGCCTTATGCTCAGCCCGCGATCGGAAGATGAACTGCAAAAGAGCGTGGAGCTTATCAACGGCAGGTTCCCTTTCATGCTGCTCTACAGCGGCGGGGAAATCTGCCCCGCCTACAACGCGTCCGGAGTTGTTGTCAACCGCTTCCACAACTATACGTTTACGCTTGCCGTGCTGTAACACTTCAAACCGCCCAAGGCGCGAATTCCGAAGAAAGGCCGGGCATCGACGCTGCATGCCGCATCTTCGCGCGACGCTCACGGAAACAACCTATGGACGAGCTCTACGAGCAACAAATCGCATCGCTGCAAAAAGAAAATACGAAACTTGCCCGCCAGGTGGCGCGCCTGCAAGCTACGCTGGATCGCAACAAAGCCGTGGCGTCTTCTCTGAGCAATGTCCAGCACATGCAGGAAATGGAATGGAAAAAACAGCGGCAATATTTGCAGCTCCTTCTGGACAACAGCCCCGACATTATCGTCATGCTCGACAAAGATGGACGTTTCGCTTACTGCTCCAACACATTTTTGAAGGCTATGCGCATTGAGTACTTCAATACCATTAACGGAAAGCTGTTTTCCGAAGTGTGCAGCGCGCATGACCACGCAAGCTGGGCATCCTCCATGATTGAACAACTCAGGGGCACCCTGGAGGAAAATCTCTCTTTCACCTTTGAGGAAACCATCACGTGGCGCGATAATATACCTCGCGAATACACGGCCTGTCTGACGCCCATGCGTGAGGAAAACGGCTTGACGAACAGCGCCCTCCTGCTGCTCCATGACATAACAGAAATACGCGACGCCCAGAAAAGCGCGGAATTCGCGCGGGAAGAAGCCGAACGCGCCAGCCGGGCCAAAAGCGACTTCCTTTCCAATATGAGCCATGAAATACGTACGCCGCTCAACGCCGTTATCGGGATGACCTCTCTGGCGAAATCCTCGGCAGGTCTGGAACAAAAACATTACTATCTGCGAAAAATCGAAGCCGCCTCAAAGCATCTGCTCAATATTATCAACGACATTCTGGATATGTCGAAAATAGAGGCCAATAAGCTCGAATTGTCCATCGCCCCGTTCAGCTTTGAGAAGATGCTCAAAAAGGTCGTCAATGTCATTACTTTTCAAGTGGAAGAAAAGTGTATTGATTTCAGAATCTTCCTTGATCAGAACATTCCCGACGCGCTCAATGGGGACGATCAGCGCCTGGCGCAGATTATAGCGAACCTTTTGTCGAACGCCGTCAAATTCACTCCGGAGTCCGGCTCTGTGCGTCTTCAGACGCATCTGGAGCGGGAAAGGAACGGCGTCTGCACTATCCGGATAGAGGTGATCGACTCCGGCATCGGCATGACGGAGCAGCAGCAAACCCGCCTGTTCTCGCCCTTTCAGCAGGCCGACAACAGCACCTCCCGCAAATTCGGAGGCACCGGACTGGGACTGGCCATCTCCAAACGCCTTGTGGAAATGATGTACGGCAGCATCAGCGCGCGGTCCGAAATAGATAAAGGAACTACCTTTACCTGTACCGTATGTCTGGAACGCTGCGCGAAAGAAGAAAAAAAACCGGAACTCCCGTTTCCGGTCCCTGATCCCGGCAGCGTGCGAATATGCACCGTGAGCGGCTCGCTGACCTTGATCGAGTATTTCCGGGATATTCTTCGCAAATACGATCTTAAACAGGATGAGATAACGGACAGCGACCGGATTCTGGAGCGCATATCGCAAAAGGCGCCCTATGCCCTGTGCTTTCTTGACTGGAGGACCATCGCCGCGGACGGCGTGAATCTTGTCCGCCGCATTCAGGAACAGAGCGATTTGGGCGCGCCCGTCATCATAGCGACCATGCGGGAGTGGAACCTGATCGCGGACAGCTTGAACGCCCTTGGCGTAAAGCACTTTTTACCCAGGCCTCTTTTTCCTTCCAACGTTCTTGCCTGCCTTGAAAAATGCCTCGGCAAAAAAAAGGTGAAGGAAGACAGCGCGCAATCCTCCCCACAAGATGATTTTTCCGGCTATCGGATTATTCTGGCGGAAGACGTGGAGGTCA
This sequence comes from Desulfovibrio sp., assembly GCA_031279825.1. Classification (GTDB taxonomy): domain Bacteria; phylum Desulfobacterota; class Desulfovibrionia; order Desulfovibrionales; family Desulfovibrionaceae; genus Frigididesulfovibrio. The sequence continues at coordinate 19,503 of JAITHT010000051.1, read as the reverse complement.
ACCAGGAAATCGTGCTCGCCTGCCTTGAACCGACCCGTCTGGCCATCGACTGCGCGGGCAACGGCATAGAAGCGGTCAATCTGTTCAGCGCCGCGCCGGAAAGCTACGATATGATTTTCATGGATATCCAGATGCCGGTCATGGACGGGTATACGGCCACGCGCCATATCCGCGCCTTAGCCGCCCCCAACGCCAAAACAATCCCCATTGTCGCCATGACGGCCAATGTCTTCCGTGAGGACGTGCAACGCTGCCTTGACGTCGGAATGCAGGATCATATCGGCAAACCCGTTGATTTTAATATTATACTGGAAAAACTCCGTCAATATTTACCCGGCAGGGAATAAAAAACGCAAGACCCCGGAGCTGCGCGCGCCGAGGTCCGTAACAAGCACACGGAATAACCTCTATCAAATACTGTCTTTGAGCGCTTTGCCTAGAGTGAACTTTACAGTTTTACACGCAGGAATCCGTATTTCCTTACCCGTACGGGGATTACGGCCTTTACGTTCTTTACGATCCACCACCTTGAAGCTGCCGAAGCCGGAAACGGCGATACCGTCGCCTTTTTTCAAAGCCGCGCCGATAATGGCAAACAGGCTGTCATAAGCGGCTTCCGCCTGAACCAGAGTGGCAAGTCCGGCTTTTTCCTTAAGAGCTTTAACGAGTTCTGTCTTGGTCATGACTCCTCCATTAGTAACGTTGCGGCGTTTGAAGCCGTTGTAGGCTAGCCGGTATTCTACTCTCTGTCAACGGCATAAGGCAAGTATTTATCCCTGGTGTCATGTCATCAGTGTTTACTTGCAAAAATAACTAGCCTGTGCCGAAAGCGGATTGTACGGATATTCCCCTCGCGTTCCCTCAGAAAATCCACGGAAATTTTTCAAGAAAAAGCTTGACTTTTGCTTGGCATTTTAAATATTATTATTTCGACCAATTTGATGATATTTAAGTTCTGTCCCACAGGCGCACGGCGACGGACGCGCCTACGCCTGTCAGGCCGTTTTGCTGATCTAACGAGCGCGCTTGCCGGCGCGCACAAGCGAAAGGAGTCGCACCATGAAAACAAAAGCCATTCTCGCCCTCACCCTGTTCCTGTTCCTGCCCCTCGCCGGGCCGGGTGTCCATCGCGCCGCCGCCGTCGAAATTTCCAATATCTCCTACGATCCGACGCGGGAATTCTACGAGCGGTACAACCCCCTGTTCAAACAACACTGGAAGGCCAAGACAGGAGAGGAGGTAAGCATCGTGCAGTCGCACGCCGGCTCCGGCGCGCAGGCCAGGGCGGTTATCGAAGGCAACCGGGCGGATGTGGTCACCCTGGCCCTGGCCTGGGATATTTCGGCAATCGAACGGGCCGGGCTGATCAAGGCCGGCTGGCAGGCCAGGCTTCCCTGGAACAGTTCCCCATACACCTCGACCATCGTCTTTCTCGTGCGCAAGGGCAACCCCAAGGGACTCAAGGATTGGGGGGATCTGGCCAAGGAGGGCGTCGGCATCATCACCCCCAACCCCAAAACATCGGGCGGGGCGCGCTGGAATTACCTGGCGGCCTGGGCGTGGGGCGACAAGGCGTTCAAGGGCGATGTAAAGGCCGTGCGGGATTTTATGGGCAAACTCTTCCGCAACGTGCTGGTGTTGGATTCCGGAGCGCGCGGCTCCACCAATACCTTTGTACGTAACGGGCAGGGCGATGTGCTGCTCGCCTGGGAGAACGAGGCCTACCTGGCCATAGCCGAACGCAAGGACGAGTTCGAGATCGTGGCGCCGTCGCTGAGCGTACTGGCCGAACCTCCGGTGACCGTGGTGGACGAGGTGGTGGACAAGCGCGGCACGCGCGCCGTGGCCGAGGAATATCTGAAGCATCTGTATTCCGACGAGGCGCAGCGCCTGGCCGGCAAAAATCATTACAGGCCGGGTAATCCGGAGATACGTAAGGAATTCGCCTCGACATTCAAGCTGGATATCACCCTTATCAGTATAGACGACCCCCTGTTCGGCGGCTGGGAAACGGTGCAAAAGCTCCACTTCTCCGATGGCGGCATCTTTGACTCGCTGTACGCCAGATAAATCCGGGACATCCCCAAAGTGACGATGCCCCGGTCCGCCCTCAAACCACAAAGGAACTGACGGATGCAAAAGAGGCTTGCAGCGGGACGCGTGCTGCCCGGTTTCGGGATGACCATGGGCATGACCGTGAGCTTTATCAGCCTGATGGTGCTTATTCCCATGGCCGCCCTTGCGCTGGAGGCGTCGCGCATCGGCTGGGACGGATTCTGGCGGACGGTGACGGACAGCCGCATACTGGCCGGATTCAGGGTGAGCTTTGGCTGCGCCTTTGCCGCCGCTTTGATCAACAGCGTTTTCGGGCTTATTCTGGCCTGGGTGCTGGTGCGTTGTCCTTTTCCCGGCCGCCGCCTGATGGAAGGGCTCATTGAACTGCCCTTCGCCCTGCCCACGGCCGTGGCCGGCATAGCCCTGACAACCCTTTACTCCGGCAAGGGCTGGATAGGGTCTTTGTTCGCTCCGTACGGCATACACATAGCCTATGCTCCGGCGGGCATCGTTATCGCCCTGACCTTCATCACCCTGCCCTTTGCGGTGCGCACGACCCAGCCGGCCCTTGAGCAGCTTGACCCCCAGTACGAAGAGGCGGGGCGCGTGCTGGGGGCCTCGGGCCGGCGGATTTTTCGTCGCATCGTGCTGCCCGAGCTTATGCCCGCCGTCCTGACCGGCTTTGGCCTGTCCTTTGCGAGAGGGCTCGGCGAATACGGCAGCGTGGTGTTCATTGCCGGCAACATGCCGTACGTGACGGAAATAGCCCCTCTGCTGATCATGGGCAAGCTCGAGTCCTTTGCCTACGGCGAGGCGACGGCCGTCGCTCTGGTCATGCTCGTGACCTCCTTCGCGGTCATGTTGGTCATCAACCGCATCCAGGCCAGAGCCTCCGGCTTCGCCGGGAACGTATAGAGCCTTTTCACTTTGAAAATGCTCCATGCGTGAAGTTTTCAGACAATAAAGGAAATGTTGATGAGCGTACATCCAAATGAGGTAGCGAAGCCCTTCAGGGCTTCGCGTCTCGCGCTTGGGTGGGGTCCCAACCCCTCCCAAGCTTCCGCCCCGGAAAGAAACCCCGCCCTTCTGGGCGGGGTCGGGGCTATATGGCCTTTCGGCAGGAGTCCCAGACCACAAAGGAAGTTCTGATGAACATGGAGCACATTTATGAATAAAAGTGAACTTATTCAAGCCTTGGCGGAAGAAAACGCTATTTCCGCCGATGAATCCACTCTTATCGTCAACACATTCTTCGACAGTATCCGCCAGGCGCTCTTGAAGGAACAACGAGTTGAAATCCGCGGCCTCGGCAGCTTTAAAATTAAGGACTATCAAGGCTACTCCGGCCGCAATCCCAAGACCGGCACCGTTGTGAATGTAGCCCCGAAAAAATTGCCTTTTTTCCGCGCAGGCAAGGAACTCAAGGAATATATCAATTCATAAGATTACAAAGCATATGGATACACCCGCATCATGGAGGCACATCGCACAATTGGCGTTGTGCGCGTTGCTGTCAGCCATGGCGACGGCGTTGCCCGTATGCCTGTCGGCAACAGTCGCTTTTTCCGCAAACGGCGATTTTGATGGCGAAACCCTGGATTTGCCCGATGAGCTTTCTCAAAAAGACGCGTTGCTGACCATTGTATACAACGCCTCTACCTATGGGGAACTCCACCCCTGCCCTACCTGAGGAAATTCCACTTACGGCGGCTTGGCCCGGCGGGCCGGCTTTTTCGATGCCTACAGAAGGCGCGGCAAAAACACGGTGTTCATCGCCGGCCCCTATGAATTTTTAGCCGACTCGCCGTACGGCCATGAAGAGCGCGGCACAGTTCCCCCAAGCCCCCCTCCCGCAGAGGGCAGACGCGCTCTGCTCGCCCATTCTCTCCTGCGTATTGATGCGGGCTGGCTGTCGCCCAAAGCCGCGAACTGGATGAAGGTAAGCGCAGGGAAAATTCCGCCCGGCTATCATATCGTCAATACAGACACGATCAGCCGCGTCATTGATACCGCGCTGGGTAAAGTCGGTATTGTGTTTTTTCCTCAAGGAACAGCGCCGGGGAAAGCCCCTACGCGAGAACAGGAACATAAAGCGCTTGCCGCCGGGCGCGCCTTGCGGGGCAAGACGGCGCTCCTGCTTGGCGTGAGTCCCTGGGGGCTTGTCGGAGAAAAAAAATTCCTTCCCGGCGCTCAGGGAATTTTTGACTGCATCCTGGGTGGAGGAGAAGGAGTTGCCTTTGCCCATTCCCTGGCGCAAGAAACCCCCGGCGTACTCTGGCTGAGGCCGGACGGCAAAGGCCGGGCGGTCAATATCCTGGAAATTTTACAAGCACCTCAACAGTCTTTATCCCCGGGAAAACGCCGGCAATCCGGCGGCCCCCCCCAATGGGTTGAGGACGTCACCTTCCGCGCCTCTCTTGTCTTCCTTGATCCGTCTGTCCCGTCCGATCCGGCCATGCGGCGCATCATCGGAGATCCGGCCACCGATAATTGATGCCGCTCTCTGTAAAAGCGCTTGTATCCCCTTGAGGCGCGGATTGTCCTTTGCCGCGAATCGGCGCTATCCATCGCAACACCCCGGAAAGAAACCCCGCCCTTCAGGGCGGGGTCGGGGCTATATCCGGCATGAAGGCCGGTGTTTCAGACCACAAAGGAAGTTCTGATGAAAAAGTCAAAATTTACAGACAGGTAGTGTCCAGAATAGTTCAAAACAAAGGTGGGCGTAGAGTTTCCCGCACAATATGGACTTCTGCAACCTGGACGTCATTATTTCCGTAGGCTACCGGCTCAATTCCGTGCGGGCCACACAGTTTCGGCAAAGGGAGTTTGAAAAATACCGCAAAAAAATATTTTTAATTTTTTCTGCTTTGCCGGCTCTGTCTTTACGGGGGATTGACAAAGCCCCTTTCTTAAGACATTCTTTAAAAAAACTGATGTGCCCTGAGGGGCTTAATAGGGAATCCCGTTTAAGTCGGGAGCGGACCCGCCGCCGTGAATCGAAATAGCCTTTTTTCCTTGTGCGTCACTGCCGCGTCAGGTGGGAAGACCGAAAAAAGGTTCGATGAGCCGGAAGACCTGCTTCAGTATCGTCTTGAGGACGAACCGCCGGTGACGGGCCTTTGCCGGATGGTTCTTGCGGGGATAAACGCGTTTCCTCCTCCGTCCGTTCAGGTCGGAGGATTTTTTTGGCTCACAGCCCGGGAAAAGAGAGTCGAGCTTTTCCATTTCGAGAAGCATATATGCCCAAGCAGGTCATAAAAAGAGACGGGAAAACCCTTTCGTTTGACTCCACCAAGATACTCAACGCCGTTTCCAAAGCGAACAAGGCTGTGGGCGATGAAGAAATGACGCCGACAGATCTGCTTTTCGTCACCGAAAAAGTCTGTAAACAGTTGAACGAACGTGGTCTTGAACATGTTGAAGAAATTCAAGACGTCGTCGAAGAGGCGCTTATTCGCTTCGGCTACGCCAAAACAGCCAAGGCCTATATTCTCTATCGCGCGGAGCACAATAAAATCCGCAACGCCGAAACGTATTTGATGGACATCTACAAAAAGCTGACGTGGTCGGCGGCCGTGGAAGAGGACATCAAAAGAGAAAACGCCAACATTGACGGCGATACCGCCATGGGGACCATGCTCAAATATGGTTCGGAGGGTTCGAAATTTTTTATAGATAACTATATTCTTCCCAAAGACGCTTCAGCCGCGCATAGCAACGGCGACATACACATCCATGACAAAGATTTTTACATGCTTACGGAAACCTGCTGCCAAATCGATCTGATTCAGCTTTTTCAAAATGGTTTTTCCACGGGACACGGACATCTTCGGGAGCCGAACTCCATAGAAAGCTATTCGGCCCTCGGCTGCATAGCCATCCAGGCTAACCAGAATGAAATGCACGGCGGCCAGAGTGTGCCTCATTTTGACTACGCAATGGCGCGGGGAGTCGCTAAAACGTTCCGTAAGGAATACGCCTCCGCCCTGGCGTCGTATATACAGGTCAAAAACGATTTGGACGAAACGGGCGCGGCGGAGTTGGCAGCCGGGATTCAGTCCAAAGTTAGGAGCAAACCCGGCCTCGGAACCCTGGACGCTTACGAAAAAGAGTTGCTCGCCGCCGACGACGATTTGAAACCGCTCATCGCCAAAGCGCACGCCCATGCCGCGCTGAAGGCGACCGGCGCCACGGACAGACGTACCTATCAGGCCATGGAAGCCTTTATCCATAACCTTAACACCATGAATTCCAGAGCCGGAGCGCAGGTGCCGTTCAGTTCCATCAACTATGGCACGGACACTTCGCCCGAAGGGCGCATGGTAGTCAAAAACCTTCTTCTGGCAACCAAGGCCGGACTGGGCAGCGGGGAAACCTCCATTTTCCCGGTGCAGATCTTCAAGGTAAAATCCGGCGTCAGCTTCAATCCGGAAGACCCCAATTACGACCTGTTCAAGCTGGCCATGGAAACATCGGCCAAACGCCTGTTTCCGAATTTCAGTTTTTTGGACGCCCCCTTCAATGCGCAATATTACCGCGCGGGTGACTATAATTCCGAAGTCGCCTATATGGGCTGCCGCACCCGCGTTATCGGAAACGTGCATGATCCTGAACGCCAGGTTACTTGCGGACGCGGCAACCTGAGCTTCACCACCGTCAACCTGCCTCGTCTCGGCATTGAGGCTAAGGGAGACATCGCCTCTTTCTTCACCTTGCTTGACGAACGTATTGATCTGGTCTTCCGCCAATTGTTGCACCGCTTTAAAATCCAGGGTTCCAAAAAGGTCTATAACTACCCCTTCCTGATGGGCGAGGGCATCTGGCTGGATTCAAAAAGCCTGGATTGGAAGGACTCCATTGAGGAAGTACTCAAACACGGTACATTGACCGTGGGCTTCATCGGCCTTGCCGAGACACTGAAGGCGCTTGGCGGCAAACACCATGGAGAATCCGCCGAAGCCCAGGAACTGGGATTAAGGATCATAGGGCACATGCGGAAGCGGTGCGATGAAAAATCCGCAGAAACGGGCTTGAACTTCTCGCTTATCGCAACCCCGGCGGAAGGCCTGTCCGGGCGCTTCACGGCTATGGACCGCCAGAGATACGGCACGCTCGAAGGCATTACGGATAAGGAATACTACACCAATTCCTTCCATGTGCCTGTGAATTTCCCGATTCCGGCCTTTCGCAAAATCCGGCTGGAAGCGCCATACCACGCCATGACCAACGCAGGGCATATAACCTATGTGGAACTTGACGGAGACACCGGTAAAAACCCCCAAGCCTTTGAGTCCGTTATTCGTTATATGCATGAGCAAGGCGTCGGGTACGGCTCCGTCAACCATCCTCTGGATCGTGATCCGATTTGCGGGTATGTCGGCACCATAGGCGATGTCTGCCCGCGTTGCGGACGGCGGGAAGGCGAAGGCATAAGCGTCGATGCCCTGCGGGAACTGAAAAAGAAATTTCACGACGTTCCGTTTCAGAGATAACAAGAGCAATTTCACATTTACGTACAGGAGAGGAAGGATGCTGCTTGATACGCAACACGGCAGGAAAAGAACGCATGCGGCCCCCCAAATGGAGATGATCGGTCAGGGACAGGGCTTTGAACGCACCAGGAGGATTACCGGATACCTTGTGGGCACGCTCGACCGTTTCAACAACGCCAAGCGTGCCGAAGAACGCGACCGGGTCAGACACGGTGTCTGAACTGCGCGTCAACGGCATTGTCGAAGAGTCTGTAGTTGACGGGCCGGGTCTGCGCTTCACCGTGTTTACGCAAGGCTGCCCGCACCACTGTCCCGGATGCCATAATCCGGAAACGCATGACCCATGCGGCGGACACACGGTCAGTACGGAAAAGCTGCTGGCGCAAATTCAGGAGAATCCGCTGCTCGCAGGAGTCACCTTTTCCGGAGGCGAGCCTTTTTTGCAGGCAGCGATTCTGGCTGACCTGGGAAGCCGTGTCCGCGCTCTCGACAAAACGGTTGTCGTGTATACAGGGTATACACTTGAGCAACTGCACGGCAGGGCGAAAGAGCATGACTCCGTTAACGCTCTGCTGGAGCAAGCCGACCTGCTTATTGACGGCCCATATGTAGAAGCGCTGCGCGATTTGGAAATACTCCATAGGGGAAGCGCGAACCAAAGGATACTGACAAGACGCGACATACTCTCTATCCGAAAAGATTTACTATCTATCCAAACCGGTTCACTCCGGGACTGCACATCCAGAGCATGGCGGTAAACGCCGGTCCAAATTCTGAACACATTTCTCAGACATTACTATTCCCTTGACCACAGGGTGGGGCCATATATGCTCTAAACGTGAAAGAAGTGGCGGCGCGCGGCAATCATCGCGTCGATTCTTTCCGCAAAAGCCTCCACTCCCGAGGCGATATCCTTCGGCCACACAAAAGGCGGGGGCGGCGCCCCTTGCAGGATCGAGATCATTTGCCCCGCCATAACCGCCGCATCGCCCGGATCAGCAAGGATGGAAGCCGGATTGAGAAAAAAGGCGGCGCCGTTCGCGGAAGAGGTCAGCACCCGGCAACCTGAAGCCAGAGCTTCCAGCACGGCATTGGAGCAGGCGTCATAGAATGTCGGCAGCACGAATATATCCAAGGCATTGTAAAAAGAGGGCATATCGTCCACCTTACCGCAAAAATGGACGTGTCCGGCAAGGCCGAGTCTGTCGGCTTCAGTCGCATAGCTTGCGGCATGACGCCCTCCGGCAACGAAAAGATGAGGAAGAACCGGTAGCAAAGACAGAGCTTCTATAAGAGGCCCAAGCCCCTTAAGGAGAAAGTTGGTGGAGGCCGTACCCACGAAGACGGGTGCTTCCCGCTCTGCCGCTTCCGCCTGTTCCGACAAAACAATACTGAAACGCCCGGCAAGATCCCGGCGACACCTTTCGCGTCGCTCCGCCGAAGGTACAAGGAAACGCTCCAAGTCCGGCCGGTTGTAAATGACCTCCACATGCTCCGCGGGCATGCCCTTGTGGCGGCGCAATATATCATCCCGCACCATATGAGAAACCGCCACGACACGGCGGCCGGGAGAAAACTGACGCCGTTCCGCGAGAAGCGTCAGCCTGTTGGCGGGCGAAAGGCAACGCAAGAGGCGTTTGAGCCGGCGGGGCAGGCCGGGAGCAACCGCCCTCTCGGAACGTTCCCAGAAATCCGGTAGAGGACCGCCGCCGACCCTGACGACATCCTGATTCCATGTCTTGCCCAGACTGACGCTGAGATCGTAATTTCCCTTCCGGCGCAGCATTTCGACCCGGGCGATAAACCACAAGAGCTTGCCCGCTTTCGGTCCGAAGGGGCGACCAACGGCGATGACATGAACTCCGGAGGGAGCCTCCGCCTCCTGCCGGGCGCAGAGAAAATCCACAGCATGCCCTCGCTTGACCAGGACTTCCGCCAGGGCATAGCCGTATTGCTCCACCCCGCCGTAGCGGGAAAAACGCGGCAGCATCAAGGCTATACGCGCCGCGGGCTTCTTTGCGCGTTCTTCCGTCACTATCATTTCCCGGCAATAGAACGTTTCATGCTTGCCATGCTCCGCCAAGCTATAGAAATTTTGCAACGACGCCGTCAAGGGGGACAGTAAGGACGCGCAACACGGCATCCACTCTGACCCTCCCCGGCTCAGCCCCTTTTACGGCATGCACATGCCGCAACAGGGCCACCATGACATACGCCTCGGCGTCATGCCGCTGCCGGCTTCTTTTCCCCACCATGGCCGCCGCCTCCATGAGGGTCGTCTCCGGGATCTCCGCGGCGGGATGCGGACGTCTGACAATCAGATGCGCGCTCGGACCCTCCTGGGAGTGCATCCAAAAATCATATGGTTGCCCTAATTGCAGCAAAGCCTGATTGCCCTCGGCGTTTTTGCCCCGCAACAGGATAAAGCCGTCTGACGAAACAAAGCGGGCCACATTCGCCATGCCCCTGTGTCCGGAATCTTTACGCACATTGCGTCGTTTCGCTTCCGTAGCGATGCCGGGAACGGATTGTGATCCACCGGCGCGTTCCACCTTCCCCCTTCCGCCTCCAGGCTCGCCCGAAAGCGCGTTACAAGCCTCAAGACCGAATACGGCCATCCGCCTTCCTCCCGACGGATCCTCCTGTAACGCCATTATCTCTCCACGCCGCCGCCGCACATGTTCAAGCCCTCTGCTCCCACGCGCCGAATCGCGAAACATACGGGCCATATTATCGCGCAGACTCAACAAGGGATTCATGACAACGATCCGCCTCTCCCCGTCGTGCGCGTCCACAGGAACCTCGCTAAGGCGGGTGGAAGCGGGATATCGCCACAATACCCCCTGCAACAGGCAGGCGTCCCGGCGCAACTCCAGCATTTTCCTCAAGCGCTCTTCCTCCTGATCCAGCTTATCCAGGAGTCCGGCAACCCGTTTTTGCTCACGCCGCCGCGCTTCGCCTTCCTGTTTCTCCGTCAGGCTGCCGTAGGCCGACAAAAAGCACGCCTCATCAACGCGGGCGATGCCGGCAAGCGCAGGGAACTCCCTCAGCCGATCATCGTCACCACGCGCGCCGAAAAGGGAATCGTGCCCGCAGCCCTTGCCGGCGCCATCCTTCCAAGGTTCCAGCGCCCGCCTCGCGAGTACGCTCTCAGGCAGGGGCCAGGCTGAATACGCGCGCGGACGGCCGGAAGCATCGGCATATAGAAAAAGTTCCCCGCCGCCACTCTCAAGGTCCGCCAACAAAGCGCGCCCTTCCATAGCATCCAGCCCGGCCAGACTTTCCCGCAAAGCCGGCGTGAGCACGGCATATTCCCGCCAAAGGCCCTGCGTTTCGTTTCTGTTCCAGGGACGACGGCACAAAACATCCGCAAGGGACGGTTCCGGCCAAGGCGGCTCGCTTCCAAACCCCTGGGGAAGCGTCCGAACGATATCAGGCCCGCTCAATAAATCCAGCATCAGCCAAATAGCGCTGTCCTCCCGCTGAAAACAAGCTTCCGGCGACGCGTCCGGTGAAAAATTCTCGAAAAAGCCTGTCTCCGACATACTTCCCGAAGCTATGGGAAAAGCCACGCGGCGGGAAATGAAATCGGCGATGCCCCGTCCCAGGCGTCTGCCCGCGCAGTATTTGCGTAAACGCATGACTCGGGCCGAGGGCTGCGCCGGATTGGGCGGACGGCAGACGCTGATGAACAGCAGGGGGGACCGCCGCCCGCAACGCAGCAGCAGATGACGTTTCTTCTTATGGGCGAACAGCGTAAAAACATACACGTCCGGCAGGGGGCCGTGGCTTTTTTCCACTCTGGCGCCGTGCAACAAGCGGATCAATTCAGCGGCCATGAGACGAAAAACGTGGGAGTCCATAACATACCCCGATTACATAAAGCCGGACGCCGCATCACGCCGCACCGGAGCAGGGCCCCCGAGGTTATTCCCACGCCCGCTCCTCCACCGCGCCGCGCATGGCATGGGTGAGCCGTTCAAGATCATCGTCCTCCATGACATAGGGCGGCATGACGTAAATCAGACGGCCGAAGGGCCGCAACCATACCCCGCGCCGGACGAAGTAGTCCTGGAGTTTTTCCACCGCTACCGGACGGCGCATTTCCAATACGCCGACAGCCCCCAGCACCCGCGCGTCCGCCACATCCGGCAACTCTCCGCACGGCTCAAGCCCGCGCCGCAAGGCCCTTGCTATGCGCGCCACATCCTCCCCCCACTCACGCGATAAAAGCAAATCAAGGCTGGCCGAGGCGACAGCGCAGGCCAGAGCGTTGGCCATAAAGGTCGGCCCGTGCATCAAAGCCCGACCGTCCCGCGAAATGCCCTCGGCCACCTCTTTCGTTGCCAGCGTGGCGGCAAGACTCATGACGCCGCCGGTCAGCGCCTTGCCCAGACAGAGAATGTCCGGAGTTACCCCCGCCCACTCGCAGGCGAACATCTTGCCCGTACGGCCGAAACCCGTGGCTATTTCATCCGCGATCAACAGGCATCCCGTCTCCCGGCACAGTTCGCCGACACGGCGCAGATAGTCCGGATGGTACATCCACATGCCGCCCGCCCCCTGAAGAACAGGCTCGAGGATCACGGCGGCCACTTTCGCGGCGTGCCGACGCAACAGGCGCTCAAAGACGGCGGCCGGGGCGGGGGCATAGTCCGCGTCAAAGCGGCAGGAAGGACGGGGAGCGAACACCTGCCGCGGCAAGATGCCGCGAAAATCCGCGTGCATGCCGTTTTCCGGATCGCATACGCTCATGGCCCCGAGCGTATCTCCATGATAGCCGCCCCGGACCGTCATTAATTTGCAGCGCTCCGGATGTCCGTTCGCCCTCTGATACTGAACGGCCATTTTCACAGCCACCTCCACAGCCACGGAACCGGAGTCGGAAAAAAAAACCCGATCCATACCCGACGGCGCGATCGACAACAACTTGCGCGCCAGGCTGACCGCGGCCTCGTGGGTCAGACCGCCGAACATGACATGAGGCAGATGCCCCGCCTGTTCACGCAAAGCCCGCATCAAGGCCGGATGCCTGTATCCGTGCACGGCGCACCACCACGATGCCATGCCGTCAATCAAGACATCGCCTCCCCGCAGATAAATGCGCGATCCCTTGACGCTCACCGCCTCCCGCGCCCGTAACGGCGCGACGGCCGAGGTGTAAGGATGCCAAATGTGCTCTCGATCAAAATGGAGCAGCGCGTCAGCCGCCGCATCGCGAGAGAATGACAAAGGGACTTTCCGCCCGGCAACCTCTCTTTCCGTGCAAAGAGGAGTCAAGAATCCAGGCCGGGAGTCATTCGGCACAGGTGTGGCGGAGTGCGCGGGAATCTCTTTTCCGGCCAAAGACGGCAACAGGCAAGGACCCTCTTTTTTCTCCGCCGCCAAGCGATTCAAAAATATTGCCGATGCCAGTTCCCATCCCTGAAAACGGACTGCCGGATCGGGGTCGCGCAGTTCTCTGATGAACGGCAAGACCGCTAAACAGGGCAATCCTCCCATGCGGGAAACAATCCCGATATTATCGGCCAGAATCCGCCGTTCCAAAGCGGATTCCTCCGGTTCCGGCATGGTCGGGACAAGGCCGAGAAGACGCAGACCGCGCGCGCGCAAACATTCCGCGGACAGAAAAACATGATTGAGCATACCCAGCCTGTTGGCGGCCACCAGCACGAAAGAGGCATGCAGCGGAGCAAAGGCGTCCAGCAGGGTTTCCGTATCGTTCAGGGGAGTCAACAGGCCGCCGGCGCCCTCAATGATCAGCGGCCCGGTAGTCAAAGAACGCGCCATATCCGCGATTTTTCCGGCGATGGCGCCGGCCGACAAGCGCACGCCTTCACGCCCGGCGGCCAAATGCGGCGAGCAGGCGTCTTCAAGCAGGATCAACGCGGCGTGTTCCGCCTCGGGACAGGCATCGCGGTATACGGCGCAATCCGGCGCGCGCAAATGACCGGCAGCGTCACGCCCGCATCCGGTCTGAACGGCTTTGAGCGCAAGGGGACGCAGGCCGAGACGGCGGGCTGCCCTGGTCAGAGCCGCGGTGACGACCGTTTTGCCGACATCGGTATCCGTGCCGACAACGCAGAGGATATCCGGATCAGACATCCCGCGCCAATCCAAGGGTGCGCAGCATGCGCATGTCATCGGCGAGGGCGTTGCCTTTCAACGTAAGATAGTCGCCGACCATCAATCCGTTGGCTCCGGCAAAAAACAGACTGTTTTCCCACTCTCCCAGGGTACGGGTGCGGCCGCCGCAGATGAGGATATCCTTACCCGGATGCATAAGCCGGAGCAATGCGATAAGGGCCAACGCCTCCCCGGCATGGAGGCCGGGCGCGTGTTCCAGAGGAGTGCCGGCTATGGGAGTCAGAAAATTGACGGGAATGGAATCCACATTCAGTGTCCGCAGATCGGCGGAAAGTTCCAGACGTTGCCGCCAACTCTCCCCCAAGCCGAAGATGCCCCCGGTACACGTTCTGAGTCCGGCATCCCGGGCCTGTTGCACGGTCTCTCTCCGCCGCTCGTACGAATGGGTGGTGCAAATACGGCTGTAATAACTGCGGGCACATTCCAGGTTATGGTGATAACTGGTGAACCCGGCATGTTTGAGAGCAAGCGCCTGCCCTTCCTCAAGCAGGCCGAGGGAGGCGCAAAGCTTGATGCCGACCTCCCGCGCGATCCGCCGCGCCGCCCGGCAGATCCGTTCAAAATCCCGCGCGGCCGGGCCGACGCCGCCGGTGACTATACCCATATACGTGACGCCGGATTGCGCAAGCTGTTCCGCGCGTTCAAGCAAAGTCTCCTCATCAACCAGCGGATAGACGGGCGCGGCGGCATCATGGTGGCGAGATTGAGCGCAAAAGGCGCAATCTTCGCCGCATCGTCCGGATTTGGCGTTAATGATGCCGCAGGTAAATGCCCGCGTGCCGCCCGCCACGCGCGCGGCGCCCGCCACGGCCACAATATCCGTCAATACGCCCGGGAGCAGGGAAAGAAGTCGTTCCGCCTCACTCTCGGATATGGCTCGCCCGGCGCAGGCGGCGCGCAGGACGGCACACATGCTGTCACGCATAACTGACCCCTTGAGAATTTACCGCTTACGCAAAAAGGCCGCGCTTTGTCAACTCACGGGAGACCCCTCCGCGTTGCCGCGGAAAAACGCGAGATGAGGCATTACGTGAAATGGCCCCATATCGACTTTGACAAAAACACGCGTATAATCCGCGGACTTGCCGACCGTTACCGCGAACAGAAAAATGCCGGCATGAACAAGGGGATCACAGGATGTAAAAGTATTGCAAAGACGGTGGGAACAGCTGATTCAGCCTTCTCCCTCATTTTCAGAAAAATTGCTCTCGTGAAGGGGCATGGTCTGCTCGTCAAAAGTAAAGGGACTATACGAAGTATCTTCTATTTTTTCCGGCAAAGTCCAGTCATCGCGCAGTTTAATGGCGTCATGGCTCTCCGCGTGAACCAGCACGATATCTTCCACATGAGGAAGCAAGCTTTCCGCAACCGGATCGTCGGCAAGCGGGAGCAGTGTTTCCCGCTCTGCCACCACATCAAGAAAATCAAATAAATCAAAGCCGTCATCAATAAAATCAGCCAGATCGCTGGGCACTTTATGCTCTTCATCATATAACCAGGCAATCGGCACGTCATTAAAAACGGGATGGCTGAAATATTCCTGTAAATCCACCACGGACTGACCGCTGGGAGCGTTCATCAGAATCTCTATTCCCTCCACCCGCATGGAGGGAAAACTCATAAGCAGCCACCCGCCGTAATACGATTCGAAAGAAGAAAAAGCCTCCGCCGCAAGCGTCAGAGAATCCCCTTCCAAAGCGCTGCGCTGCACGATGCTGGCCCTCCCCATGACGCCATCCTGAAAAAGGCCGTTATTGCCCTTAGCCTCACCCGCGCCGGGAAAAGAAAAATCGCCGCCCTGCATGCTCGCATAGATAAAAAAAGATTCCGCCGTCGCCCCGGAGGGCGCAATCAGCGTCACGGTGATCGATCCCGCGATATTTTGAATAAACGATTGCCCTTGAAGCGCGTCTCCGCCAAGCCAGTAATGGGTGCCTCCACGGCCGCCGACAGCCGCCCCGGCGTCAGGAGCGGCGGAAATTCCGGACAGGCCCGCCCATTCGGCATGATATCTCGCATCGTTATCTTCCGTAGCCAAATGATAAAAGCTCTCATCCCAAGGTTCTCCAGGCACATTGAAAATCGGAGGGGATTTGCCGGCGGACGCGGGGAAAGATTCGGCAATGGTAAGATCCATAATCGGATTCATAACCATCAGGAAGTCAACTCCGGAAACAAGCCTGCCATCCTCGGTATAGAAGGCGGGCAATTCCGGAAAAGCGAAATAATCAACGATAACAAGCTGCGCGCCGTCAGGCGCGTCAATATACAGATTACGGCCTCCCCGTTCAAAGCGCATATCCATCGGCGCAAAGGCCAAGGCCAAGGGGCGTCCGGGCTCCGGAGCGACTTTAGCCTCTTTTCCCGGCGGCGGCATACTCAGATGAACAGGTTTCATCTCTCTTTCCTTAACCAAGGGGCCTTTCGTGACGCATGCGATACATACGGCAATTACCCTGCCTACAGACGCCGGCCGTTCTTCATACGGAGCATGCCCCGGATATTGAGACGACAAAAGAGTATCGGCTATATCTCCGACAACTTAACCCGAAGGGGCACTCAGGTCAAATCATAACGACAAGTAATTTCATACATAGGCCAATGGCCTATGTATGAGGATCGCTTCGCCGAAAAACGCGGTTTTCGGCTTGCTCACGCCGCTTGTGGCGGCGCGCCGGACTTTCGTCCGGCGTCAGAAGTCATTGCATAGGAACTTCCTTTGTGGTCTGAAACCCCGGCCGCAAGGCCATATAGCCCCGACCCCGCCCTGAAGGGCTTCGCTACCTCATTCGGATAGTGAATTATGAAATGACTTCCACATGAATATCGGGCATAACGAGCTATCGCGCCAATAACGCCTCACGTCGCCAATTTATTAAGGCGTTTCTTCATTGCGCGATTGTACGGTCCCGGGAAATGAACCGGCTACAGCCGGAGGTGGAAATGCCGTCGCATCAACGACCGCTCCCGATGCGGCGCGCATTGACCTTGGCGCGGGGTTTGCATTATTAACTCAGTTGGAACTCAATGGACGTGTAAGGCGCATATCCTGAGCCTCACTGACGGCGCGAGTTTCCGCCCGGCAACGAACCGCCACCCCGGAGGAGGAGGCGTGCGGACACTACCTGAAAACTCATACTATATCCATGCAGTGCCACAATAATACACGTATGACTCTCAAGATTCTTTTCCGTAAGATCCTTTTCCGTATTGAAACAATACGGCCCCTTTTACGCGCCTTGAGAAATGTTTATCGCCAAAATATTGACAAAAGAGTCGTTTCCTGGGACGGCATCCTGAAGGACTCGCCCTTCGGCGCATATACGGCTCTGTTGCTCGGCGCCACGCTGGCATTATGCGTCGCCGCCGCCCTTGCCGCCGGCGCCACTCTGGCCCATCTGACCCGCCCCCCTACCGGACCGTATGGTCCTTACGTCTGTCTGCCCGCCAATTTTGCCGTAATCAACGAAAACCCGCGGAGCCATCTTGAAGACGGCGATCCTTTTTTCCCCGGTCGGAACGCTTCCGTCCGGACGACTGGCTCCATGCCTGTCTACTCCGCCGAGTCTTCTTCCAGAATAGTTTTTTTCTCCAACGAGCACGGACCGGATGTGAACGCCCAGCGTCCGGCGGCAATGTCCCCCTCACAAAAACAGGGGAAAAAAGGCATCGTGCATTTTTCCAAAGGACGCGTCAGTATTGAAACAATTGACGGCAGCGTCTTTATAAGCCCCTTGCGCCAGGCCGTAAATCTACCGCCGGCGCCGTCCCTTGATCCCATTGACGTTACTTTATTCACACCGCCTAACGCCTCAAAAGACCGCCTGCCCTCGTTATTATACGGTGAATCCCTGGATCATGAAGGAACTCCCGTTCGCTGGGCATGGAGAAACAGGGATTTTCCCCAAAAAACAGCCATGACGTGCGATTTTGCTGAAGACAGTCACGCGGCGAATCGGCAACGCCTCCTGCTGGGTCTGGGCACACCCGTCCCCGGAGCCCATTACGGGTCAAATCCGGACAAATACCATGACTATGTCAGCCTGTACGCGGAACAATACAATCTTGCCGCCTCTCTGATGCTTGCCATCATGCACACTGAAAGCAATTTCAACCCGCTTGCCGTCAGCTCCAGCCAGGCTGTGGGGCTTATGCAGATAGTCCCGGATACGGCGGGCAACGAAGTCTACCGTTATCTTATGGGTACGCACGGCACGCCCAGCATGGAAACCCTCTTCTCTCCCCAATATAATATCAAATACGGCGCCGTCTATCTGCACCTCCTGGGGCGCCGCTATTTCGCCAAAGTCAACAATACCGCCTCCCGCCAGCTTTGCATCATTGCCGCCTATAACGGCGGCCCCAACGCGGTGCTCCGCTTTTTTGATCCGGATCCGGAAACAGCGCTTGACCGCATTAATGCCCTGACGCCGGAACAGGTCTATGCCGCTCTGACGACGGAAATGCCCTATGCGGAAACCCGACGTTATGTGGAAATCGTATTGAACCGCATGAAAAACTATTCCGCCGCCAACTATAGTAACTAACGCTTCAAAGAGAGCGGATTAACTTTGAAACGTCGCGCTCGTCCTTTACGGCGAACACACGTTTCGCCTGTGCGTCGCGCGCGAGTCAGCGCTTACACTGCCGATTGACGGGCATTTTCACGTTGCAAATGCCCCGCTCGTTTAACAGTCGGCGAAGCCCGCCCTCGGTTCTTTGGCGGCACGAATGTTTCAGCTGAAAATGCCGTAGTACGACCCGCAAAGAGCAAAAGGACAGATTGTGATACCGATACTCGGTACAGTGCCTGAGATTCGCGCCGCCGTCGCCGTCTGGAAAAAAGAGAGGATGTCCATCGGGCTGGTGCCCACCATGGGTTATCTGCATGAAGGACATCAAAGTCTGATGCAACGGGCCGCTGGAGAAAATGACCGCGTCGTCGTCAGTATTTTCGTCAACCCCCTGCAGTTCGGTCCACATGAAGACCTTGAACGGTATCCGCGGGATATGGAACGGGATGTCCTGTGTTGCGAAGGCGCTGGGGTCCACCTTATTTTTCATCCGCGGTCAGACATCATGTATCCACATGAATTCCATACAACAATTACCGTAAATGGACTTACCGAAGGACTATGCGGCAAAAGCCGGCCCGCGCATTTTGCGGGTGTGTGCACGGTAGTATGTAAACTGTTCAATATCATCGCTCCGGATAAGGCCTACTTCGGCCGGAAAGACGCCCAACAACTGGCCGTCATCCGGAGGATGACGCAGGATTTGAATATTCCCACAGAAATCGTCGCCTGCCCCATCGTCCGAGAACAGGACGGGTTGGCTAAAAGCTCCCGCAACATCTATCTGCGGCCTGAAGAACGCAAGGCGGCCCTGGCGCTGAGCCGCTCCCTGCGTCTTGCCGAACAGGCCGTCGCCGACGGCGAACGGGACAGCGCCATCCTCAGGACCGTTATTAAAACCGAGCTGACGACAGAGCCCCTGATCGCCATCGACTACATCGAAATAGTCCATCCGGTCTCTATGCGGCCCCTGCGCAATCTTGCCGGTCCCGCGCTAATCGCGCTTGCCGCCTGTATCGGCAAAACCCGACTGATTGATAACGTCGCCGTCACGGCGTAGAATGTTTTCATGGGGACGGACAAGGCTTTTCAGGAGAGAAACAGACGCAACGAGTGTATCCAAATGAGGTAGCGAAGCCCTTCAGGGCTTCGCGTCTTGCGCTTGGGAGGGGTCCCAGCCCCTCCCAAGCTTCCGCCCCGGAAAGAAACCCCGCCCTTCAGGGCGGGGTCGGGGC
>JAITHT010000054.1 GCA_031279825.1 Desulfovibrio sp. | reverse complement strand
CTGTAACCTCTTCGGAGCAGAGTCTTTGGAAGAACTCCTCAATCCGCGAAGTCGAAAAAATGAAAACTCTTGTTACCTTAGCCTGTTAGACATGGCTGCTTAGCCGGACACGATTGCTGTGGCACGTTTGATATCGCTCATCGTTGTTCTTCTCCTTCATAACTGCTGTCGTGTATGTCAGACTTCTCATGTTTCGGAAATGCGGCCAAGTATCCGAGAAACATTTGCGCCTTGTCAAAATCATTAAAACGCACTGTTTCAGATAGATTATTGCGTAATGCTCCGGCCGACGCTTCAAGCTGTTTAAGATACCATCCTGCTCTCCAGCTTTCTGCGCCTGTTTTCTCAATGCCTTTTGTTCTGTATTGTTTAGCCCAGGAAATATAGGGCTTCACCCGTAAAGACAACTGCGCCAACGCTTTATCTGGGACCTCAGAGGCGATGACAAACATGGAATTGCCGACAAGCTGCGGAGGGATATCTCCACTTCGTACAACATTACAGTATAGTGCATGCAATTCGTCTGAGGCCTTAAGCATTTGTCCTACAACATAGGCTGCACATTTCATATAATTCTCCTTCTGATACCCACATTTGTACAAAAGCAACCCAAAGACTGCCACGGCTTCGGCGACATTTGCATTTGCTGTAGTTATATTTTTCCCTTTGTAACTCTTGTGTCCGGCAAAGCTGGCAAGATCTTGGGCATTACGCAGCAATACCCGCATATAATTCCGTACCGCCTGTTTGCTCGCCGGCATCACCGGATCATCAAGCAAAAGCTCCATCCCTTGATAAAACTGCATGCATTTGACGGCAGTCTTACCATCAGCCCCTCCTCCATCCTGCTTCCAGACGGTGTTCACTATTCGCGCAATATCCAGTGGGAATGGAATAGCCGCATCAACAAAATCAATGGAAGGAACATTTCCACAACCTTTCTGCCACGCCAGGGCGGCTTCGATGTACCATTCCGGCGTGAGGTTACGGGTAAATACGACTTTGGAGCGCGCTCTGTCCATCTTGCGGACGGAAAAAATCCGTATGTATTCTGGCCTCTCTTTAGGTGTTAGCCCCTCAAACGCCCGTATAAAATCCTCGGCAATTTTTTCGAAACGCACCTCCGCTTTCTTACTTTCCGCGCCCGGTACCGAACTGAACATAGAAGCAAATCGTAGAGGTATTTCAGGCAATTCCGACGGGTAGACAAACACTATTTCGTCTTTGTCGGCGCGCGTCCACATCGTACCCTGATGCTCTTCTTTCGAAATCCATTCCAATGCTCTTTTGACCTCAGCACGGCTATTCCTTGCTATGGGATACGACGCGCCGTCGAAATTCCCGTAGCGCTTTTGGCAAGGCTGCCCTTTGTACATAGCTCGAAGCTTGACAGTACCAAGATGTGGGAGCTTTACTTCCGGCATTGGTTCTGACTCGCTGTCCATTTCGTATGAGATACCGAACGCATCACGCAACTTTCCATCATCAAAAGTGCCTTTGACATCGTTATCACACACCAGCACACTATTGATTAATCTGGTCGTTTCTTCGCTCGCAACGGGATAGCTCCCGTAACTTTGCCACTCATCCAAATCAAAGATCAGGGATAAGTTATTTCCCATATCATCAGATGCATTTTTTTTGACATTGCCGCTATGGAACAAAATCTGGAGCAAAGTTTTTCTGTTTATCGCTTTTTCAAACGTCGACAGTATATATGTTTCCAAGGCCGCGCGAAATCCGCCATTCAACGCCAACACGGCCTGAATCAGACGCATTACAATCTGCGTGTCGTCATCTCCGCCGTGCCGCTTAAGCGCATCCAATAACCGCCCGCTGATAGTTCGAATGGAATTATCTATGTTTTCAAGGCTTTTTATCCAATTGTTATGTATGCACCATCTTTTGACGACATCAAGCTGACCCTTTGAAGGATCTTCTGTCATTTTTTTAAACGCTTCAGCCTGCTCAATGTCTGTTATACGATATAACGGCTTAATATTGAAAGCGGGAAATGACTTATTATTATCTCCAAATTTTCTAAGTTTTTGCGCAAGATCGGAAGTCAATTCGTCTATACCTGTTATAATTCCGTTTATCGAAATCCAAACTCTCAAACATGGAGCTTTAAAAGTCACTCTAGGAAGTGGCTTATATTCCCTGTGCCAGTTATCTTGTTCAATCCCTATATTTGAAATCGACTTAGAGAGTATGTATAATTCGTTCAGCATGTCAGTTATCCCCTATCGCCGTAATTGAGACAGCCATTGCGAACAGCAACATCTCTATCGTAAATAAAAGACACGGGCGAGTTGTAACCATTATTGAAGACTTCGCGCAACATGGAGGAGATATTGATGTCCGGCAACGACGATAAAATTTTGGTATCATCGCGCAGTTCACCAAAATACGACGGCGTAAATTCACGCCAACCCAGTACAGGTATTGAATAGCATTGGCCGCGTTTGAGCCTCCGGTAAAACATAGCCTGATAGGCGTGCCCCGGCGATGTGGTATTGCTGTCCCATCGCAGAGCGTTCGGCGGCAAGCGGCACTTATCTCTGTTCGGCCGAACCTTCGCATAGAGCTTATAACAGACGTCGATCAACACCGTTGCCAAAAGTTGATAACTGTTCCCATTTTGCAAGGATTTTGTGCTGCGCAACGGACCGCCATAGTTTGTGAGATAAGAGTGATACTGAACGGGCGTACAAATTTCCACTTTAATCGGAACTATTGCTATGGCTGGCCCCCACAATATTGATTCAAAAATTGCCTTTGCCGCCGAGTAGGTCGGCACCGGGTAACTGACAGGACAATCACCGGAATCCGGACGCGTCCACATAGCCGTATTGCCAGCGATCTCCATCTTAACCGTGTAAGACGATTCAAGCATGATCGCCCCCTATATTTTGCAAATCAATATCATCCCGAACGATTCAGAGCAAGTGGCATAATGCCTTGGAGGGTGCTGGACGTTGCGGGGGCAAAGGTGTATGCTGAATTTTTACGCGAAGCACGAAAAACTGCCCGCGTACGCACCGGGAGAGCCGCATGAACATCATTCACCAGATCGGCGGAAGCCGTGTCTTCGACCTTCAGGAACCGGAAAAACCCCAACTCTACCGTGAACTTTTTCCATACACCAATATTTGCCGCACCGCCTTTGACGACGTGCTGCTCGCACCGCGCCCGGCGGAGGAAATGCGCATTACGGACACGACGTTCCGGGACGGCCAGCAGGCACGCCCCCCCTACACGGTCAAACAGGTCGCCAGGATGTTTGATTTTCTCTATCGTCTGGGCGGAAAAACCGGGCTCATCACGGCCTCGGAATTTTTCATCTACTCGGCCAAGGATCGCAAATGCGTGGAGGCCTGCCGCTCGCGCGGCTACAAATACCCCAGAATAACCGCCTGGATACGCGCCACCAGGGAAGACCTCAAACTCGCGCGGGATATGGAATTCGCCGAAACCGGCATGCTGACGAGTGTTTCGGACTACCATATTTTCCTCAAGCTCAACAAAACCCGCCGTCAAGCCATGAACATGTACGTGGATATGGCGCGCCAGGCCCTGGAATGGGGCATTATCCCCCGCTGCCATTTCGAGGATGTGACGCGGGCCGATATTTACGGTTTTTGTCTGCCCCTGGCTCAACAGCTCATGGAACTGGCCAAACAGAGCGGCATGCCGGTAAAAATTCGCCTCTGCGACACCATGGGCTACGGCGTGCCCTGGCCCGGAGCGGCCCTGCCCCGTTCGGTGCAACGCATAGCGCGCGCCTTTATTGAAGCGGGCGTGCCCGGCGAATGGCTGGAATGGCACGGACACAACGATTTTCACAAAGTGTTGGCCAACGGCGTCACCGCCTGGCTCTACGGCTGCGGCGCGGTGAACAGCACTCTGTTCGGCTTTGGCGAACGTACGGGCAATACGCCCCTGGAAGCCCTGCTGGTGGAATATGTTTCCCTCACGGGTGACGATGCGGCCGCCGACACGACCATTTTGAGCGAAGTCGCGGAATTTTTCGAAAAAGAACTGCACTACAAAATCTCGCACAACTATCCCTTTGTCGGCCGGGACTTCAACGCCACCAGCGCCGGCGTGCACGCCGACGGTCTGATCAAGAACGAGGAAATTTACAACATCTTCGACACGCGGGGGCTGCTGAATCGGCCGGTACCCATCACCATCACCGACAAAACCGGACGCGCCGGCATTGCCTACTGGATCAACACAAATCTGCGTTTGCCCACAGAACGCGGCATCTCCAAAAAACACCCGGCTGTGGGGCTTATTTATGACGCCATAATGCATTCCTATGAGCAGGGGAGAACAACAAACTTCTCCCACGAGGAAATCGAAGTCCTCGTGCAGAAGCACATGCCGGAGCTCTTTGTTTCCGAATATGACCACATCAAACATCTGGCCGGAGAACTCGCTGCGGGCCTCATACTCAAGCTTGCCCAAAACAGCGCTCTGCTCGGCTTTGACGCGCAGGCTGAGGAACGGCTGAATGCCTTTGCGGAAAAATACCCCTTTATCCAGTACCTCTATCTTACCGATACTCGGGGCAGCCTGAAGTGCGCCGTCATAACAGATCAAAATTACAGGGAAAAATTTAAAGCCCTGCCCATCGGCTATGATTTTTCCCAGAGGGAATGGTTCAAGACCCCCATGCAGACAGGCGACCTGCACATTATGGATGTCTGCCAATCCCAGTTCACGGGCAAGCTCATCATCACCGTTTCCTGTGCGGTCACGGACGAAAACGACCGCATCAAGGGCGTACTCGGAGCCGACATACAGATGGAGCAGTTGCTCAAGCGCGCTCACGCCCTCCAGGAGGAAGTGCGGCCCCGGGACGATGACGCATAGCCGGAGCAAAGCGCGAATCCTTACTACCCGAACGAGGCGATATATATGCGAAAAACAGTTTACTGGATTGAAGGCGACGGCGTGGGGCCGGAAATCTGGAGGGCCGCGCGCCCCGTCATTGACGCGGCCCTTTCCGGGGAATCGGACATAAAACTGGAGTGGCTGGAGCTTTTGGCTGGAGAAAAAGCTCAGGCCGCAACAGGTTCCCCTTTGCCTGAAGAAACGCTCCGAACGCTCGCCCAGGCTGGGACGGCCATGAAGGGGCCTCTGGGTACCCCTGTGGGTGGCGGCATACGCAGCCTGAACGTGACCCTGCGGCAGACTCTTGATCTCTACGCCTGCATACGCCCCATTCGCTATTTTCAGGGTATTGAATCACCGGTCAAACATCCCGAATGCGTCAATATGGTTATCTTTCGCGAAAATACAGAGGATGTTTACGCCGGCATCGAATATGCCGCCGCCACGCCGGAATGCCGCAAGCTCATCGCTTTTCTGCGGGAAGAAATGGGTGTGGCGATCAGCGACGAGGCCGCCATCGGTCTCAAGCCGATGACGGAATCCGCTTCCAAACGCCTTGTCCGCCGGGCCTTGCGTTATGCCGTGGACAATGAATTGCCGAGCCTCACCCTGGTGCATAAAGGCAATATCATGAAATTTACGGAAGGGGCTTTTCGACAATGGGGTTACGACGTCGCCGCGCGGGAATTCGCCGATGCCGCCTGCACGGAAAAAGCCCCTGTGCCCGGCCGCGTGATCGTCAAAGACCGTATAGCCGACGCCATGTTCCAGGAGGTCTTGCTGCGGCCGGAACAGTATCATGTCATCGCCTCGCCCAATCTGAACGGCGATTACCTCTCCGACGCGCTGGCGGCGCAAGTAGGCGGGCTTGGCCTCGCTCCGGGAGTCAACATGTCGGACTCTCTGGCCTTTTTCGAGGCCACCCACGGCACCGCACCGTCCATTGCCGGACAGGACAAAGCCAACCCCGGCAGCGTGATCCTGTGCGGAGCGCTCATGCTGGAGCATCTGGGCGTGCCGAAGGCGGCGGAGCGCATACGTGCCGCCGTTGCGAAAGCCATCTCGGCAAAAACCGTCACCGAAGATCTGGCTGCCCAGATTCCCGGAGCAAAGACCGTCGGCTGCGCGGCCTTCGGCGAAATCGTCGGCGCGAATCTGTAGTTCATAATCAAAAAAGGCTGTTCCCATGATTGAACTTGTTGATGCCCCTGTTGTGCTGAACAACGGCGTTCTGCTTGACGCCGGACAAGCCGCGGCCCAAAACATCGACCTCGGCGCGGCGCGGCGGAATACCCTCGCCAGGCGCATCATCGCCGCGCACGACACTTCCGCGCACCGGGCGGCTTCGTCCTCCGGAGAGCCGGGCCTTCTGCGCCTGCGCTTTGACGCGCTGGCCTCCCACGACATCACCTACGTGGGCATCATCCAGACAGCGCGCGCCAGCGGCATGACGGAATTTCCCCTGCCCTATATTTTGACCAACTGCCACAACAGCCTCTGCGCTGTGGGCGGCACCATCAATGAGGACGATCACGTTTTCGGCCTGTCCGCCGCCAAAAAATTCGGCGGCGTTTTCGTGCCTCCGCATCTTGCGGTCATCCATCAATACGTCCGGGAAAGAACGGCAAAGAGCGGCGGCATGATTCTGGGTTCGGACAGTCACACCCGTTACGGCGCGCTGGGCGTTATGGGCATTGGCGAAGGCGGGCCGGAACTGGTCAAGCAACTTCTCGGCAAAACGTACGACATCGCCGTACCCACGGTAATCGGCGTGTGGCTTGAAGGCGCGCCGCGGCTGGGCGTGGGGCCGCAGGATGTGGCATTGGCCCTCATTGCCGCCGTGTTCAAAAAAGGATTTGTGAAAAATAAGGTGCTGGAATTCATGGGGCCCGGCATCAGCGGGCTTTCTGTGGAATACCGCTCCGGCATTGACGTGATGACCACGGAAACAACCTGCCTGTCCTCCATCTGGCCGACGGACGGCAAGGTGCGCGACTGGATGACCCTGCACGGCCGCGCTGAAGACTACGCGCCGCTGTCCCACGACGCGCCCGCCTGTTACGACGGCCTGATCAGAGTGAATCTGGACGAAATTGAGCCCATGATCGCCTTGCCTTTTCATCCGAGCAACGTCGTTCCCATTGCGGAACTCAACCGCGACGCCCGTGGTATTCTGGAACATGTGGACCGGGAAATCGAAAAACAGTTTGACATGTCCGCTCAATTGCGTCTGGTCGATAAAATCGACAACGGCCGTGTCCGCGCCGATCAGGGCATCATTGCTGGCTGCGCGGGCGGTTCCTTTGAAAACCTCGTCTTGGCCGCAGCTGTTTTAGACGAGCGGAGTACAGGCAACCAGGCTTTCAGCCTTTCCGTCTACCCGGCCAGCGCTCCGCAAGCCTTGGGTCTTGTGCGCAATACAGCCGCAGCGCGGCTCATGTCCGCCGGGGTAGTCATTAAGAATGCCTTTTGCGGACCCTGTTTCGGCGCGGGCGACACGCCGGCCAACGGCGCGCTTTCCATACGGCATTCCACCCGCAATTTCCCCAATCGCGAAGGCTCCAAACCGGGCAATGGCCAGCTTGCGGCCGTCGCCCTGATGGACGCCCGCTCCATCGCCGCCACGGCGGCCAACGGCGGCCGTCTTACCTCCGCAACGGAACTGGATTGGGAAAACATCACAAAGCGCGCGGACATGACGTATCAATACGACCCCCGCGTTTATGCCGCCCGCGTCTACAACGGAATCGGCACGCCACGACCGGAAGCCCACCTTGTTTTTGGTCCGAATATCGCCGACTGGCCCACAATGGTCGCCTTGCCCGAACACCTGATGCTGCAACTGGCTTCTGTAATTACAGACCCGGTCACCACGACGGACGAACTGATTCCCTCGGGCGAGACCGCCTCCCTGCGCTCAAATCCGCTCAAACTGGCGGAATTTACGCTTTTCCGCAAGGAGCCGAAATATGTCGAGCGGGCAAAAAATGTTCAGCGACTTGAAACCGCCCGCCGGGGCAATCCGATGGATGCGTCCCTGATCGAGAAACTGCGCCCCGTCTGCGCGGCGGCCGGGCTGGAGAAAATTTTTATGCCGGACAGCCTTGCCCGTACCGGCATCGGCTCGGCCATCTTCGCGGTCAAGCCCGGCGACGGCTCCGCGCGCGAACAGGCGGCCTCCTCTCAGAAAGTATTGGGGGGGTGGGCAAATCTGGCCGCGGAATACGCCACAAAGCGCTATCGTTCCAATCTTGTCAACTGGGGCATGCTGCCCTTTATTGTGGACGAGGGCTGGAAGAAAAAACTGCGTACGGGAGATTGGCTGCTCATCCCCGGTATCCGCACGGCCGTCGAGAAGGAACAGGAAAGCCTTGAAGGATTTGTCGCTTCTCTGAGCAACGGCCTTTGGAGTGCCTGCCCCATTTCTCTGACGCTCCAGGAGCTTACGGAGGATGAGCGGCGTATCATTCTGGCCGGCTGCCTGATAAATTTTTACAACCGGCGGTAACAGCGATACATGTTCGCCATTCAGGACAAAAAAACGCCCCTGCGCGTGCTCATCCTGATCAGCCTCGCGCACTGTCTGAACGATACGACGCAATCCCTGGTCATTGCCCTTTATCCCCTTTTCAAGGGCAACTTTGCCTTGTCATTTGCGGAAATCGGTTTTTTGTCCTTTGCCTATCAAATGTGTGCATCGGTACTGCAGCCCGTCATCGGCTTCTATGCGGACAAGCATCCGCATCCGCGCCTCCTTCCGACAGGTATGGCCTTTACGTTGCTGGGCATTGTCTGCATGGCCTTTTCAACGAACTATACCTGGCTGCTCGCCGGCTCCGTGCTGTTGGGAGCCGGTTCCGCCGTCTTTCACCCGGAATCGTCCCGCGTGGCCTATATGGCTTCGGATGGAAAATTCGGGCGGGCGCAATCCGTCTTCCAACTCGGCGGCAACACTGGTCAGGCCATCGGCCCCCTTATCGCCGCGCTTTTTGTCGCAACGCACGGGCAACAATCTCTGGCATTTTTTGCCTGCATTCCCCTTGCCTGCTGTGTCACGCTCATTTTCATCAGCCGCTGGACAACAGCGCAAAACCGTGAAAACGCGAAAAAACAGCAGTCTCAAAACAATGCCGCGCCGCATCCGGCCTGGAGACGTTCCTTGGTCATACTCTTTGTCCTGATGGCGTCCAAACAAATCTATACCGTAAGCCTGGTCAATTTTTTTACCTTCTACCTCATTCACAAATTCGGCGTGAGCGTGGAATCCTCCCAAATATATCTTTTTCTTTTTCTCGGCGCAGTAGCCCTCGGTGGTTATGTGGGCGGGCCTGTGGGCGACCGCGTCGGCCGCAAGCCGGTTATCTGGTTCTCCATACTCGGCGCGGCGCCCTTCTCCCTGGCGCTTCCCCATGCGGGACTTGGCTGGACAGCGGTGCTGACTGTTGCCGCCGGCTTTATCATGGCCTCGTCTTTTTCCGCCATCCTGGTCTTTGCCCAGGAACTCACGCCAGGGCATGTCGGCGCGATAGCCGGACTGTTTTTCGGCCTGGCCTTCGGGCTTGGCGGCATCGGCGCGGCCTTGCTCGGCAAAATCGCGGACAAAGCGGGCATTGATCTTGTATATCAGATCTGCGCATACCTGCCGCTCATAGGGCTGCTTACTTTCTTTCTCCCAGCCGCCCCGCGCCAGAGATGAAAGCTTGAACCACAACCGTCCGGCCTGCAAACTTTCTTTCAACGCCTTACCGGACGTAAACTTCACAGATCTGGAAGCGGGGATATGCTGATTTACCCGCCAGCACGAGGAGTACGGCCTTTGCGGGCCTTACGTTCCACCACTTTAAGCTCCCAAACCGGATATGGCGACAGGCCCGCCTTTTTTTATAGCATTTTCACTTTGGAATACTTGCTTGACGGCGAAGCAAGTTCGCCTTGCAAGCATTCCGTGGCGCGGACTTTCAAAAAAATCCGCAAGGGATAGCCATCCGTACGCCCCAGGATGGGACAACGGCTGCCAAAAACCGCGTTTTTCGGCGGAGCGGTCTTCATAAATCGGCCAATGGCCGATTTATGACATGAGTTGTAGACAATGTTATGTGAGCAGGCTTGCCGGTTACGTCTCGACCGGCTGTCCTGTCTTGAGGCGATATTACCGTTTTCAGTAGTTATCCCACAGTGTTATAGAAAAACAGGAAAACGTGACTCAAGCGCGTGACCATTTTTTTTACTCCCTTCTTCTGTTTTTTCGGCTCAAACAACGCATCATTGTTTATTTGGTGCAAAAACATACACCCTCCGCGTACACCCTTTTTCTTGTTTTCTTTTTTGCCATCATGATATAAATACCAGATGTATTCTTTTTCCGGCCATGACGGAGAAAAATCCTGTTTCCCCCTTTCTCTGTTTCCGGCGCAAGCTGCTGACAACCTCTGCTATCCGCTCTGCATTGAAAGGAGTCGCTACATGAAAAATCTTGATCACATACATGCCGCTCTGTCTTTTCAGACCGCTGTCCGCCGGGTTTGTACAGTCTGCCTGCTTGCCGTCTGCGGCCTCTTTGCCGCCGCGCCGGTTTTCGCGGCGAACGGAGAAGCGGGGCGGGTGATCGCCCTGACGCCAGGGGCGTTTGTCGAGCGATCGGGGCAGAGGATTCCTCTGGAAATAAAAAGCCCGGTGCTGGAATCGGACACCATCGTCACCGATTCCACCGGCAAGGCGCAGATTCTCTTTGCCGACGACGGCAGCGTGACCCTCGGCCCGGACACAACCCTGGCTCTGAAGGAAGTCGCGCCGGCAGGAAGCTCCGCCTCGTTCAAAGCCCATTTGGGCCAGGGCGTGGCCCGTTTTCTTACCGGCAAAATCGTCGAAGCCAATCCCAGGGGCTTTGCCGTGACCACGCCCGAAGGCACGGCGGGCATTCGCGGCACCATCTTCGTCCTGCAAACAGGCAACGGCCGGACCACGATTTCCGTCGTCAACGCCTCGCGCGACGTGGTGCTGAACGGCGTTTCCGTGCCCGGCGCGCACAAGCTGACCCTGCCCGGAGGCGTTCCCGTGCCCATGACCCCGGCGGACATGGAGCAGGCCCGGAGTTTGGCGGCGGCCCGTCCGGCATCCGCAACGGCCGCCGCCCAGGCCGCCAATCTGGGCCTGGCTTCGCCCGTGGACAACGCCGGGGACGGCAATGCCGCCCTGACACCCACAGCCCTTGCCGATCTGGGCCTGGGGACGCAAAGTCTGGGGGATTCGCTCTCGGTGATGCCGACGACGGGAACCATCACCGGCTCGCTGACAACCTCGACACTCACGGCGGCGTATGAGTGGAGCGGCGGCTTCGCCTTTGACGTGAATCTGGGCAGCGGGTCCATCAGCAACGCCTCCATGAACCTCGCCGGCACGCTTGGGCAAGACGCGAACGGGGGGGGGGGCTCTTACCTCAGCCGACATTCGTGAACCTGTATAACGGCAGTGGCAGCGTGAGCGGCAACAGTTTCAGCATCGCCGATTTTGTCGGAACGGCCAACTGGAGAGGGACAGCATACTGGTTTCCTATACCGTATGACGCGCCAATCAATCCGGATCCGTACCAGGGACCCTATGCGGCCATGCACGGCGCCATCTCCCGCTCCGGTTCCAATGCTTCCGTCAGCGGAACGTATACCATCAACGCGCCCGGCAGCCATGGGGGCGCCATCTCCGGCGATCGCGGAACATTCGCCGGCAGCGGACAGTTGCAGTAAGGAGACGCCTGCCGTGACACGTCAGCCCGCATGCACCACCATCCTGCTCGGCATTTTTTTCCTGTCGTTGATTACCGGCCCCTTTTTCCCGTTCCCCGCTTTCGCCGATGAAACCGATCCGGCCCGGCGCACGGCCCTGGAATCCGCCAAGACCGAGGCGGCGGCGCTCCTCAAGCGGGGCCGGGCATCCGACGCCTGCGAACTTTACCTGCGCCTGCTGCGCGAGGTGCCGGAGGACGACGCGGTGAACCTCGGCCTGGCCAGGGCCGCGTTGCAGGCCGGGCGCTGGAATCAGGCGGTTATGGCCTACGAGCGCCTGCTGGAAAAATATCCCCATAAGCGCCCCTGTACGCGGAACTGACCAGCGCCCGGCAGTGGGTGTGCCCACAACGGGTGGGTTGACCCTCTTCGATAAGCCCAGTTCGGTTCCGTATTTTCTCCACCACACCCACGTCCATCTTCTCCACCGAACAGGGAAAGGTATACGCTCAGGCCAGACCTTGACTTGCTATCACCTTATGATAGTCGCCCCTTAAAAACATTTCAATTCGTTGAAATTTATAGATAAGTCTGTTCAAATACTGTATCGTTTTCAACAGGGAATGCAGTATTATCTGCAAAAAGCTGGTTGAAACGGAG
>JAITHT010000036.1 GCA_031279825.1 Desulfovibrio sp. | reverse complement strand
GCTCCGTTTCAACCAGCTTTTTGCAGATAATACTGCATTCCCTGTTGAAAACGATACAGTATTTGAACAGACTTATCTATAAATTTCAACGAATTGAAATGTTTTTAAGGGGCGACTATGTAGAGGCGGGAACAAAAAAAACTCACCCGGAATGCGTTCCGGGTGAGTCGTCTTTCTGGTGGCGGGCGGGGCGCGGTCGATGTGCTCTTAAAGCATCGCCTGTAAACGCCCTGTAAACGGGATAGAATCTACAAATGGGCTCCGGCTGCTATCACGGTTCGTCTGAAAAGAAAAAGCGGCACAGAATCAAACTGTGGCGCTTTCCCTGTACGGTTCCAGATCTTCAGCCCGCACGATCAGAACGGCGCTATGGTCGTTCTTGTTGCCGGACAATACAAATTCAACGTCATACGAGCTGCTGCCGGGGGAACCGGCAATGACGGCGCCCACATCGAAAGCCGGCACGGAAACAGGTTCCCCGGTATAGGGGTCTTTACCCGCCAGCGCGCGGGTAACGCGCACAGCGTCGTTTTCGTGATAGCCGACGGCTTCATCGGGCATGGTTATCCTCCGGAACGTAAATGGTGGCGAGGCGCGGTTTCATGGAAATGCTCCTGCCGTCCTTTGCCCGATCGTAAATCCAAGCGGTTTTTACGTCAACGGTTTTGCCGTTCGGGCCGGTGACGGGGACCACGACGCTGAAGCGCTCCCCATGCTTATCCGCCTCTTTTGCCGCAGCTTCGGCATAGGGCAGGAAGGACATGACCTGATCATAGATCATATCCGCGTCCCCCTGCGTTGCGCCAAGCGTGGCCTTCCACACCCGCGCCTTATGCCTGCCGCTCGGATGGTTGGGGTTCAGCGAGTATTTTACCAGCTTGCCGTGTTTATCCGCCATTGCGTTGTCCACGCCCACCAGAGGAGATTCCGGCGCGTGCGGGATCACGCGGCTGGTTTCCTGCCGCTCCCATGCGCTGTACAGCGTTTTTTGTCCGGAGGCTTCCGCTTCGGCTCTGGTCTGCAGGGGCTGTTTATATGTTTCTGCCGGACTCCCGCCTGCGTTTTCTTTCGGCACAACCGGCTCCGCATAGCAGCGGTCATTGGGGAACTCACCGGCATGGCCCGTCATACCGTCCAGAGTGGGCGGTTTATCCCATGCAACAAATTTACCCTCCATATTCCGGTGTGAATCGCGCACATCGCCGTCACCGGCTGTGCGCCAGATATACCCGGTGGAGCCGACGCTGGTGGCCCGTTCTTTTGTCAGAGAGCTTTGGGCCTTGCCGACTTCCGTCCGGGCAATGGTGCGGGCCTTGGAGATGCTGACTTCACCGGCCTTGGCGATACGTTTTGCCAAATCCTCCGATCTGGAGCCGGTGATGAGTCCCTCCCGGACGATTTCCGCCACCTTGTCAGCGGAACCGAGGGCAAGGGACTTAATCTCCTTGACGTTCTTATCAATGGCATCGCGGATCACCGCTCCGATGCCGGGCCCTTCGATCATCCCGCGCATGTCCCGGCCCATTTTCCCGGACATGCCGCGCCATGCTTTGACGTTCTTGAAGTTGACACCGGCCGTCATGTTCGATGCCGACTGCCGCGCCCAAGGCTCGATAACCTCGGCATACTCCCGCAGCTTGCGCTCGATCTCTTCCGGCGAGCCGCCATTGCGGGTAATGCGCTCCACCTGCCCGGCTATATTGACCAGTTGCCGCTCATAGCGGGATTCCGCCGCCTTGTTGGGCCGGAAGTCGGACGCACCGGCGCCGGCCCGGGCGGCGTCGGCGAAACTCCAGCGCAGGTTGGGCCACGGCCCTGGCGGGATATGGCCCGTTTCG
The DNA here is from genome assembly GCA_031279825.1 of Desulfovibrio sp. GTDB lineage: Bacteria > Desulfobacterota > Desulfovibrionia > Desulfovibrionales > Desulfovibrionaceae > Frigididesulfovibrio. The sequence continues at coordinate 1,570 of JAITHT010000036.1, read as the reverse complement.
GCAGCCGCCTGTTTACTGCCCGCAACGGCGGTGCGAGAACTGATCGGGCTATTGCTGTATTCCATAACCGACGGAGTCAGGCGCGGTAGCGCCGTTGAGCGACAAGGGCGCGTCGACGGGGCTTTGCCCGTCGACATCCGATGCGCCAGCCGGAGCGGAAACAAGGAATCCTTCCGGCAACGGCGGTGCCGCGTCTTCTTTTTCAGCGGCCCTGATATCCGCGTCCGTTATGGAGCCATAGCGCCCGCTCACCCTGGAAGAATCCTTCAGGGCCGCGAGCGCCTGAGCCTTGTCAAGAATCGTGGCCTGGAAGAGCCCGGCCACGTTCTGCGCGTCGGCGGTGGCTATCTGGCTCTTTTCCAGTTCTGTCGGCAGGTGGAGGCTCTGATACTCAAAGCTGAAATCATCCGGCAGGCCGTACCCCCACTGGTGCCGGGCAAGGACGTTGAAGAGAACGGTGTCAACCGGGCGCTTGTCATCCTCCAGTTGCGTCAGAATGGTATCATAATAGGTGCGCAGATCGGAAGCGACTTGCTGACGGAATTTGCTTTTTCTGATCATTGCTGTCCGGCTAATGGTTAAGAAAAAAGTCCAAAATTTCAAGCGGATGTGGTAGAAGAGTTTGCGAAAAACTTTGCCACACAAGGAGATTTTGGACGTGAGTCACCATAATACACGGCATTCCGTCAGGCCAAAGGCGGCGCGAAAGTGCATACCTTGCTGGATCACGACGGGTACATCCCGGCTTTTGCGACCGTCACCGACGCCAAAACTCATGAAAGCCGCATCGCACAGGCCATGGAATTGCCAAAAGGCTCCATTGTGGTCTTTGACAAGGGGTTCATCAATTACCCCTGGTTCCGATCACTCGGGGAAAAGACCATCTTCTTCGTAACCCGGCTCAAGAAAAACGCCGTGTATAAACTTCTGGACCGCCGTCCGGTGAATCGCAAAACCGGCGTTACCTCCGACCACATGATTGAGGTCGCCAGCCGGGGGAAAACCTTGCGGCTGCGGCGCATCGGCTACCGCGACCCGGACACCGGAAAACGCTACGAGTTTTTAACCAACCACTTCCGGCTTTCGGCAAAGACCATCGCTGATATCTATAAAGACCGCTGGCAAATTGAGCTTTTCTTCAAGGAAATCAAGCAAAATCTGCGTATAAAGACCTTTGTAGGCAACTCGGAAAACGCGGTCCTGATCCAGATTTACACAGCTCTGACGGTCTACCTGCTCCTCGCGTACCAGAAATTCCTCAGCCGTCTTGGACTGTCCGTGCAGCAACTTTCAACTCATCCAGCTCAATCTGCTTGGCGCCGCTACCCTGGAAGAACTGCTGAATCCACGACGACGAAAAGCAGATAACTCTCGCTATCTCAGCCTGTTAGACTTGGCAGCTTAGCCGGACAGCAGTGGGATAATCATAGATGTTCAAAGCATAAAAACAAATGAGAGTGTTTACCTAAAGATATACATCATTTGAGATTGCCATAGCGAAAATATTTCAGGCTTGGTTATGGCGCACCACAATCGAATCGTTAAATCAACCATAAGCGGACTTTTTGAA
>JAITHT010000085.1 GCA_031279825.1 Desulfovibrio sp. | reverse complement strand
GTACCGGCGGCCACAGCGGGTGGACGGGCGTGCTTATCCCCGCCGTACGGCGGGGATAAGCACGCCCGTCCACCCGCTGTGGCCGCCGGTACGGGAAAGGCGAGGATATTCGTCGGGCCGGCGCATCCCGTGCTTGCTCTATTGAGATGTTCCATGGCGGCGTCGTCGAGCAGCGCCAACTCCACGGTCATTCCCGTATGTTCTGTTTCGTCAAGCATGGCTTGCAGCAGGAGGGAATATTCAGAGGGACAGAAGGGGAACTTCCAGTGCGCTCCGGGATTTTTATGAATGCTTACGGCGTTAAGCATCACAATACCGTTACGCGGCCTCAGTTCCGGATCGGCTTGGAGGTGCCGGTAAATCCGGAAACCGGGAGAGCATTATTTTTGCCTGGAGGCGATGTTGCGGAAGGGGGGGTAGAGGCTTTAAACTGTGGATTTTTTGCCTGTTGCTGTTTGCCTGCGTGTTCCGGATAGCTGATCCGGTGATGAAAAATACCGCGTAACACTTGATGAAAGCTGTCTACCAGAAGATTGAGGTCTTTGAAGGTAAGTTCCGATTCATCCAACTGTCCGGAGGAATAGATGTTTTTTACGGTAGTGTCTATGTGTTGACGCAGGCGCGTGGGCGTAAGTTCATCCAAGGTGCGGCTTGAGGCTTCCACAATATCGGCGAGCATGACCAGAGCGGCCTCCCGGCTTCTGGGGCGGGGGCCGGGGTAGCAGTAATCTTCAATATTGGGAGGAGGGGTATCCGGCTGATTCATGGCTTTTTGATAAAAGTACTTGATAAGACTGGTGCCGTGATGCTGGCGGATAACATCCGTAACCTCCGGGCCGAGGCGGTGCTTGATGCCGAGCTCAACCCCCTGCTTCACATGGGCAACGAGGATAAGGGCGCTCATGGAAGGCGCAAGTCTGTTGTGCGGGTTGTCATCAGTGGATTGGTTTTCAATGAAATAGTCGGCTTTCGTTAATTTGCCGATATCGTGATACAGGGCCGCGACCTTGCAGAGCAGGCTGTACGCGCCGATTTGTTTGGCCCCGGCTTCCACCATGTTGGAAACAATAAGGGAGTGATGGTAGGTTCCCGGCGCCTTGATCATGAGATCCCGCAGCAGGGGCTGTTCGATATTCAGCAATTCCATCAGACGAAAGCGCGTGGTATAGCCGAAGGTCATTTCCACAATCGGAGTCAGAGCGAAGGTCAGGATCATGGAAAAGGTCGCTCCGGCAACAAGAGAGATACATTCTGAAAAATACCGGGTATGGCTGCCGCTCTGCAGCAAGGTGGCGCCGGCCCACATAGCGATGAGCCCGGCCGTCAGCGGCAGGACGGACCAGACCACATCCCTGCGGGAGGTACAGCGACTGGTCAGCCATGTACTCCACATGGTGGCGAGAAAATAAAATAAAAAAAGACCTATGCCGCCTTTCATCATCAGAGAGCAGAAGAAAGAGAGCAGAAGGCCGGTGACCAGATAGCGGCGCGTGGAAAACACTTGCGCGGAAAGGGCGGCGGCTCCGGCAACAGGCACGGCATAGGCAAGGCTTTCAGGAAGAAATTTGACGGAGACAAGAGCCATTTGAGCGCCGTGGACGGCCAGTCCTTTGGCGATAAGGGCGAATATCGAGATAAGGACGGATAAAAAGAGAAAGTCTTTGTCGGCCATGGGACTGGCCGGTTTGCCGCTGGGCGAAAAGAGCAGGCCCAAAGCCATAAGCAGGCCGCATATGCAGATGCCGAAACAGGTGCTCCATTGAAAGCGATCCTCTTTCCCTTGCAGCAGAATCCTCATTTTCATCTGCTGTTCAACGGTTACCCGCTCTCCCTGGCTGATAATGATTTCTCCGCGCAACACCCGGTGCACCACCGGCGCGACGGCTGCTTCAGCCGTATCGGCCCGTAGTTTTGTCGCCTCAAGGTTGGGGATGAGAGAAGGGCGCATATAGATCTCAAATATCTGCGCCAGGATTTTTTTGGCTGGATTGGAAACGGCAAGGGACTTGATGTGTTGCGAAAGTTGGAATTCCAGATTTTTCAGGTCGGGAATGGCGGAGATTTCCGTGTGCAGCCGTTCCTCGCCCGAGGTGAGATCCCGGATGATGATGCCGCCGGGATACGTGACGGCAATGCCGGATTCTGACAGTACACCGTCTCTCAAGCGTTGTTCGATGAAAGGAAGGATATTCGAGAACAAGGCGTTTTGCACGGGGGTGTCGGCAAGCGCGTCCAGAACCTCCTGACTGACGGGCTCGCCTGTTTCCCGGGAAATACGCCTGCAGAGTATTTCTTTTTCCTCCGGGGAGTGCGCCTCGTTAATATCGGTAAACAGGCTTTCTATCTGGGAGAGCAGAGCATGTCCCGGCACGGCGATGCGATCGAGCACCAGGGGCTGCATTTTTCGGGCAAGGGCCCGTCGGGCCTTTGTTCCTTGTTTGTCCTCAAACAAAAACGTTCGATCAGCGGTGACTTCCACCTGGGCTATTTCGCCTTCCATCAACAGCCCCTGCCGTGTGGAGAAATCCGCGGAAGCAAGGATCGACAGCAGAAAAATCACGAAGCTGAAGAGAAAAAAGCTCTTTGACGGCAAGCGCTTGCCGAAGCGTTCCCACAATAGGGAAAAGGTTGTTCTGGCTTTATCCGGAATGTTTCTGGTAATCATCATACGCCTGTACTATGCGCCCTACTAGGGGATGGCGGATCACGTCGTCTTTGCGAAAGTGCAGGATGTTGATTCCTTCAACATGCTTAAGCACTTCAATGGCATGGATGAGGCCCGAACGCTGCCCAGCGCCTTGCGCGGGCAGATCTATCTGGGTGGTGTCGCCCGTTATCGCCGCGCGGGAACCGAATCCCAAGCGAGTGACGAACATTTTCATCTGTTCGGGAGTGGTATTTTGGGCTTCATCCAGTATGATGAACGCGTCATGCAGCGTTCGCCCGCGCATGAAGCCCAGAGGGGCGATTTCAATGGCGCCGCTCTCTACCATTGCAGTGACCCGTTCCGTATCAAGCATGTCATGCAGGGCATCGTAAAGGGGACGCAGGTAAGGGTTTACTTTTTCCGCCAAATCTCCGGGAAGAAAACCGAGGCGTTCTCCCGCTTCAACCGCCGGCCGCGTGAGAATAAGCCGCTTTACTCGCTTGGCAAGGAGCATGGACAGGGCGACGGCGACGGACAGGTAGGTTTTTCCCGTTCCGGCCGGGCCCACGGCGAAGGTCATGCTCATGGTCCGCAGAGACGTGACGTATTCCCGCTGATTCACGGTTTTGGCCACAACCATTTTTTTCGGCGAGATCACGAAAACGGGATCCTGAAAAAGGGTCCTTAAATCAATATCCGGCTGCTGCATGAGGCTTTCGTAGGCGTGGGCCACATCCCGGGGATGCAGTCTCGTGCCGGATTTAATCAGGCAATACAATTGCGTGAGAAGGTTCCGCGCCACCGAGCTCTTATGAAAGTCCCCTTTTATGGTTACGCTGGTGCCGCGCGTGCCGATGCGCAGGCCGGAACTTTGGGCCAGAATGTCCATATTGGCGTTATGCGGTCCGAACAACTCGTTGGCAAGTTCGGCGTCGTCAAAAGCCAGGGCGACAGGAGGTACGGCCTCAAAGGAGTCTTCTGCCCGGAGGGGGAAAGGGACGGCTGTAAGTAGGTGTTGTGTCATGCAACCATGCCTGGATACAGGAGATCGCGGAGAAAGCAGAGACAATTTCACTGCGAAATTGCTCCTGCGGCGGTAGCGCAGAACGCCGTCCGCAAACTTACCCGGGTTCGACAAAGCTGACTTTCGCCGTACGTACCGGGTAAATGGTTTCAAAGTTGCTGATAGTATAAGAACTTTCGCATTGTATATAAGCTTACTGCAACGTAACATACAGCGAAAGAAGCAAAGCGTCCAATATTTATTTTACGCGTCGGCGGATGCCCCGACGAGTCCGGACGTCGGCGCATTGTAACATTGCGACTCTCCGTGCGGCGTCGTCGGCGAAAACGGGCATTTTTCATGTTGCGCCAGATGAAATTTATCTATAATATATATGTGCCTTCTTATGCCCGCGCGCCGTTTTTTTCAAGCGCAAGCGCCTGTTTTTGGTCTGCGCCGCAACGTGCGGGGCAGGCCGCTGAAGAGAGACGCCCTTATGCCTTTGACGAGTTTTGCCGCTTTTTTTTCCGGGGAGGCGGGTGCCCATCTGATGCGCGCCGTCAAGGACGCCCTTGCCGAGGACGGGCCTGACCTTACTTCCAATGCCGTCTTTTCTCCCGAAGATGTCCTCTATGCCTATATCGTCGCCAAACAGGACACGTTGCTGGCGGGAATGCCCGTAGCTCCGATTGTTCTTGAAGAGAGCGCGCGTCTTGAACCCGGCGCATGGTCGTATTCTTCTCCCGCCGGGGAAGGATCCTTTCTCCGCGCCGGGGCGACAGCGCTTTCTCTGACCGGCAGCGCGCGTATTCTGTTGCGTGCCGAGAGAGTCATTCTTAACTTTATCAGCCATCTGTCAGGAATAGCCAATCTGACTTCCGCTTATGTCAAGGCTCTGGAAGGGACCGGCGTACGCCTGCTGGATACCCGCAAGACCCTGCCCGGCATGCGCTACCCGGAAAAGTACGCCGTGCTTGTCGGCGGCGGCTGCAACCACAGGAAAAATCTCGGCGAATTGCTCATGCTGAAAGATAACCATATTGACGCCGCCGGAGGCATCACGCCGGCGGTGGCCGCCTTGCGCACGGCGTACCGGCCGACTCCGCCCATTGAAGTGGAGTGCCGTACTCTTAATGAAGTTGCCGAGGCGGTTGCCTGCGAGGTTTCGCGCATTATGCTCGACAATATGAGTCCGGACATGCTCCGCCGGGCTTTGGAACTGGTGCCTGCCCGCGTTGAGGTGGAGATCAGCGGCGGCGTGACCCTGGAAAATATCGCCGATATCGCGCGTTCCGGCGCGACCCGCAACGCTGATTTTATTTCCGTGGGCAGACTCACGCATTCCGCCCCGGCCGCTGATTTCAGTATGCGCGTTTCGTCGCGCAGAGACAACTGACAGCGGGGGATCTTTTCGGTTGTCTAGTTGAGGGTGTTAACTTGCGAATGATATGACCCTCAAAATGCTTTGCCGCGCAAGGGGCCAGGGCAGGAAAAATATTCGCAAGTTAATACTCTTAATTTGCTCTTTAGGTAGAGGTGGGCGCATACGGCGGCATATGGGAGCATTTCGTTTCTTTTGCCCGATCGGCTATGCCGGCCGGCAGTATCATTCAGGACAGCGACATGATGTATTCAGCCTTGCACGAATCCATTGAGGCCCGCCGCCGCGAGTTCGGTTCCGACCTTACCGTAATGGGGCATCATTACCAGACGGAAGAAGTCATCCGCCACACGGATATACGGGGGGATTCCCTTGAGTTGTCGCGCCGCGCGGCCGGACTGGATTCGGAACATATCGTCTTTTGCGGCGTGTATTTCATGGCCGAATCGGCGGCTCTCCTGGCGAAACAGGGGCAGAAGGTCCATCTGCCCGAACCTTCGGCCGAGTGCAGCATGGCGCTTATGTCGCCGGCGTTTCTGCTGGAAGCGATCCTGCGCTTCCTGACCCGCTCCGGTCGCAAGGTGATTCCCCTCGCTTACGTGAATTCCACCTTAGAGGTGAAATCCGTGGTAGGCCGGCATAACGGGGCAGCCTGCACATCGGCCAACGCGAAGCGCATGCTGGAATGGGCCATGCGCGAAGGTGACGCCGTCCTTTTTCTGCCGGATCAGAATCTCGGCAATAATACCGCCGATCTTCTGGGCATACCTGAGCAAGCCCGCCACATCCTTGATATCAGGAAAAGAGGCGAACGCCTGGATGCGGCCGCTGCGGATACATCCGATCTTTTGCTCTGGCCGGGTTTTTGTTCCATTCATACCCGTTTTAGTCTCCGGCAGATAGAGCGGGCGCGCGCCGAGCATCCCGACGCGAAGATTGTCGTCCACCCCGAATGCACGCCTCAAGTAGTGGCCGAGGCCGACGCCGCCGGTTCCACCTCCTTTATCATCCGTTATGTTGCGGAAGCTCCCGCCGGATCCACCATCGTCGTCGGCACGGAAATCAATTTGGTGGAACGCTTGGCCGATCAGCACAAAGAACGGCTTAACGTGCTCCCTCTGGTGGAAAGCGCCTGTACGCATATGGCGCAGACCACCGAAGAACGTCTGAGCGCGGCTCTTGACGCGGTTGCCGGCGGGAGCGCGGATTTTCTCGTCTCCATACCGGACGAGGTCAGGCTTCCGGCCAAGGCCGCCCTTGATCGCATGCTGGCCGTCTGCGCATAGCGGGATGCGGAAAAAGGAAGAACCATGTCCCGCCGCAGCCATTGTCCCGTGCTCGTTGTAGGCGCCGGTCTTGCCGGATGCACGACAGCCCTGTGCCTTGCCGAAAAAGGAATTCCCGTCACCTTGCTTGCGGCGTCCGATTCTCCGGAGAACGCCAATTCATGGCTGGCCCAGGGAGGAATCATTTATCGCGCCCCGGAAGACTCGGACGCCGCAAGGCTGGAAGAGGATATTATAACGGCCGGGCATGGCCTCAATCTGCCGGAGGCGGTGTCCTTTCTGGTTAATGAAGGGCCGCGGGCCGTGGACGAACTGCTGACGGCGCATTTGCGGGTGCCCTTTGATCGGCGGGAAGCGGGCGACCCTGAAGGTTTATTCTGGGATCTGACCCGTGAAGGCGGGCATTCCGCCTCCCGCATCATACATTGCGCCGATCATACCGGCCGCACCATCATGGAGCATCTGCACGGAATCGTGTCGCGCCATCCGGCCGTCACGTATCTGCAGGGATATACGGCCATTGATCTGCTCACTTCGCATCATCATTGTCATGGGCTCGTTTACCGCTATCAGCTTGAGAACGAGTGCTGCGGGGTCTATGTGTTCAATGAGGCGTCCCGGAGCGTGGAAACCATGCTGGCGGATATAACCGTGCTGGCTACCGGCGGGGCTGGGCAGGTCTATCTGCACAGTTCCAACGTGTCCACCGCCACCGGGGCCGCTTTGTCCATGGCCAGCCGGGCCTTTGTGCGTCTGATGAACATGGAGTTCATGCAGTTTCATCCCACGACGCTGTTCCATATTGAACCGCGGCGGGTGCTCATTACGGAGGCTTTGCGCGGCGAGGGGGCGCATTTGATCAACGCCAAAGGTAGCCGTTTTATGGAAAAGCGGGATCAGCGCGGAGAACTCGCCCCCCGTGACGTGGCTTCCCGTATTATTCTTGATGAACTACTGGAAACGGGCGAACCTTGTGTTTTTCTTGACGCAAGACCGGTCAAACACGATCTTGAGGCCCGATTCCCCACCGTATTGCAAAGCTGCCTTGAACGCGGCATAGACATACGCACTCAGCCTATTCCGGTGGTGCCGGCGGCGCATTATTTTTGCGGGGGCATACTTGTCGACCGTGAAGGGCGGACCAGTCTGCCGCGCTTGTATGCCGTCGGCGAGTGTGCCTGCACGGGTCTGCACGGCGCCAACAGGCTGGCCAGCGCATCGCTTCTGGAGGCTCTGGTCTGGGGAAAATCCGCTGCCGAAGATATCGCCGCGCGCGTACATGCCGGTCTCGGCCCCTTTACCCGCCTGCACGCGGATATTGAAGACTGGCACGATCAAGGAGACGAACACAACGACGATCCGGCCCTGATAAGCCAGGACTGGGCCACCATTCGCAACACCATGTGGAATTATGTGGGTCTTAGCCGTACCACTCCCCGTTTGCTCAGGGCTTTTGAAGATTTACGCGATTTGTCGCGCCATTTGCATAATTTTTATAAAAGCACCCCTATATCAAGGCCGATTATCGATCTTTTCCACGGCTGCCAGACGGCGTACCTCATCACCCAGGCCGCTTTGCGCAACAAAAAGGGCATCGGCTGCCATCGCAGGGTGTAAGCGGATTACAAGCTTGCGGCATGCCATGTGACGCGCTGCCCGCGTAATCATACATCTCCTCGCTCGTGTATCTTGCGCGACCGCGCGGCGCATTCCGGGACCCCTCGTCGGCTTTATAAAAAATACTCTCGCGGAATCTTGACTTTCTCCCGGCTACGCCGTATATAGTCCACCTTTCGAGTTAGAGATAAGGAGTCTGTACGACATGAAGACATTTTCACCCACGCCGGAAGACATCAAACGCGAATGGTATGTGGTGGACGCCCGGGATAAGGTGCTCGGTCGCCTTGCGGCGCACATAGCCCATCGTCTGCGCGGCAAACACAAGCCTGAATTCGCGCCGCATATGGATAACGGCGATTTCATCATCGTTGTCAACTGCGAAAAAATCCGGGTTACCGGTAATAAGGCCGCCGCCAAGAAATATTACAGTCACAGCGGCTATGTGGGCGGGCTCAAGGAGATTACCTTCGAAAAACTGCTTGCCGCCAAGCCGCATCTCGTGCTTATGCACGCGGTAAAGGGCATGCTGCCTAAAAACCGCCTTGGGCGCGCCATGTTGAAAAAATTACGCATCTATACCGGCGACGAGCATCCCCATGCGGCTCAGACGCCGAAACCTCTTGTTTTTCAATAAACCACAGCAGGCTGGAGAACGCATATCATGCCCATGGAATTCAAGTACGGCACAGGACGCCGTAAAAACGCCACCGCCCGTACCCGCCTTTATGCCGGTACAGGTCAAATTGTGGTTAACGGCCGCCCTTTTGACAATTATTTTCCCCGTAAATCCCTGCAAATGATTATTCGCCAGCCTCTGGTGCTTACGAAACTGGTGGATAAGACCAATGTCAAGGTAACGGTGCAGGGCGGCGGCGTGAGCGGACAAGCCGAAGCGGTGCGTCACGGTATTTCCCGCGCTTTGCTTGAAGTGGATGCCTCTTTGCGCGGCGTCTTGAAAAAGGCCGGTTTTCTGACCCGGGACGCCCGCAAGAAAGAGCGCAAAAAATACGGCCTGCGCGCGGCTCGGGCTCGTTACCAATACTCTAAGCGCTAAGCGGTGAGCTTTTGTCCTCCCTTGCTTGTGCGGCATAAGGAGATGAGGGGAAAAGCGGCGCAATGCGACACGCTTCCATAGCAGAGGGGGCTCCTTGTGGAACCCCCTTGATCAAAACTTCCTTTATGCTTTGAGACCCAGGCTTTCAGGCCGGAGACAGCTCGCTTGAAAGCGTTCCACGGGACGGCTTCTACTCCTGCCCGAATTTGCGTTTGGCTTCTTTGCGGCGCGCGGTGAGAATATGTTCCGTATAGCCGTTGGGCTGTTCCCTCCCTTTGAAAATGAGATCCCGCGCGGCCTGAAAGGCTATGGAATTGTCGAAGTCTGGGGCCATGGGGTGGTACGCCCGGTCGCCGGCGTTCTGGCGGTCCACGATGGCGGCCATGCGTTTCAGGGTTTTTTCGACTTGCTCTTGCGTGCATATGCCGTGCAGAAGCCAGTTGGCTATGTATTGACTGGATATGCGAAGCGTCGCCCGGTCTTCCATAAGCCCCACGTCGTCCAGATCCGGAATCTTTGATGCCCCGATTCCCTGCTCCACCCAACGGGCCACATATCCCAAAATACCCTGACAACTGCCGTCCAGCTCTCGCTGGATGTGTTCGGCGGTGGCTGCTCCCGCTTCCATGACGGGGATAGTCAGCAGAGCGTCCAGCGTTGTCCTTTTGCCTCCTTTCATTTTTTGCTGCAAGGCGGCAACGTCCACAAAATGATAGTGCATGGCGTGGAGTGTGGCGGCGGTGGGGGAGGGCACCCAGGCGGTGTTGGCGCCGCTTTGGGGATGGGCGATTTTTACTTCCACCATCTCGGCCATGCGGTCAGGCTTGGCCCACATGCCCTTGCCTATTTGAGCCCTGCCGCTTAAGCCGCAGGCCAGGCCGACATCCACGTTGGCGTCTTCATAAGTTTTGATCCAGCGCGAGGCGCGCATGGCTTCCCTCAAAACCATGGGACCGGCTTCCATGCTGGTGTGAATTTCATCGCCGGTACGATCCAGAAAACCGGTGTTGATAAGGATAAGGCGTTCCCGGATTTGTCGGATGCACTCTTTAAAGTTCGCGCTGGCGCGGCGCTCTTCATCCATGACGCCCATCTTGAGCGTATTTCGGGGAAGCCCCACAGCCTGTTCCGCGGTCTCGAAGAGGTCGCGGGCAAAGGCCATCTCATCCGGGTCGTGCATCTTGGGTTTGACGAGATATATTGAGCCGTTGCGGCTGTTGGGATATTTGCCCGACCCTTTTATGTCCGCCATACCCATAAGCGCCGAGACAAAACAGTCCAGAATGCCTTCGTAAATTTCACGGCCGTTATGCAGTACGGCATCGGTAAGCGTATGGTGGGCGGCATTGCGGATAAGGAGGAGGCTGCGGCCGGGCAGGGTGCGCCTACCGCCGTCCGGGGTGATCCATGTCCTGTCGGGAAGAAGTTCCCGGTGCACTTGTTTGCCGTCCTTCATGAACGTGGTGGTCAGATCTCCGGTGAAGAGCCCGAAAATTGTGGCGTATGCCCTGGCTTTGTCCGCACCGTCCACACAGGCTATCGAATCTTCCATGTCCAGGATGGTGGTGATGGCCGCTTCAAGCACCACATCGCTCACTCCGGCGGGATGGTTGCGGCCAACGGGATGGTCGCGGTCAATGCGTATTTCGACATGCAGGTTGTTATTGGCGAGTAACACGGCGGAAAGGTTTTCCTCTCCGGAGTAGCCTGCGAATCGGCCAGGTTCGGCCAGAGCGGCGGACTTTTCCCCGGCGAATTTTACGGTCAGAGTTCCGTTTTCCACGACGTAGGCGGTAGCGTCGGCGTGCGAGCCGCGGGCGAGCGGAAAGGCTTTATCCAGAAATGCGGCGGCCCGGGCCACAACGAGCGCCCCACGCGCGGGATTGTACCCGGCACCTTTCTCAAGGCCGGATGTTTCGGGAATCATATCCGTTCCGTAAAGGGCGTCATAGAGGCTTCCCCAACGGGCGTTGGCCGCATTCAGGGCATAGCGGGCATTGGTGGCCGGGACCACAAGCTGCGGCCCGGCGATGGAGGCGAGTTCCGGATCGACATTGGCGGTTTCGATGGAAAAATCGTCGCATTCAGGGAGGAGGTAGCCGATCTCTTCAAGAAAGGCGCGATACGCCTTGGCGTCATGCGCCTGCCCTGCCCGGTTCTTGTGCCAGGCGTCAATGGCTCTCTGCATACTGTCGCGACGGTCAAGAAGAGCGCGGTTGCGTGGGGTCAAGGAGCTTAAGGCGTCGGCCAGCGAGGCCCAGAAGCGATTGGAAGTAAAGCCCGTGGTGGAGCAAACCGTTGCGATGAAATCATGGAGCGGCTTGGAGACCGAAAGTTCGGCTATCTGAATGCGTTCGGACATGGAAATCTCCTCGGGGTGGATGTCTGCTCTGGAGCACGGCAGTTTTGAAACGCTCCATTCGGCGAAGCCTGCGGCAATGCAATCGACTTGGGGGCATCCCGGCGTCTGTCACCTCGGGGCGTGCGGCCTCACGGGCGCGCGGCGCGCTTTGCTTTACGCCGCGAGAGCGGTTGCGTTCTGAAGGCGCTCTCGCCGTACGATGCTCCCGCCCGGAGTAGGGCTAGCCCCGTATCAGTCACTGCCTGATACGGGGCTGAAAACTCGGCATGGAGCATTCGTAAAAATGCTCCGTCAACCGGCGGCGTGAGCGCCGGCCCCACTTCCGCGCGGACGAAATCGAAGCTTACCTTTTTATCTATATCCGGTGGAGCAAAAAGTCAACGCTTCCGCTCTGCGCCGAAACAAGCGGGAGACGCGTTCTCAATAGGCGTATTTTCTACGGACTGCGCCAGCGTCATGCGTATTACCTCCGCCGGCGGCATACCGACGTGCAGGGGCATAAGGGCCAGCTTCCGATAATCCTCGGGGGTATCCATGTCCAGCTTTATTTCCGGATGACGCAGAGAGGCGTCGGGAGGATCAAAGGTGCTGATGACAAACGCGTGCGGATTATCCCAGATGTACGAAAGGCAATGTTCCCGATGCTCCGGCGCCTGAGCGGTTTCGTCCAGAAAACGCAGTAGGGGCCAGGCGATCATTTCCGCGCCGAGTCCATCCGGGTACAGGTTGCCGCGAGGGATATGGTTATACGCGTACAGAGTTTTTGCATCAGGCATGATCGTAGACGGATTTTGTTTCTTCCTTGCAAGGCATTCTTGATAATGCCGGATCAAATGATCTATCTCGCCGCCCCAAATCAAGGGGTTATCGGCGCAGATGCGGACAAGATGGGTGGCCCCCGTCCCCTCCGCCGCCAAGCGAAAACGTTTGAGCACGTCGTCTTCCGGACCGCGGAAAACTTCAACTCCCTGTTCTTGCAGATGGACCGCCAGAGGATCGTCGGAGGGCTCTGTGGAAGTGGCGACAATAATGCGATGCAGCAGGCGCGATGCGGCCGTACGTTTGACTACCCAGTCAATGATCGGCATGCCGCGTAAACTGAGCATCATTTTACAGGGTAGGCGGCTTGAGCCCATACGGGCCTGGATCAGGGCGACGACGCGCATCAGCTCTTTTCCCTGTTTGATAATAATGCGAGTATGTTGCCGATCACTCGACTTTTGTTGCCGGAAAAATCAAAACGGCTGAGGCGCCGGTACAGAACGGCTCGGCGTTCGCCGTCCAGCAGCGAGGCGAACGCCCGGCGCACGGTTTCCGCCCTGTACTCTCCCATAACCCCAAGATAGACGAATCCGTTACGCGGCCGGGCGAAGGTATGCATATCCTCTCGAATATGATGGGAGAGGACGACGGCCGGAATGCGCATGTGGGCCAGTTCGTAAACGGTACGTCCTGCTGAGCATACGGCGAGATCTATATTCTCCATTTCTCTGGACATAATGTTGGTCGCATAGGTGAAGGAAAGGGTATCCCCCCGCCCCTGCAACTCCGTTACGTGCTCGGCAAGCGCTTCCTTGTGGGCGTAGCCCGGACCGGCGACTACCGTGACGCCTATATCGCGCTCGCGGCAAAGAGGAATAATCGCGTCCAGGGTCTTACGTGTGAAATCCGAGGCGTCCGTGCCGCCGAAGGTAATAAGAACGCGCCTCGCCCGGGGGCGGAATTCGTTGCGCCGGGCATTGAGAAATTCATCACGCAGGCAAAAGTTTCTGTAGCCGCAGAGAAAACGTTCATTCTTGCCCACGCGGTTTTCGTACAGGGCGTTGACGACAAGGTCGGCATGAGCCGCGCCCGGACCTTCGTCCTCAAAGTTGACCACGGCGACGCCACGTTCTTTCAGGGCGGCAATGTAGTCCGTCTCCGTGTTCAATATGTCGTTGACAACCACATCCGGCCGCAGCCGCAACACATCCTCGGCCAGAACGTCGCTTGTCTGCATTTTTGTCCGGTAATCTCTGGCCGCGATATTGGAGGCCGCCAGTTCGCTCTGTTTTGTGCACAGAAAGGTGACGCGGTGATCCGCTATCTCGTGGGCGAGCATCAGGGCGCGGTAAATATGCCCCATGCCTATGGCCGGGTATCCGGCAACCACAAAAACGACATGTCTGCTCTGCAGGATTTTTTCACAGACCCACCAATCCAGGTAGCTGGAGATTTCAATACCCCGATCATGCAAAAAATATGGAGTGGTTACGAGCCTACGGCCATCAGCAGCGCTCCTGCCGAGGGCATCGGCGCGCAGCATGAACAGCGCCTTTGTTTCCACATAGGCGGTTTCTTCCTCCTCATTGAAAAGCAGGGCGTCGATGGTAGCGCCCCTTTCTTTCCATAGGCGGTATTTGAGACTCTTGACCGTCACCAGGCAGTCGCTTCGTTCCCGCACAAAGCGGGCGTAAGCGTCCTCAATATCCGGGGCCGTGATCAAGGGCGATGCGGCCCGATAAATGATGATACGCTCATATCCTTCGACAAGATGCTCAAGCACAGGCCGCAAGGAGGAAACGATGTCCAGAGTCCGAATGGCGTGGGCCGGGTTGTATTCGCAACCGACCCCGGCTCGTTCGCAGATCAGGCGTATTTCGTCACTGTCCGTGACCACCAGGACATCCTGACCGGCAACCACGGCTTTAGCGGTACGCAAGGCGCGCTGGATTAATATATCTCCGGCCAGTTTTTTGACGAGCTGATCAGGTATCACCGCGTTTTTTTTGATGGCGGGGATGACGATGCATCGTTCCCTGCGCGCTCCTATTCCGGAGGAAGGATTTTTTAAGGCCAAGGAGTCCGACATGGAATCATTTTCCGGCGCGTTGCTGATCCAGCACCCGTTTCGCGGCGCTGAGCATATGTTCGAGTTCTTCATCCGTAAGATTGTGCTGAAAAGGAAACGAAATCATATGATCAAAAAAGTCATCGGCATTGGGGCAATCCGCCCGGCCGAATCCCAGTTTTTGATACAAGGGATACCTATTCAGCGGGTAGTACTGGACAACGCACTTGACGCCGTGTTCGTAAAACATGCGGCGTATAAAATCGTCACGTCGTTCCACGCTGCCGTCCATACGGGCCGCCAGCAGATGATAGTTGTGGCGCGTCGTGTCCACCCGATGGAAAACCAATTCAGGATATCCCGCCAAGGCGTCAATAAAGGCCAGAGCTCGAAGCCGCTTTTCCGCATTGATGGTAAGCACGCGGTCAAGCTGCTTCGCCCCCAGGGCGCATTCCACCTCGCCCAGACAGTAATTGCCGGGCCACAGCCGTTCTCCTTCCAGTTCGGGAAAATCCACATTGCCCATGGCCGGTTTCCAGTAATCCGGCCGCTCACCGGGAAAGGCGCAGTGCCCGTTGTGCCGGAGCATAGGAATAAGGGCCGCGTACCGATCGTCGCGTACCGTCATCATGCCTCCTTCGCCGAGCGTTGTCAGGTTTTTATGCGAGTGAAAGGAGAAAATCCCGATATCCGCGAAATTACCCGCCTTGACCCCGTCAATATCCGCGCCTATGGCCTGGCAGGCGTCTTCAACCAGCAGGATGCCGCGTTCTTTGGCCAGAGCCGTGATGGCGGGCATATCCGCCACATAGCCGTACAAATGGACCACAACAATGACTCTGGTTTCGGGACTGAGCACTCGCGCGATGCTCTCGGCGTCAACCACGCGGGTTGCCGGATTGATATCCGCCCATACCAGGGCGGCGCCGGTTTTCGCGAAAGGATAGGCCGATGAGGTGAAGGTATGCGAAGGGACGATCACCTCATCACCGGCTTTCAGACGGCAGAGCCGGGCGGCCACTTCAAGCGCGGCCGTACCGTTCATCATGGCAAAAGCGTGTTTTACGCTGTTAAACGTCTGAAACTTCTCCTGAAAGGCCTGCTGGTAGCGGCCCTGGGTCAGGGGGTCCGCCGTGCGTAAGGCTTCAAGAACGACCGCCATCTCTTCTTCCGTATAGTGTAAAGCCCGACCGCTGAAATTGACTTTAATATGCATCAGAACTTCCTTTGTGGTCTGAAACCCCGGCCGCAAGGCCATATAGCCCCGACCCCGCCATGAAGGGCTTCGCTACCTCTATGCGCTGCTTGTGACATAGTTCCTCGCTTATGCTTGAAGACAAGCGCACTATGCCACAAAGTCAAAGATTAGACAATCTCGTGACTACGCTATCTACAAGGCGGGGAGGTAGAAATGCGCTTATTGCCCGTGGTTTTCGTCGGGGATGGTCAGCAGGCGTTCTTTCAAAAGTTCAGTCATGTTACGCCGTCCGTCAGCCACAATATGAAGGGGAAAAATTACGACTGAATTTAGACTAAGCATTCAGGAAGAATAAATCAAGATTTCTTTGCGGGCTAAGGGCCGCAAAGCACCTCGGCGGGATACGGCCTGGGTTTGATGATGTCTTGACATCATACATAAACGTTCATACAGTTGTATCATAGAACATTGAGATTGGGATCAGCAGAAGAACGAGGCTGATGTTTAGCGCATTTGGCGGAAGAAGGAGAATAGTATGAAAATCATTAAGAAAATTCTCTGCGCTTTGGATCTTTCGGAGCACAGCGTTCTTGTGGCCGAGTACGCCGTAGCTATGGCAAAGGCTTTCAACGCGGAAATCGTCGCTGTTTATGTCGCTCCCGCGTTGACGCAGTATGTGGGTTTTCATGTGCCCCCAAGTTCCATTGAGAGTTTCGTCGGCGAGATCGTCTCCGGCGCTGAAAAAAGCATGGAAGATTTTGTGGTTGAAAATTTCCGGGACGTAAAGGCTACAGGCCGGGTCGTCAATGGCTACGCCTCCGAGGAAATTCTCGGCGTGGCGGAGAGGGTGGGCGCGGATGTCGTTATTATGGGGACTCACGGCCGTAAGGGCATCGACCGTATTCTGTTTGGTTCGGTAGCGGAAAAAGTCGTTAAGAATTCCGTTGTGCCCGTGATGACCGTTCGTCCGCGAGCGTAGCGTTTCGTGCTTTGAGACCCCGGCATTCATGCCGGATATGGCCCGACCCCGACCGGGAGCAAGCGGCATGGCTCTTCCGGCCCATGCCGTTTTCCCGGGTTACGTAGCGATGGAGCCTTTGCACGTTGCAAATGCACCGGACATCATCCAAGCATGTGCAAATGCCGGTAAGCTTTGGCCGTGGCCATGCGGCCGCGCGGCGTGCGCTTGAGGAAGCCGCTCTGGATAAGGTAGGGTTCGTAAATTTCTTCAATGGTGCGTACGTCTTCAGAGCAGGCCACAGCCAAGGTTTTCAAGCCTGCCGGACCGCCGCCGTAGTGTTCGATCAGCACGCTCAGCAGCTTGCGATCCATATAATCCAGGCCGCTTTCGTCCACATCCATACGAGCCAAAGCATGAGCGGCCTCTTCCTCTCCGACGCTTTCTTTGCCGCATACCGTGGTGAAGTCGCGCACCCGGCGCAGCAGGCGGTTGGCGATACGCGGAGTCCCTCTTGAACGGCGCCCTATCTCCAGGGCGCCGTTTTCGGTGATGGCGATATTGAGAATGCGCGAGGTGCGCTTGACAATGCGGGCCAGTTCCTCGGATGAGTAAAATTCAAGACGTAGAATAACTCCGAAGCGATCCCGCAAGGGAGAAGACAGCATGCCTATACGTGTGGTCGCGCCTACCAGGGTGAAGGGTTCGACGTCGATTTTAACAGTACGCGCCCCCGGCCCCTGCCCGATGACCAGGTCCAGCTTGAAATCTTCCATGGCCGGATACAGCACTTCTTCGACGGCAACGGGCATGCGGTGTATTTCATCCACAAAGAGGATGTCGTTGCGGCCGAGGTTGGTCAGGATGGCCGCCAGATCGCCGCTGCGCTCCAGTACGGGACCGGATGTGGATACCAGGTTGACGCCCAGTTCCACAGCCATGATCTGGGCCAGAGTTGTTTTGCCCAGACCGGGATTGCCATGAAATAATGTATGGTCAAGCGCCTGGCCGCGTTCTTTGGCCGCCTGCAGATAGACCCGCAAATTAGCGCGCAGATCCTCGTGCCCTATGAATTCGGATAAGCTGCGCGGTCTGATCTGATCGTCGGACAACGGGACGGAAAGAAGAGAATCCTCTTCCCTCAGCGCCGTCATGAACGCCTCCTGGCTAAAGTCTTCAGGGCGGCGCGCAAGGTTTCGCCCACATCCCGTTCAGGTTCTTCAGTCAGCGCCTTTTTCGCCGCTGCCAGAGCATCGGCCTCAGCATAGCCGAGGTTGACGAGTCCGGCAACAGCGTCGGCCAGTGTCCCTTCGGAATGAGGCGTTCCGAAGGCGTTTGCCGGAGATGCCGCCTTACCTTTAAGTTTGTATCCGAGTTCAAGAAAGATTTGTTGTCCGGTTTTCTTGCCGATGCCGGAAACGCGTGTCAGGGAAAGCGCGTCGTTATCCGCTACCATACGGCGCAGATCGTCGGGGCGGAATACCGAAAGAATAGCCATGGCCGTGCGCGCCCCGACCCGCGATATGGAGATGAGCACCAAAAAGGCGTCTCTTTCATCCCAGGTGTCAAAACCGAATAATTCCAGAGCATCCTCCCGCACCACCGTGCAGGTGAAAAAGCGGACTTCTTCTCCCCGGCCGGAAAGTCGAGACAAGGAGGGTGACGACAGGAACAGCTCGTAGCCCACACCGG
This sequence comes from Desulfovibrio sp., assembly GCA_031279825.1. Lineage (GTDB taxonomy): Bacteria > Desulfobacterota > Desulfovibrionia > Desulfovibrionales > Desulfovibrionaceae > Frigididesulfovibrio. The sequence continues at coordinate 16,061 of JAITHT010000085.1, read as the reverse complement.
CAGCGGTAACGACGACGCATGTATTTTCCGTTATTTCGGCTATCCGTCCTGCAACGTAGGCAATCATGCTGTTTTTCCTTTCAGGATGCCTGTGGAATCGCCCGCGCGTCGTCCGGCTGCTCCAGAAGCCGGGCAAGAATAGAACGGGCGGCGGAGAGGCGTTCTTCCACATTGCTTCCATGCAGGGGTAGTTCCAGCACGGCCGGAGGATAGAGGTGCACGTTCTCTCCCTGTGCTTTCAGATGTATAACGAATTCTATGAGCTGGGTGGGATCGAGGGGAGCGTCTTCGGCAAAGCTCAAACGGAGTTTGTCCGGGAAGATTTCCGCCTTGTTTACCGCCCGTTTGCTGAGATAGCGTTTAAAGGAGAGGATGGAGATAAAGTTTTCCAATTCGTCGGGGATGGTGCCGAAGCGGTCGCGTATTTCAAAAACGGTGTCCTGCTGGCTTTCGTCGTCCTGCGAGGAAGAGAGGAGCTTGTAATAGCGCAGGCGTTCCATGCTGTCCTCCATATAAAACTTGGGAATAAAGGCCGGGACGCCGACAGAAAGTTCCGTCTCGCGATGGTTGCGTACGGGTTCGCCTTTGAGCTTGGCTACGGCTTCTTCCAGCATTTCGAGGAAAAGATCGAGGCCGAGCCGGTTCATATGCCCGGTTTGCGCTTCTCCAAGGATATTGCCGGCGCCGCGTAGGCGGAGATCTTCCATGGCTACCCGGAAACCCGCGCCGAGATAATCCATTTCCAGGATGATACGCATGCGCTGGCGGGCCAATTCCGGCAGCTTGTCCGGCTCTGAGGTGATGAATACGGCAAATGCCTGTCGATCTGAACGACCCACGCGACCGCGCAACTGGTATAATTGTCCCAGGCCGAACATCTGCGCCTGATCCACGATAAGGGTATTGGCCCTGGGAAAATCCAACCCTGATTCTATAATGGACGTGCAGACCAGGATGTCCAGTTCCCCATGCCAGAATTTGTGCATGGATTCTTCCAACTCGGTTTCGCTCATCTGGCCGTGGGCTATGCCTATCCTCGCCTGGGGGGCGAGCCTTCTGACATAACCTGCCGCCTGCTCCAGTCCTTGCACCCGGTTATATACCCAAAACACCTGACCCTCGCGGTTGAGTTCGCGCTCCAGTATGCCGCGCAAGGTGGCGTCGTCGCGATCGATAAGCGCCGTGGCGACGGGTTTTCTCTCCGGAGGCGGCGTTTCGATGATGGAAAGTTCGCGGATGCCGGACAAAGAGAGCTGCAAAGTGCGCGGAATAGGGGTTGCCGTCAGGGTAAGGGCATCGACGTTTTTGCGCAGTTCTTTCAGGCGTTCCTTATGGCGTACGCCGAAGCGTTGTTCTTCATCCAGAATGAGTAAACCCAGGTGCGGGATGATCACATCCTTGGAGAGCAGGCGATGCGTGCCGATGAGCATGTCTATCTGGCCTTTGGCTACGGCATCAAGCACTTCTTTTTGTTTGGAGCGACTGACAAAGCGCGAGAGTATGCCGATATTCACGGGAAAACCCGCCAGCCGGCTGCGAAAGGTTTGGTAATGCTGTTCTGCCAGGACGGTTGTGGGACAAAGCAGGGCTACTTGACGGCCTTCAAGCGTCGCCCGGAACGTGGCGCGAAGTGCCACTTCTGTCTTGCCGAAGCCTACATCGCCGCAGATCAGGCGATCCATGGGCTCGGCCTTTTCCATATCCTCCAGTACGTCTTCTATGGCCTTTGCCTGATCCGGCGTTTCCTCAAATCCGAAAGACGCCTCGAACTCTCTGTACAGTTCATCAACCGGCGCATAATGAAAGTTCTTTTTTTCCACCTTGCGCGCGGCGTACATCTGGACCAGGTCCGCGGCGATTTTTTCAATGGCTTTTTTAGCTTTTTCTTTACTGGCCGTCCATTGGGCGCCGCCCAGGCGGTCCGGCAAGGGTGAGGAACCTTCGGCGCCTTTAAAACGCTGAATCAGAGAGAGGCGGTCCACCGGCAGATACAGCTTGTCGTCGCCGGCATACAGAAGGAGAAGATAGTCGTTTTGCGTGCCGCCGAGGTCCATACGGTGCAGTCCGCTGAAGATGCCGATGCCGTAATCGCGGTGTACGAGCAAATCCCCTTCGTTCAGACCCTCATGGCGATCCATTCCGCGAAAGGCCTCCTGCGGCAGCTTGCGGGTCCTCTCGACTCTCGGCTGCAATACGTCTTCGCCAAGGATGAGCGTGTTGTTCCAGATAAGATGCAGTCCCTTACGAAAGGGGGATACCAGGGCGAACAGTCCGCTGTTCGCTTCGTCATAGCGCAGATGGGGAGTAATGCCGTCCTGGGCGGCCAGATTGAGAAAGCGGCTCCTTGACCGATTGGAGGAAAAGGTAAGGATGAGCCGGCCTCCGGAATCTGCCGCAAGCGCCTTGTCCGGGGTACAGTCTTCGTGCGCGGCCTTGCCCGCTACCGCAAGAGAAGGATGATCCCGCCTGTTTTTTTGCGCGTCCTGTTTTTCGCGGGATACCTTCGTTGACCATGCCCGCATCAATGAGACAAGCTGTTGCCATGGGCGCTCCTGATCTTCCGGTCTGGGGAAGATTTCCTGAAAGGAGCGATAGTGGGTTTCCGGCAGAGGGCACAGCAGGGCATCGGCGTATTCTTCGGTCGGCGGCATGTCTGTCTGCAAGGTTTCAAAATATACCCGGTCGACCCGGGATAACATTGCATGCACTTCCGTCGTCGGGCGCAGTATGCGCGACGCGGGTTGGCATATGGCCGTATCAGCTTCCATATGGGCAAGAAAGGCAAGCCAATTGCGTTCCGCTTCTTCAAAAAGCGCGGCCAGTTCGTCTTCTCCCGGCAGGATGAATATATTGTCGGGCGGCAGCCAGTCTTCAATACAGGAAGCATATTCGTAAAATAACCCGCAGAGGATGTCCCGATTGCCGGCGTCGGCCATACGGCTCAAGCCGGAGACGTCCGACGGCGCCAGGCGTCCGTTCTCGACTTCTTTTTGCCAGAAAACCTCGGCGGAGCGGCGAAGATCTCTGCTGAGGATTACCGGAGAGACCGGCAACATGTACAGCTCTGTGATGTCCACGACAGAACGCTGGGAAAGCGGGTCGAAATGGCGGATATCTTCCAGTATATCGCCGAAAAATTCCAGGCGCAAAGGATTCAGATAGCCGGGACAGAACATATCCAGAATATTGCCGCGAACGGCTATATCTCCGGGCGCGTTGACCAGTGAGACGCGATGATAGCCCCAGTCAAGGGCTTGTTCCAGAATGAGCTCCGGCGTCATCTCAATGCCTTTGTGCAGGCGGAGTTCATGGGAATCGAAGATATTCGCCGGGGGGGTGCGCAGCAGAAAGTTGTCCACAGTCATCAACGCGCCCTGGACTCCTCGCCGTTTCTTCAGGGAATAGAGGGCGGCCATACGTTCGGCCCAGCCGCTTTTATCCCCGAAGGCGGCCGGGCGGTGGGGTATGGAGACGAAACGTTGAATCCACTGGGCTCTGGTAGGGGAGGGGTCATGCAGAGACCGTTCCGGATTGAACAACGTGAGCAGGGCGCGGTATTCGGCAAGCTCCGCCTGATTACGCGCGACAACGGTGACGTTGCGGCCTTCATTCAACAATGTGATGGCAAGCTTGGCTAAAGTTCCCGACCCGGATCGGGTGACGTGGACCGTTCTCGTGGCGGGAACGGCCAGCCAATCGGCGACAGAGGCGAGAGACAAAGGAATTTCTCCGTGCGGCGCAAGGCGCTGGTAAGGGTTGTGCCGGTTGAAGGGCATTTTCAAAGTGGAAATGCCCTATTCCGCAGGATAGCGGAATAGGGCATGAACGCGTCCGCCTTCACTCCCCGAAGGGACGGGATCAGGATGGCCCGAATCAATTTCATTGGCCGTATCGAAAGGAGCGTTTCACAGTTAAGCTGCTCCAAGATTAGGGAGATTTCTTCTGAAATTACCCGATAACGGCACGAAACGCCGAATTGCCGCGGTATGCGGCGAACAGCGCAGGCCGGGACACCGCAACAAGAATCGCCACCAGTGCATACTGGTGGCGAAGCCGCGCCGATTATTTCAAAAAGTTATAACTGTCCAAGGGATTCAAGATCGTCATGGGAAAGCAGTTTATCCAAATCAAGTAAAATGAGCAACCGGTCATGCAGTTTGCCCACGCCGCTTATATATTCCGATTCAAGACCGGCCACAACCGGTGGCGGCGGTTCCACCGTTCCGGCAGGTATGCGCAACACCTCGGAAACGGAATCAACCACAAATCCGACAATCATATTATTGATTTCAATGACGATAATTCTGGTATGCTTATCATGGGCTTTAGAGTCAAGGCCGAATCTGCGGCGCAGGTCGATAATAGGGATAACCTTGCCCCGGAGGTTGATCACACCTTCGACAAAGGCCTGAGCTCGGGGCACTCTGGTGATTTCCATGGTGCGGATAATTTCCTGCACCTTAAGGATGTCCACTCCAAACTCCTCTTCTCCGATGCTGAAGGTTACAAGCTGGAGGAGTTCGGCATCCTGTCTCTTTGTCTGATCCTGATCCATTGAACACTACCTCGTTATTCGTTAGAGCATTTCACGCTTGAAACACTCCGCAAGGATTCGCTGAAAAATCCTTGCCGCCAAATAGTTGCAGGCGGGCTTTCCTTACCGTTAAACGACTATTTGGAGCGTTAATTGCCATAGAGCAGGACACCCCTGACGCCCGCCGGCAACAGGTGAAACCATCTCCCCGTGCGGCAAGGACTTATCCGAAAATCCCCGTGGAGCCTTTCATGTCTGAAACGCTCTCAGCGATGCCGTTGAGGTGAAACTATCATCACTATACTGTATACTGTATTTCTCGATATAACTATACAGCATAGTCCTTCTTTTTGTCACGGACTATTTTGCGTTTTGTCGGCATAAACGATCATCCATACGGAATATGCAATGCAGCGATTTCAGAGAGAAACAGGAAATTTTTCTTCCGCGCCTCTGCCGACGCCGAAATAGACAAAGCCTTTTTTTACCATACCGGCGCCGGAGTATAGATTGCGTCCATCGAAAAGAACGGGGTATTCCAAAGCGGTTTTAATCCGGTCGAAATCGGGCGTACGGAACTGGTTCCATTCTGTGGCCACCAGAAGCGCGCAGGCTCCGGCAAGGGCATCGTACTGTTTTTTAACAATACTGACCAGAGGATTATCGTCAAGCGCGCGCGCGACATTGTCGCCGGCCACAGGATCAAAGGCGCGCACGCGCATGCCCTTGGCGGAGAGGTAATTGATAATGGCGAGAGCCGCGGACTCCCGGATATCGTCGGTATTGGCCTTAAACGACAATCCCCAGACTGCCAGGGTTTTTCCGTTTACGCCTCCGCGGGAGGCGAAGTATCCCTCAATGCGCTCGGCCATGCGTATTTTTTGCCGTTGATTGACCCTGTCCACGGCATTGAGCAATTCCGGTTCCACGCCGGCGTTTTTGGCGGTATGGATGAGGGCGCGCACGTCCTTGGGAAAACATGAGCCACCGTATCCCAGCCCGGGATAGATAAAGTGATAGCCGATGCGGTGATCCGCGCCTATGCCGGCGCGCACGTCCCGGACATCGGCGCCGACTTTTTCACAAATGCAGGCTATCTCGTTGATAAAGGATATTTTTGTGGCCAGCATGCAGTTGGCCGCGTATTTGATCATTTCGGCGCTGCGCACGCTGGTGACGATCAGTTTTTCCCGGCTGCGGGCGAATGGTGAGTAGAGCTCCCGCAGCACCGCCGCGGATTCCTCGTTTTCTGTGCCCACCACCACGCGATCCGGTTTCATGAAATCATTGACGGCGTCCCCTTCCTTGAGGAATTCGGGATTGGACACGACATCGTAGGGGATACTCGTTTTGCGTTTCGCCTGTTCTTCGGCGATGGCGTCATGTACCGCCTGAGCCGTGCCCACGGGCACGGTGGATTTGTCCAGCACGATCAGGGGGCGGCGCATGTGGCGGCCTATATCTCTCGCCGCCTGCAAGACATAATGCAAGTCGCAGGAACCGTCTTCGTTTGAAGGGGTACCCACGCAGATAAAGACGATCTCGGCGCCGTCGAGCCCTCGGGCGGGATCCGTGGTAAACAGCAGCCGGCCGTCGCCGGTGTTACGCCGGACAAGATCCTCCAGGCCGGGTTCAAAGATATGTATCTTTCCCCGGCGCAGGGCATCCACAATTTCAGGGTTAACGTCAACGCAACACACGTCGTTGCCTGTTTCCGCAAAGCAGGCTGCGCTGACCATGCCTACATAGCCTGTACCCACAACGCATATTCTCATATATTGTCTCCGATAATTGAAACTATGGCCGAACGGCGCAAGGCGCGTTCACTTCGGCGGGAGTATGTTGGAGGATGGTTTTTGAGAGTTTCCCCGGCTATCCTGACCTCCGGCAACGGGCATGTGATCCGGGCGGTAGTCCCTTTCTTCGCTTTCACTGATAAAACGCCATAAGCCCAATTCGTTGACGGCGTATATGGGAGAGACATGTTCCGCATATTGTTGTTCCGGAATCAGCAGATAGGCCGGCTTGCTCAGGTTATCAAGAATAAATACGCGATCTTGCACGCGCGTGGCCAAGACGGCATGCCTGCCCTGATTAAGGCGATCATACAGCAGGAGTATCCACAGATCTTCCGGCGGCCAGGAAAAATAGCGTAAGGCCATGTATTTGATGATGGCGAAGTCTTCGCAATCGCCGCCGCCCTTGCGCAGAAACTCTTCCGGCAGAGCCCAGTATTCCTTGGTATTATAGTTTATAGTGTCGGGCACGCTTGTCCAGTTGTTAAAAAAGCCGTTGATGAGGCGGAGTTTTTCAACCGGCTCCATGGCGGGTATGCGGGCGGTGAGATTTTGCCACTGGCTGAGGACAGGAGAGGGCATCAGGCATGAGTCCGTGCTGAAAGCGGTCGCGGGATCATGACGGGAAAGCAGTCGTCGCCAGTTTTTCCACATGTGATCGACTTCCGGAGGAAGATGCTCCTTGAGCAGAAGGGCTTTGCTTTTCAGCAGGAGCAACTCCGGGGACGGCCGATTGAGCTGGGGCGCCGCCACCGGGATGGAGGCATGCGGATGGGGTCTGAGCAGGTATTCCCCGGCGGGTTGTGCCGATGCCGGGCGCGGCGCGAGCGCGATTAAAAGGGACAGCGCGGGCAGCAGCATCCCGGTTGCGGAACGCAAAGCGCGCGGGAAGCGTTGCCCGATTGAGACCGCGCAATCCGGTTTCTGCCGCGCAACGGAGTACAGGCGCATAGACATTTCCTTCACAAAGCTTGTCCTGATATCTACATTAACGCCGCTCTTGCCGTCAAGGACGGATTCGCCGTAACGGCGGCCTGATGCTCTGGAGCCGAACAATCTGGCCGAGGTTGACTCCCTCGGCGCAAACGGGCTTTTACGCTGCGGCGGAATCCGCGCCTGAAAAAAAGACTGTTGCGCAAAGCCCATCCGGCCGCGTCAGAGCATGTTCACTTTGCAAATGCTCCGGCAACCGGCAGCCTGAGCGCCGGCTCTCGCGCACGAGGGGCAGGCGAAACTCGTTTTCGCCGGGGGCGGCGAGTGCAGCGTTTCAAAGTTAAGGAAGCGCTGATTAATCCGGGGCTCCGCCCCGAACCCCGCCGGGTGGAATAATTCCCCCCAGACCCCCTTACTATTTTTCAGCCGCGAAGCGGCTGAAAACGTACGCGGGGTGCAGGGGGCTCAGCCCCCTCAAGAGAATAAATCAGCGTTTCCTTAATCTGCTCTGGGAGTTTTTTTGCCTGTTTTGCGGGCGGAAAGGGCCGCCAGTTCTTTAAGTCGGTCATCGGCAAGCCGGTAGAGGCTACCCGGGGAATAGTCGCCGTTTTTTCCCAGCTTGCCGGCAGGCAGTCCGCTGAGGATTTCCATAGCCTCAGTGATGTGCTCCACGGCATGGATATGGAAACGTCCGTCCGTGACGGCGGCGACGATCTCATCATGCGGAAGCAGGTGCGTGATATTGTCTTTGGGCAGGAGGACCCCCTGTCTGCCCGTGAGTCCATGGCGTTTGCAGACTTCAAAGAAGCCTTCCACCTTGCGGGTGACGCCGCCCACGGCCATGATTTGTCCGGATTGATCCACAGCGCCGGTAAAGGCATAGTCAAGCCTGACGGGAACCCGCGACAGGGCGGACAAAAGAGCCGCCAATTCGGCTCCGGAGGCGGAATCGCCTTCAATACCCGCGTAATTTTGCTCAAATCCCAGGCTCCCCGTGAGGACAAGGGGTTTATTGTGGGCAAAGGCGCCTACCAGATAACTTTTAAGAATCATCATGGCCTTGGTGTGGATAGGGCCGCTTAACTGCGCGTCGCGCTCCAGATCGATGATGCCGCCGCTGCCCACGCCCACGGTGCAGGATATCTGGTGAGGCAGGCCGAATTCAAATCCTCCGTAAAAGGAGACGGCGAGGCCGTTGACTTTGCCGACGGCTTCACCGCTGGTCCTGACTTTGATGATGCCTTGATCGTATTCTTCCATAAAGCTTTCTTCCACAAGGTTCGCGCGAAAGGTGCGCGCCTTGATGGCCTGCTGCAGAAAGGTCCGTGTGACCAGAGGGCTTTTTTTGAGAGAGGCGCAGGCGGAGGCTTCGACCATAAGTTCCCGTACAAGGGGGTACTTGAGAGAAAGTTTTTTCTGGTCCTCAATAAGGCGGGAACCGAAATTCACGAGATCCGCCATGGCCTCCCGGTCAAAATGGAGCAGGGAGTCGTTATTGATGATGCGGCGGATATGCAGCAGATAGGTGCGTATGCCCATGCTGTCCCTCCGCATGGAGCCGGTCAGGTGGGCTTTGATTTTGAACAGCTTGCTGAAGCGATCATCGGCCTGAAGCAGCATTTCATAGAGGTCTTCCCCTCCCACCAGAACAACCTTGAGAGAGAGGGGCACGCCTTGCGGACGCAGCCCTTTGGCCTTGTTGCCCTCCTCTTCTCCCGCGTCTTCAATGCGGGACATGCCGGAGCGCAGGGCGCGCAGCAAAGACTCCCACGCCTGGGGATATTGGAGCATGTCGTCCATATGCAGCACAAGGTAGCCGCCGTTGGCCCGATGGATGCTGCCCGCCTTGATTAACGTGAAGTCGGTGATCAATGTCCCCATTTCCGCTTCGCGTTCAATGCAGCCCATGAGGTTGGACAAGGTAGGGTGATCGTCAAAGATTATAGGCGCGCCGCTCGTAGCGGCATTGTCCACAAAAAGATTGACGTCATAGCGCGTGCTCAGATTGTCCGGAATCGGGCTGTCATGCGGGTAAGGGCTCTGCGCCTCCGGAGCGGGGGGCATGACGGCCTCCGGCCTGTCCAGGGTGTCGTTGCGCAGACTGGCGAAAAACTGGCGCAGGGCGTCATCGTTACACATTTTGGAAAACTTTTCCGCCAGGGGGTCCAGAATATTTTTCAGGACATCATCAAGCATTTCCCGTTCCAGGGAACGTTCCTGATTGTAAAAATCCTGTTCCGCCCTGGCAAGTTTGCGCAAAAAACCGCTGATGGGCTCCATGAGGCTGTCGCCTTTCATTTTTAATTCATTGCGCAGGGTTTCTTCCAGATTCTCGAATTCGTTTTCATTCAATCGTTTGCCTTCGACCAGAGGATACAGCGTCATGCCGCCGCTTGCATCCGTGCCGAGATAAAAACCCTGCGTTCCGGCCAGGCGGTTCATCTGCTTCAGCAGTTCTTCCTTTCGAGTCTGAAAGCTGCCCATGAGCGACGTGCGCCTTTTTGCATAGGCGTTGCGCTCCAGACGCAGGGCTATTTCCTTCTGGATGCGGACAAAGGCTTTGTTGAGGGCCGCTTTGAGCTTGCGCCCCTGGCCCGCCGCCAGGGTGACGCACAATGGGCTGTCGTGATCGTCGAAGTTGAAGATATAGATGAGATCCGGCGGCGTTTTTCCCTTTTTGGCCTTGGGGGCGAGGAATTCGCGCAGAAGAAAACTTCGGCCCAGATCCGGTTCTCCGGCGAGATAGATGTTGAAGTCCCTGGCCGCGATGTGCAGGGCGAGTTCCAGAGCCTGCAAGGCGCGCGGCTGTGGCTGCTTGAGATGGCCGTTAACGGGGATTTCCTCGCTGCTTGTGTAAGGAATATGTTCCGGGGGCACGCCGGATTGGAGTTTTTCCGCTGAGAGGGGAAGGTGTCGTCTCATGATGCCGCGGCCTCGTAGAGTTCGCGTAAAATATCGTCTCCGCCGGCGTTTTTGATCATGCCGGCGAGGGAAAGACCCAACGCGCGGGCATGAGAGGGAAGACCCTGCGCGCTTTCGCGGATGACGCGTTTGCCCGCGATATCCGCCACCAGGCCTTCCAGACGGAGAATAGTTTCAGAACCGGAGTTTTGAGGGGAAGACGGAGGAATCAGAACGGCATGGGCGGCGACAGGAATTTGACAGCCTCCGTCCAGACCGGCGAGAAAGGCGCGTTCCGCCGTTACGCGGATAAGGCTTTCCGTATGATTGAGAAAATGTAGAAATTCCGGCAAATCTTGCCGATCGGCGCGAATCTCTATACCGAGAGCGCCTTGTCCGGCGGCCGGCAGAAAGGCGGGCGGCGAGAGGGGTATCATGAACGGAGCGCGCAAAGCAAGGCGTTTTACTCCGGCGGAGGCCATGATAATGGCATCGTATTCTCCGTCAAGGAGTTTGCGCATGCGGGTATCCACATTGCCGCGCAAAGGAATGACCGCGCAGTCAGGACGAAGGGCCAGCAACTGGGCCTGGCGGCGCAGGCTGCTGGTACCCACTCTGGCGCCCGGCGGCAATTGATCCGGTGAGCCGTATTTCGCGCTGATCAGCAAATCAGCCGGATCCTCCCGCTCCGGAACAGCGCCGAGCACGAGTCCGTCCGGCAGTTCCATGGGAACATCCTTCATGGAATGCACGGCAAGATCGGCTCGGCCGTCCAGCAGGGCCTCTTCGATTTCTTTCACAAAAAGGCCCTTGCCACCGATCGTGGACAGCGGGACATCCAGGATGATGTCCCCTTTGGTTTTCAGTACGAGCAGGCGTACCTCGACGGCATGTTCCTTTTCCAGTCGGGAGCGGATGTGTTCCGCCTGCCAGAGGGCGAGTCTGCTGCCGCGTGTGGCGATGGTGACGGTTGTTTTCATGGCGCTTCGGAAAAGATGGAGACTTTTTTAAGAAGGTGCTGATATTTTGCGGCGCCGCGGCGCTTACCCGCAGGTGGAACAACTGCCGCCGGAGCATCCGGCGCAGCCCCCTCCTCCGGAAGGAGCGCTTGCGGCTTGCCCGACGCGTGAGGATGATGACCTGTGCAGGCAGGCGCAGGAAAGCAGGCGTTCGCTGTTTTTTGCGCCGCAGGAAGGGCAGGCGGGAGTATCGCCGCCGAAAACAAGTTCTTCGAATTCCGTTGTGCACTGGGGGCATTTGTATTCGTAGATGGGCATGATGGAACCTTTCTTCGCTGATGGTGGGACGCGGGCCGTTGCCGCAAGCGGGGATTACTCCTGCCCGGCGGCGTTTTTCCTCAGATAGGGGGCCAGAGCGGCTACATTTTCAAAAAGAAAATAATCAGTGAGACCGCAAAGTAAATGCCCCGCGGCAATATGCATTTCTTGAATCAGCGGCGTGCGCGTTTCAGGGACGGTGAGCAGCAGATCGCATTTGCAGGCCATTTTACCGCCGGTGTTGCCGGTCAGTCCGAGGCTGATCATCGAGCGTTCGCGGGCGGCGTCAAGGGCGAGGAGGATATTGCCGCTGTTTCCCGATGTGGAAATGGCCACCAGCATGTCGCCGGGGTTGCCCAGAGCGAGTATTTGTTTGGCAAAGACCTGATCAAATCCGAAGTCATTGCCGATGGCCGTGAGGATGGAACTGTCGGTGCTTAAGGCAAGAGCCGGCAGAGGGGGCCTGTCCATGATGAAGCGATTCACGAATTCAGCCGCCAGGTGCTGGCTGTCGGCGGCGCTGCCGCCGTTGCCGCAGAAAAGCAGCTTGTTGCCCCCGGCCAGAGTGGCCGCTATGCGTAAGGCGATATCGGCGATGCGTTCGGCCTGTTCCGTAAAAAAATGTCGGCGCAGGGCGGCGCCGGCGGCCGCATCTTCCAGGATGCGGGCTATGGCGTGTTGTGTCATGGCATTATGGATGTTACAGGTTATGGGAGTGGGCGCCGGTATCGTTCCGGCAAGCACTGCCTTATCCGAAATTCGTCATGAAGGCAAATGGAGTCTTGCCGCGGCGGCGCGCCGACGCTTGACCTCGTCCGCCATCCAGGTATATCTTTATACCTTTATGCCGCGCCTTTGCGGAAAAAGGCCGAGGCTGTAACGATCCCGCACAGTGGGGATATATGGCACACAGACACCCCGACCGTTGTTCGGCACTACGCGTATAGGCATGACGACCCTCCGGACCCGCCCGATACGCTCCGTCGTACTCTCTCTTTTCTGGTGGATAGCCGTTCCTCTGTGTTGTGTCTCCGGGGCGGCCGCCGCTTCGCTGTATCTTCTCTGCACGTTTAAACCCGAGTTGGTGATCGCAAGCGCGCGGGAATATCTGCATGCCGCCACCGGCATGCCATGGGAGATACAGGGGGATCTCGCTCCCGTGTTCGCTCCCTTTCCCGGGATAAGCGCTTCGCGCGTGAGTATTCCGGCCGCCTCCCCTGAACAGGTCGAGCGCGCGAAAGCTCTGCCTCCCTTTGTTCATGCCGAGGCCGTACGGCTTTATCTGGGCATTGATTCCCTTACGTCCCTGTCTTTGCGTTTCAGCCTGGTTGAGATTGAGGAGCCCACGATCACCCTTGGCTACGACATGTGGAATCGACCTTTCTGGTTGCCTCTGCCGCGGCGGGGTGAGGATGCGTCCGATGCGGACTCTTCCTCCATGGCTTCCCCGTCCGCCGACCGTTCCCTGTCAGCTCCGGAACGGGAAAGCGGCGAAGACGCCGTCGCTGTGATCGCGCGATTTCTACGCCACGAACAGTGGCGTTTTCCCGTGCGGATTCGGGGCGGCGCTTTGCGCCGGTATACGGAGAGGGGACGGCTGATCCTGTCGCTATCTAACGTGGAGGCGGACCTTTTTCCCTTACCGGAAAAAGACACTATCCGGATATCGGCCCATGTTTCCCTGCCCGCCGCCGGACTGGAGGCGGACGTCTCCCTGGCGGCCGGCCTTAACCGGGAAGACCTGCTGGCCGGTGGCTTCCTTTCCGGCCGGTTGCATATGACCCCGCCGGGAAGCCGCGGTATCGAGGGTGATTTCAGCACGAGTTTCGCCTGGCAGGCTTCGGGCCGGGATATCCTGCTTCCGGACGTTGTCGTGGCGGCGGAAGGAGACCATCTGTCGGCTCAATTGAAGCTTGATGTGCGGGAAATGTTCTGTGCCGGTAAGGTAAACCTGCATAGTTTGAGCCTGCCCCGCTGGTTCGAGTTCGGGCGATGCCTGCCTCCGGGCTTACAGCAAGCTCTGGACAAGCTCGTGGGCAGCTTCGATCTTTTTTTGAATGCCCATAAGGCCGAAGCCGGAAATTTGCGCGGGACGGTGGCCTCCATGCCGATCAGGGGCTATGTGGGCGCTCCGGATTTCCGCGCTCCCGTCGTGGTGGTGGATCTTGATTTGGACAGGGCCGATATTGACCTCCTGTTCCCCTTTCTCGCCGTCTCGGGACGCGCCGTCCCCGCGCCTGTTTCCCCCCGTTTTTCTCATCCGCCGCTGGCGCCTTTTCCGGAGGCCCCTGATGCGCCAAGGCCTGAAGAACAGGGCATTGAAGTCGGCTACGACATAACAATTCGCGTGGCCAAGCCGAGGGTGCACGATCTGAACGGCGGCCCTCTGAAGGTTCTGGTTGTCCCGTTGCTTGAAAAAGGAGAGGAAAAGACCAGGGTGAGTTTCAGCGGCGACGATATATTGGCGGGCAGGATTGAAGGCAGGATTGACATTGACGAACGTTCCGTCCGTATGCGGTACGACGCGGAGCGCCTGAAGCTCGGCATCCTGCCCGAGAACGCGGAAAGCGGCGTCTTCGTTGACGGAGAACTCAACGGCCGGGCCATCATCGCCGTGCCGGTGTCGGAAAAGGGCGACTGGGCGGATGACTGGAAGCTGGAAGTTGATGCCGGAATTACCGGCGGTGAGGTACGCGGCCGCTATTACGACAAAGCCTGGAGTCTTCATGCCGCCAAGGCGCGGGTGACGGGTGAAGGAAACATTCACGCCGTACGCGCCGACGGCATTCGCATTGAAGGCCTGTGGGCTCTGACGGGGCGGGGTCTGCGAACTTCCTGGAATCCCAAAGGGGAAGACTCTTTAAGCGGAACTTTTGACGGCGGGCTTCGTTGGCCCCCTCTGCCGGAGGCGGCATCTCTCTCCAAAGCGCAACGCCCCGCGGGAAAAACAGGCGTGGAGCGCCTTGAGGGCAAATTGTCGCTTAAAGGTTCTTTGCCTGTGCCCGCCGGTCTTTGGCGGGCACAGGCGGCGGGCGATCTGACCGGTTCGCTGCGGTGGCTTGTGCGGGAGGACACGGTGGCCTTGAACGGCGCGCAATGGAAGTCGTCCGGCGGCCTTATCACGGCGGACGTGTTTGTTGACTATTCCGGAAAAGATGTGGAGACGCGCGCCGATGTGGCGGCGGATATCTTCCCGGGTGAGCTTCTGCGCCTCTGGAACGCCGATACGCCCAAAGACTTCGTACCTCCCAAGGCGCTACGGGGAACAGCCTCATTTTCCGTCAAACCCGGTTCGCTCAATTGCAGCAAGATTGCGCTGGATGCGGACGGCGCGTCCGTAAGCGGCGATATAGTCTGGCGGGAAGCGTCCGCCGCCGGTACGGGAAAGGGCGCTTCCTCCAATGGAGCGGACGGCTCGTGGACCGTGCGTTTGACGGCGGACCACGTGAATATCGACGCTCTCTTCCCGCCTTCCGAAGGGAGGAGAAAGACGCCTCCGAATAAAACTCCCTGGAATCTCAGCTTTATGCGGGGGCTTTCCCTGGATCTTCGCGTATTGTTGCGCAATGCCAAATGGCAGAAACTGAATGTTTCCGAAACGAGCGTAACCGGCGTTCTGCAGCGGAACAATTTTTCTCTGCATGGCGAAAGCGCGGGATTTTATAAGGGTACGGCTGTTGTGCTGCTTCAGGGGAGCGTTGTTCCGGAAAAATCCCAGGTGGCGCTACGCAAGGGTTTATTGCGGATACAAGGCGCATTTCTTGACAGAATGTTGATCGATTTTGCCAATGATCCGCATTATGGGGGCAACGCGGAGGCGGAGGCGGATTTTTCCGGCGTGTTGCGGTGCGACGCGGATATCCCCGCCGCCCTCTCCGGCGTTTGGAGCGTGAGCATCAAGGATGGACGGTATCCGGCCATTGTGGGCGGCGGCGAATCTTCGAGCAACAGCTTTTCAAGCGCCGCTATGAGCGGGATTATGGAGAAAGGAGTCTTGCGCTGCCGGGATTTTTCCCTGCGCGGCACCATGGTGGATATGAGCGGCAGAGGCTGGTATGACATGAATACCCGGGATCTTGATATAGACGTCAGCGTTACCTTTGCCAAGATGTCCACAGTGCCTGTGCGTTTTTACGGTAACGCCTCGGAGCCGCGCATGCGGGTGCGCGGCGTGGAGATGATACTGCAAACCGTACAGGCGGTCGGCGGCACCGTGTTTGATGTGGTGTGGGGGATACTGGCCTTGCCCGGCAGGGCCGTGAGCGGCATCATCTCCTTTTTCAGTTCTGACGATACGGCGGGGCTTCCCGAGAAACCCCGAAGCATGCCGTCAACCGCGCCGGTAAGACCCTCTCCGTCTTCCGGGCCCAGGGCAATTCCAAAATCCAAATGAGGTGGCGAAGCCCTTCAGGGCTTCGCGTCTTGCGCTTAGGAGGGGTCCCAACCCCTCCCAAGCTTCCGCCCCGGAAAGAAACCCCGCCCTTCAGGGCGGGGTCGGGGCTATATGGCCTTTCGGCCGGGGTTTCAGACCACAAAGGAAGTTCCGATGAGTTTGCGGGCGGCCTGTTCCGTGGCTGGTCATGCCGGCGGAATTGGGTTATACGTGGAAGCATGTACCGG
>JAITHT010000028.1 GCA_031279825.1 Desulfovibrio sp. | reverse complement strand
AAGCGTCGATTGTCATGCGCTATACCGCCCCAGCTTCCTTCGCGGCCAGGCAAATGCGGCTCAAGCTTTTTCCAGACAGCATCAGAAATATCATGTCGCCTATGCGCTGGCTGTGACATAGTTCCTCGCTTATGATTGAAGACAAGTGCACTATGCCACAGAGTCAAAGATGAGACAATCTCGTGGCTACATTATCTAAGGCAGGGGGAGGAAAGACCTCCCCCCGAACAAAATCAAAAGACACCCTACGGGACGCAAACAGCAACGAAGTCGCTGCGAGCCTGAGTAATGTCGAAGAGGCGGACCTCGCCGCCGTCTCGTAGACGACCCACGATTTGCCTGGGCCGTCCGTCCTCTCCTGCCCGTCCAGTAGCAGTTGCCGCTGGGCAAGCCGGAATTGGTCCATGAGGTACCCCAAGAAGGAGGAGTACTCACAGGAACCCGTTCCAGAAATAGTTATTGTAGTGCCCGTTCGCCGGGCGGCGCGATATGAAAACACCGGCCATCCTCCTTACCTCGCGGCAAAGAAATATGGCCGGTTCGACTGAATTTTCGGCGGGTATGCGGAAACGCGAAAACCGCGCTCCTCAAGGAAAAAGGCGCGTCGGACGGGGCTGTTACGTGAGTGAATGCAAAAATCAAGCCAAAATCAAAACTTTCAGCTTGCGCCGGTTCCGTCATCGGGAACAGGAAGGCATTCTTCTCCCTCACCTTCATGCCACTCGTCCAAAAAAGATGTCTCAAACCAGACAACACCGGAAAACATCCTCACAGCCGCATACGTGAGACATATAACTGTTTGGAAAACAAAGAGCAATAATTTTTTGAAGAAATTTCCGCCGCGTTCGGCCCGATCAGGCATTACCTCATGTGGGGTAGTTTCGATTTGATCTGACAGTCACCCCTTGAAAAGGAAGGGGAACTCCGTTTTGATGGAAGTATTATCACAAGCCATCAAGCCGGGCGCCACGTTCATAGATGCCGAACACAGGTTGCTTGAACGTGTTCCGGCCCCTTGCTTAATCTTTTGTCCTTGCCCGCTGCCAGAGCTTATTGAGGGCCTACTTATATTTCATGCAACGGGTATAGGCGCGTATTCCGGCGTATCTGAGAGCAGCACGGTCGGCGTAAAAGGCCAATCTTCGGGCCGGAGTGCCTTGTCTATTTCATCCGTTCGGGCTAACATGCGCCGATGATCGCGTACATTGAGGGCCGTTTGGCCGAAATATGGGACAATACCTGCATTATCGTCACAAGCTCCGGTCTGGGCTACGAAGTGACCCTGCCCGCGCACACTCTGCAGGCCCTGCCGGCTAAAGGAGAAAGAGCGTCCCTGTACCTGAGTCTGGCCGTGCGCGAGGATGCCCTTGAACTTTACGGTTTTGCCGCCTTTGAAGAAAATCGCCTCTTTGAAACCCTGCTGACAATTTCCAAAGTCGGAGCGCGTACGGCCTTGGCCGTTCTCTCCACCTTCCGGCCGGAAGATCTGCGCCGCGTGGTACTGGAGGAGGATCCCACGGCCCTGACGCGAGTTCCCGGCATAGGCAAAAAAAACGCGCAGCATATTTTTCTGGAACTTCGCTACAAGCTCAAGGCCGATGTTGGCCTTGAGCCTGTCTTGTCCGCAATGCCGGGCAGGGCGCCCGTGTTCCGGGATACGCTGGCGGCTTTGGCTAATCTCGGCTATGCCGAGGAGGAATGCGCGCCCCTTGTCGGTGAAATTCTCCGGGAAGAGCCGGATATGGACGCTGCCGGGGCCATCAGGCTGGCCCTCAGGCAACTCGGCAAGAGGAGCAGACAATGACGGGCCACAGCGCGGACGGCCCTGCACCGATCCCGGATGAAAGCATCCGTCCGCGCAGCCTCACGGACTTCATCGGGCAAGACGAACTGCGGGCCAATCTCCGCGTATATCTGGACGCCGCCAGGGAACGGGGCAAGGCTCTTGATCATACGCTTTTTTACGGCAATCCCGGGCTGGGCAAAACAACCCTTGCCCAAATCATGGCCTCGGAACTCGGCGTCAACATTATCTGCACATCCGGCCCCGTGCTGGAGCGCAGCGGCGATCTCGCGGCCATTCTGACCAATCTCGGCCGACACGACATCCTCTTTGTGGATGAGATACACCGTATGCCCATTGTGGTGGAAGAAGTGCTCTACCCGGCCATGGAGGACTTCAAACTGGATTTGGTGCTCGGCCAGGGGCCGGCGGCCCGCACGGTAAAAATCGATCTGGAGTCTTTTACCCTGGTCGGCGCGACGACACGCATGGGGCTTTTATCCTCGCCGCTCAGAGACCGTTTCGGCATCGTGGCGCGCCTGGAATACTACAACCCTGCTGAGTTGGCCCGCGTTGTGCGGCGCAGCGCCGCCATTCTGAATGTGGAGGTCACCGAAGACGGCGCTCTGGAAATAGGACGCCGCTCACGCGGTACGCCGCGCATTGCCAATCGGCTCTTGCGCAGGGTCAGGGACTTTGCCCTGGTGCACGGCAACGGCCGTATAACGGCCGAACAGGCCTTGCACGCCTTGGCGCGCATGGATGTGGACGAAAACGGCCTTGACCAGATGGACCGCAAACTCCTGACAGTATTGATAGAGCATTACGACGGGGGCCCTGTGGGTATAAAAACGCTGGCAACGGCCTGTTCGGAAGATGTGCGCACCCTTGAGGATATTTACGAGCCCTACCTTATCCAGTGCGGTTTTCTCAAGCGTACGCCGCGCGGCCGCATGGCCACGGGCAAAGCCTACGCCCATCTGAAAATGCTGACATGAAGGGGCGGCCTTGCTGTCAGGCGGAAACGGCGTTGACGGCTTTGGTCAGACGCGAAAGCTTGCGGGCGGCTTTTCTGCGGTGTATCGCCTTTTTGCCGGCGGCTTTGGACAATACCGAAGCCGCTGTGGACAATAGGCTTTCGGCCCCCGCTTTGTCCTTGCTCAGCACGGCTGCACGAACGGCTTTAACCGCGTTTTTCACCCGCGTGCGTGCGATTTTGTTGCGGGCGGCACGGTTGAGGCTCTGCTTGTGACGTTTGACGGCGGATTTATGGTTTGCCACAGGAAACTCCAGTATATACGGTTGCAATTTCAACAAATGTAAAATATAATTTTTACTCCGTTAAAAAATATTTGTCAAGCTTCCGCCGCGTGGGCCTTGTCGGTTTCGGGTTTTTGCCCCACAGGGCGACCGGCCGAATGAATGCGCCAATGCGGCGGGATTCCGGCGGACATTCCCCGGTCGCGTTTTTACGGTGACCCCTTTGCGAGAGTGGCGGAACAGGCAGACGCACCGGACTTAGAATCCGGCGGAGTACTCCTCCCTGGGGGTTCGAATCCCCCCTCTCGCACCAAAGGAAACAAGGGACTAAACATCTAGGTTCAGGACTCATTAAGTTGTCATGGTCAGCAAAGTCGGTTAGTTATCTTCCACGAGGTGGATAATGAGCCGACTTTTCTATCTTTCTCCAGAACAACTTGAAATCATTCGCCCA
>JAITHT010000015.1 GCA_031279825.1 Desulfovibrio sp. | reverse complement strand
AGCTTTGCACGAAGAACGGGGCGCTGTTCTGTTTTTCCTGAGTTTGCCCACATTTTCAGAGTGGATCCCTGCTCTTCGCTCAATGCAACTCGGATACATGGCCGCATAACAAACTCCTTCTCTGGAGTCTATTATATGTATTTATTTCAAGGACGCAACACTAGTGCATTGACAAAGTTATATTTGTAGGATAGAGCCATTTCAATTTGATCTTGGCATTATCCGTTGAAAACTGCCAATCGACTGATTTCATGTCAGCGTTGCGTTCGCTTTCCCAAGCCGAAACTTGCGTTTGAAGTTCCTTTATCGTTGCAGTGCGTCTGCCAAGGCATTGTTTTGTCATGGCGCTCAATTCGATTTCTGCTATGTTGAGCCAACTTCCGTGTTTAGGTGTGAAGTGTATTTCCAATCGTTTGGCCAAGTTCAGCGCAATATCGGGAGCAAAGGTTTCATAAAGTGACGAAACAGCGTGAGTATTCAAATTATCCATGACAAGCCGTACTTTAGACACATTTGGGTAATGTACTTCAAGCAGTTCCCGAATCCGTAAAGCCTAATCGCGTTTGGTTCTGCGCTCCGATACATGAAGGGTGACAAAAAATCAAATTTATTCGAATTCGCTCTGTTATACAAATAAGTATACAGACGGACGAAAAATTTAATCAAATAAAATCAATATGTTAATCAATAATAAATAATTTCAAACAGTTATTATTATTATTATTTGTCTTTTTTACTTGATTTCTATCAATTATTTATGTACATCTCTTGAGTTACAAGATATATTTCTCTTAACAAACGGAGAAGTATTATGAACGTCGAGAATTTATCTCTTCTCTTTCACAAGAACAAAAATTTACACTCTTATCAATTCTAAAACAAAAGAAAAATTCTGAATTAGAAGAACAAAAAATTCTACTTTCAGAAATTCTAACTAATAATAAATCTGTTATTGATATCAAAGAAGCAAGATTTAGCAATGGACTCTTCTGCACAAGATGTGGATGTACTACGAATATTGTCAAAGCAAGTAAAGGTGTAAATGGTAAACAACGTTATCGTTGTAAAAATTGTTCAAAAATTTTTACTTCAACAACGGATACATTTCTCTCATTCACAAAGAAAAATCTTGATACTTGGAAAAAGTATATTCAGTGTATGGTTCGTAAGTATAGCATCAGAAAATCTGCTAGTGAATGTCACATAAGCATTCGTACTGCATTTATGTGGAGACATAAAATACTTGATGCTTTGAGATTGTCTGATAAAACTGAATTGTCTGGTATCGTAGAAGCAGATGAAACTTTCTTTCGAGTTTCATATAAAGGAAGCAGAAATATAGAACGTAAATCTCGTAGACGTGGTGGTGAAGTTCATAAACGTGGACTTTCAACTGAACAAGTTTGTGTAGTGTGTGGTATTGAACGTGATAACAAAAAATCTATTTCAAAAATAGGTGGACTAGGTAAAACAAGTATCAAGACTATTAAGTCTGTTTTGAATAATAAAATCAAAGAAAAGTCAGTTATTTGTACTGACAAAGAGAAGTCATATTTGAAATTTGCAAAGTCTAATAAACTCGAACACATTAGACTTGAAGAGTTTAAGTCGAAGAAGGGAATTTATCATATAAATCATATCAATAGTTATCATACTCGACTCAAGAAGTTTATAGATAACTTCAATGGAGTGAGTACGAAACATTTGAATAATTATTTGATATGGAACAATGTGATAAATGAGAATAGTTCACAGAATAGTGAGTCATTTATGATTGATAAGGTATGGTGTCGAGGGTTGCAAAATGTAGGACATACGTTATATAAAGATGTGTGTTCGAGACAAGTTATGTATGAGGAAGCAGCGTAATAAATGTTAGACATCAAAGTTATTAAATCGTCGATGTTGCAAAAGTTTCAATTATCATCTTCGTATGAGGTGATAATTTCAATGTCTATGGTTGATGTTGAATTAGCGATGAAAGCAAGTGAAGTAATGAAAAGGAGAACAAAACAAAACGGATTATTGTTATTGATTGAAGACGATATGAGATTTGGATTTATTATGGTTACAAATCTTGTATATGCTAAGACTGAATCGAGATATTTTGTATATACAGCACAAGATGCTTTTGCAGGTGAATTTTGGTTAGATTATGCTTTAGAGACTATAAGGAAATCAAGATGTGGTTTACTTGCTTTCAATGATGGTAGATTTTTTGGAAAGATAGCAGTTTTCGGATTAGCAGATAGACAATGGGTAAATACAATATATGGAAAATTCATATTTCATCATCAATATAAGTCACATTTTGCTGATACTGAACTATCTGTAATTGCTTCTCAAACATCAAATCTTGTTTTTAATTCAAATGCTATTTTGCTAGAAGTTGATTACGAAAAACATCTTCATGGTAATAATGAAAATGATCATAAATTATATATTGAACGTGCTAAGACTGGATTTGATGGTAGAATTGCTTCATTTATAGTAGAATAAAAATTATGACAATATTATTTGTAAAGCGCTTTGATAAGCGCTTTTTTGTATCAAATAAATAGTAGATATGAAATATACAGCATATAAAAATTTCTCAATTAACTCTCAAACAGAATTTGAGAAACATATTATTTGTACAAATTCAGAAAGACAATTCAATTTTGTTGAACAAAAAAAAACAATTTTAGACAAATATCTTTATCATATAAAAGAATATTCTAATAAAACATCATTATCTTCTATAGAAGACGGTGATGCTATTTTTCTTTGTAAATGGTGATTACGAAGTTAAAGCAGGAACAACAATCACTTCAACTAATCGTTGTAAAGGTTTATATATGTTCATTAATGGAACATTGACGAATAATGGTACTATTTCAATGACTGCAAGAGGTGCTAATGCTGAAGGAAGGTTTGTAACTATTGATACTAATTGAACTAATTTAAATATAAGATATGATGTTGAGAACAGATTCAAAGATTTCTTTCATTGAATAGGAAATACGACTGGAACACTAACAGCAAATACAATAAGAAATGGTTCTGGTTATAAATGTTGTGGATCAGGAGGTTTGGGAGGTCAAACTAGGTCTGCATCAGGAAGAACATATACAAATAGAATTGCTGGAAATGGTACAAGTTTTTCAGGAGGAAGTGGTACTGGTGGTATTATGTTGGAATCTAATGAAGCAGGTTGACAACAAGATGTTCGAGGTGAAGTAAATGGTGGTGCTGGAGGAAGGGGTACTGCTGACGGTGGAAATTCAGGTTCTTCTAGATCAGCAGGAGGTACAGGGAATCTAGGTGGTAAAGGTGGACAGAATAGAGGATTTGGTAATAGTTCAGTATTAGGAAATACAGGGACAGGAGGATTACTAATAATTATTGCTAAGTCAATTATAAATAATGGTTCTATTGTTTCTCAAGGTACTAATGGTCAAGCAGGAACTAGTTATGGTGCTGCTGGTGGTGCTTCGGGAGGTGGTGTGGTGAATATTTTCTATCAAAAAGAATATATAAACAATGGGACAATAAATGTTGCTGGTGGTGTTGTAGGGGCTTCAGATAGTTCAGTTGCAGGTGGTAATGGGTATTTTGCTGCATATAAAATTTCTGGAAACTATTTGTAAATATGATTAAGGGAGCTTGGGTGAGATTCGATCTGTTAGATAACTATTTGAAATTATTTATATTTCATAATATATTGAATTTGTTACATATTAAATTTACGTCTGTATACTTGTTTGTATAACAGAGCGTTCGAATTTAATGCCCGGATAAGCAAAAAGGGCTTTCCCTTTTCAGAGAAAACCCTTTAAGTCCAATGGTGGGCGGTACAGGGGTCGAACCTGTGGCCCCCGGCTTGTAAGGCCGATGCTCTACCAACTGAGCTAACCGCCCGCTTCCGGCGTATATGACGTCTTGTTTACCATAGGGCAAACGCGCTCGTCGCGTGATGCGCCGCTACTGTGCTTTACAACCTTTACAACAATGCGTGTCATAAAAAATGCGGGAGCGTCTTAAAAAATGCTGAAAAGTTAAATCTGGTGCCTCTTACGGAATTATCCTTTGATAGTCAAGCAAAAAAGCCGGTTCGCTTCCGTTCTCTCCGCATAGCGAACGATTTTTCCGGCGAATTCAGGCTCTTTTTATCTTGACGCCCCCTGTCAAGCAGGCTAGTCTTTCCATTATGCCGTAACACGGCATAATTTCATTATTACAGCGGGGTTTTTACCATATGTATTTTCCGGTCTGAATCGCTGGACCGGGGCTTTGTTGCGCCCATAATTTGTCGGGAGCCTTCTTCTCCCCATTCCCGGAATGACGCCCAAAGGCCGGCATCTTGCGGGATTTGCGGGGCTGGGATGAGGCACGTCGGGAACCTGTGAAATTCCACCCGGGAAAATGCGGCGTTATGGTACGGTGGGTTGTTTCACCTCATCAAAGGACTGCCAATATGAAGAACCAGTCGTCATCGCTGCTCCGAGCGGGCATGTTCTGCCTGGCCTTCCTGGTCCTTGCCGTCTTCGGACATAATGCCGACGCCGGTACAGGGATAGAAGAAGCTAAAACGGACAAGCGCGCCGATGTTATTGTCATCGATGCCATGGCAAGGCACGGAAAGCTGGAAATGCCGCCTGCCGTCTTTTTGCACGACACGCACACAAAAGCTCTGGCCGATGCGAAAAAAGACTGTAGCAGCTGCCATCAACCCGCCAAGCCGGGTGACCCGGCCACCTATTCCTTTCGTTTCATGGATCCTGACAAGGTCAACAGCGCGAAACTGAAGGAGTTTTATCACGGCAACTGTATAGGCTGCCATGCGGATATGAGCAAAAACGGGAGCGCATCCGGCCCGCTGGAAGCGCAATGTCGCGACTGCCATAATCCGGAACCGGCCGTACGGTCGAATCGACAGAGCATTGCCCTTGACAAGGTGCTGCATTACAAGCATATCGCCTCTACCCGTATTAATTTTTCGAGAGATGCAAAGCATAACTGCGGCGCCTGTCACCATGCGTATGATTCCGCTTCGGGGCAATTACTCTGGGCAAAAGGAAATGAAGACTCCTGTCGGGCCTGCCACCTGTTACCCAATGTTCTTGCCGCGAAACTTACGGCGGCTGAGGCAGGTTCCCCCGGTGCCTCGGATGCCCTTGCCGATACTAACGGCCCGCTCAAAAAACGCCCTACTCTTGAGAAAGCCGCGCATCATGCCTGCGTAAACTGTCACATGAACCTTTCCCGTGAAAATAACGCCGGAGTGAAAACCGGCCCCTTTGCCTGCGCCGGCTGCCACAGCCCGGAAGCGCAAAAAACGCTGGCGGATGAAGGGATAAACAATACGCGCGTTGCCGCCGGCATTCCCCGCCTTGAACGCGGCCAGCCCGATGCCGCGCTGATGACGGCCACGCCGGAAGAAACAAACAACCTTAAATCTTCCATGAAGCCCGTGAGCTTTAACCATGAGCTTCATGAACTTTCGGCCAAGGACTGCCGCTCTTGCCATCATCGGCAGATAGGCCCCTGTTCCTCCTGTCACAGCCTTGAGGGCAAACGTGAAGGAGGCTTCGTGACTCAGGCCGGAGCTATGCACGCAGTTTCTTCAGGACGCTCCTGTGTCGGCTGCCATGCCGCCGAAACGCAAAAACCGTCCTGCGCCGGCTGCCACACCGTTCCTTTGCGGCATGTGCCTCAAAGCGCATGCGAGTCTTGCCATTCTCAACCGGTAGGAGTCAGCCCGACGGATGCGGAAAACGCCTCTTTGCTGCAATTGGATAAACAGTCTCAAACCGCTCTGGCTAAGGCCACCGCAACCCGGCGCGGGAACATGGGGATATCCGCCATGCCCGCCTTTCATGCGGCCAGCCTTCCGGAAAAAATACGCATAGGCATCTTGTCCAAAGACTATGAACCCGCCGAATTTCCCCATCGCGCAATAGTCTCGACTCTTCTGAAAAAGCAGGAGGGTCGTCTGGCGGCCGTTTTTCATGCGGGGAACAATACCGTGTGCCGCGGCTGCCACCACAACAGCCCCGCGTCAAATACTCCTCCCGGATGCGTGAGCTGTCACGGCACCAATGTCGTGACCGCCATAAACGGTACCCCGCCTCTTGCCGCCGCCTACCACAAACAGTGTATGGGCTGCCATGCGAGTATGGCTCAAAAGCCTGCGCAGGATGACTGCGCGGGTTGCCACAAGCCCCGAGGGAAAAAGTAAAAGGAGTCTTTCATATGCAACGCAGAAAATTCCTTGCTCTATTGAGTTCCGCGGGTCTTGCGGCGGCGATGCCCGTAAGGGAGGGAAAAACGGCGCCGGTCAACGGTTTCTCCGGTCATCAGGATGCGGTGGGGGTATTGCATGATTCGGCGCGATGTATCGGGTGCCGTCGTTGTGAAGCGGGCTGCCAGTCAGTCAACGCTGACGCGGTGCCCCCTCCTGACAAACGAAGAAAACCGGCTAAGCCGTTTGACGACTTAAGCGTGCTTGACAAGAAACGCCGGACGGATTTTCAGGCATATACCGTGGTCAATAAATATCACATAGAGGATCGTTCCGCTCCGGTATTTCGCAAGTTCCAGTGCAACCACTGCCAGGAGCCGGCCTGCGCTTCAGCCTGTTTTGTCAAAGCCTTTGTAAAAACCCCTGAAGGCCCGGTGCTGTACAGGCCGGATCTCTGTGTGGGCTGCCGTTATTGTATGATCGCCTGCCCGTTTTATGTGCCCGCTTATGATTATCATAGCGTCAATCCCCTGGTATACAAGTGTACCATGTGCGCCCCGCGCATCGCCGAAGGCAAGCTCCCCGGCTGCGTGGAAAGTTGCCCCAAAGATGCCCTGACTTTCGGCAAACGTTCGGAACTGCTTATAGTCGCCCGTGAGCGCATCGCTAAAAATCCCGGTCTATACGTGAATCACATTTACGGCGAGCATGAAATGGGAGGTGCCAACTGGCTGTATCTCTCGCCGGTGCCCCATAAGTATTTGGGACAGCCGGAGTTGGGGAAAACCTCGGCACCCGAATTGACGTCCGGCGCTCTGGGCTCAGTGGCCATGGTAGCCGGCATATGGCCGGTATTGTTGGGAGGGGTTTACGCCATCAGCAAACGTCGGGAAAAAACAGCGGCTGAAGAACAAAAACAGGCTGTTATCCAGGCTGTTGCGCACGCAAAGGGCGAAGCCGATGTTGCCCTTAAGACGGCTATGACCAAAGCCAATCAGGAAAAGGACGCCGCCGTCGCCCGCGAGACTAAAAAAGCCAGAGAAGAAGCCATTAAGGAAATGGAAGCGAAAATGGCCGTTGACGGGGATACCGGTACTACCTCCGGTGCCTCGGACAAAGGAGAGGACGCCTGATGAACGCGCAACATCCATCCACTGACAATATCCATAACAAAACAACACCCGCATTCTCGCCGGGCAGATTGATCCGCGAGAACAAACTGACCGCCCTGCTCATAGCAATGGGTCTATTCGTCACCGTGATCCGATTTACACAAGGGCTTGGCGGAGTGAGCAATCTTGACGACAACTATCCCTGGGGCATATGGATCAGCTTCGACTTGCTCTGCGGAGTGGCTCTGGCCGCCGGCGGCTATACCGTTACCTCGGCTTATTACCTGTTCGGTCTCAAGGATTTCCACACGGCGGTGCGCCCGGCCGTCACGTCGGCCTTTTTAGGCTATCTGTTCGTGGTCGTCGCCCTGCACTTCGATGTGGGGCGGCCTTTGCGTCTGGTGTATCCTGTCTTCGTATCGCAGGGTACGACGAGCGTACTCTTTGAGGTGGGGCTGTGCGTCTTTTTATACCTGACAGTGCTGGCTGTGGAATGGTCCATATCCGCCTTTGAGTGGTTGGGGTGGAAGGGCATCCGCACCGTCATTGTCCGTCTGACCATCCCCCTGACCGTTATGGGCGTCATCCTGTCCACCATGCATCAGTCTTCTTTGGGCGCGCTCTATCTGATTGCGCCCAGCAAGATGCACCCGCTCTGGTATTCCCCTTTCATCCCGGTATTTTTCTTCATCTCCAGCATGTTCGCCGGTATGAGCATGGTTGTCTTCGAGGGTTCCCTGGCCCATAAAGGCCTGCACGATCAAATGGATGAAGCCCACCTGCGCGACGCCGACAAGATTACTCTCGGCTTTGGCAAGGCCTGCTCCATTGTTATGATGGGCTATCTGTTCATCCGTATTTTCGCCATAGCCATGGACAATAACTGGAACCTTCTGTCAACGGCTTACGGCAAATGGTTGATGCTGGAACTGCTCGGTTTTGTGGCTTTGCCTTCTTTCCTTTACGCTGTCGGCGTGCGGGAAAAAAAAATCGGCCTTATCCGGTTCGCGGCTGTCGTGACCGTGCTCGGCGTGGTGCTCAACCGTTTCAACGTCAGTCTGGTAGCCTTCAACTACAATCTGCCCTCAGCCGAAAAATACTTCCCTCACTGGATGGAAATCGCCTTGTCCGTATTCATAGTCACGCTGATGGTTACGGCTTACCGCTTCATCTGCACCTTCATGCCGGTGCTGCGCGAGCATCCCGACTACAAAGCCCATTAAGCCGGCTGGAAAAAGGAGTCATCACCCATGGAAACAGTCTTTTATTCTTTGCAGGATTTCATGCTCTGCACCAAGACGGTAACATACGTTCTTATGGGGCTCGGTTTGTTCGGCCTGCTCGGCTATTGGCTTTTCCTGACCGGAAGGGACGAATCCATCCGGAAATTTTAGCCGCGCGGCGCTTGCGGGTTAAGGAGAACGCATATGCTATACACCTTCCTCACCGGACCAGGACTCATTATCTCCCTTATCGTATTTTTCGGCGGCTTGGCTTACAGGCTGGCCATGTACTTCAAAGGACTCGACTGGCGGCTTGAGCGCGTGGCCTATAAGCCCTATCTGGCTGAAGGCATGAAAGGCGGCCTTCATTCGGCCTATAAATGGCTCATCCCTTACGGCACTTACGGCTGGCGGGCACAGCCCTTTTTCACTCTCTGTTTTTTTCTCTTTCATACGGGAGCTGTGCTGGTGCCTGTTTTTCTTATCGGGCACAACGTTATTCTCCAGGAGCGTTTCGGTTTCAGCTTTCCCTCCATGTCGCAAGTTCCAGCTGACATACTGGCTGTCGCCACCGTCATCGGCGCGATTCTTATCGTTTTGCGGCGTATCGCCCTAGCTGAGGTACGCATCCTCACCACTACGTACGATTACTGTATTCTTGCCTTGGCGACCTTGCCTTTCATCACCGGGATCATAGCCCGGCTGCACATAGGCTCGTATGAGTTCTGGCTGATCTGCCATATTCTCGCCGGGGAACTCATGTTGATTCTCACGCCCTTTACCAAGCTTTCGCACATAGCTCTGTACTTCGCCTCCCGTTGGCAGCTCGGGGCGGATTACGGCATCAAGCGCGGCGGGCACAGACGTGGTCCCTGTTTCCCCTGGTAAGCAAAGACACAGCAAAAGGAGCCTGCCATGCCTGAAGGTCAGTTTTGCAACAAAACGCCGGTAACCACTGAAGAAGCTCTCAAAGCTCTGCTTGGCGACAAGGGCGGTAAACAATATTATGAAGAAATGAGCCGGCTTGACGTTGACGCGGAAAAGCTTTGGGCATCTCTTCAAAAAACATGTAAATCCCGCACGTTAACTTGGCTTGAGATTTGCGCTCACTGTGGCATGTGCGCTGAAAGCTGTTTTTTGTACAGGGTGAACGAGCGAGATCCCGAGCAGGTTCCGGCTTTTAAAATCCAGAGCACGCTGGGAGAGATGATCCGCCGTAAAGGCCAAGTGGATAACGCGTTTATGCGCCGGGCCATGGAATACGCTTGGGCGCGTTGCACCTGTTGCAACCGTTGCGGCCAGTTCTGTCCCCATGGGATCGATATGGGGGTCATGTTCAGCTATCTGCGCGGCCTTTTGTATTCACAGGGATTTGTTCCATGGGAACTCAAAATCGGCGCGGGTATGCACCGGGTGTATAAAGCCCAGATGGACGTTACCAGTGAAGACTGGGTAGAAACCTGCGAATGGATGGCGGAAGAACAGCAGGAGGAATGGCCCGGCCTGGAAATTCCCGTAGACAGGGCGAATGCGGATATCATGTATACGCTCAATGCCCGCGAACCCAAACATTACCCTGAAGACGTGGCGCAGGCGGCCATTCTTTTTCATCTGGCGGGCGAAAACTGGACCGTACCGAGTACAGGCTGGGAGCAGACATCCCTTTCCATGTTCGCCGGTGACTGGGAAGCCTGTAAAGGCAACGTGCAGGAAGTATACGCCGCCATTGAACGCATGAAGCCGAAACGAGTCATCGGCACGGAATGCGGTCATGCCCACCGGGCCACGGTTATCGAGGGGCCGTATTGGGTCGGGCGCCCTGACGGCAAACCGCCTGTCGAGTATATCCATTACGTGGAATGG
Organism: Desulfovibrio sp.; assembly: GCA_031279825.1. GTDB lineage: Bacteria > Desulfobacterota > Desulfovibrionia > Desulfovibrionales > Desulfovibrionaceae > Frigididesulfovibrio. The sequence goes on along the minus strand of JAITHT010000015.1, from coordinate 52,405 downwards.
CTGGCCGAAACATTGCGCGCCGGTAAAATACGAATAGATCCGGCAAAAAAAATCCGTGAGAATGTCACGTTGCAGGATTCCTGCAACTATGTGCGTAATCACGGACTATCCAACTTCACTCGGGAAATTATGAGCTATATTGTGGAGGACGGCTACTTTGTGGAAATGACGCCTAACCGCGAATGCAATTACTGCTGTGGCGGCGGCGGCGGCTTCAACGGCATCGGTCTGTTCCGCCATCAACGCAATGTCGCCCTGCGGACCAAACGCGATCAACTTCTCGCCACCGGGGCCACTCTGGTGGTCGCTCCCTGCCATAACTGTTGGGACGCCATTCGCGACTTGGAAGAAGAATATCGAATCGGCATCCGTTGGACCTTTCTCAAACCCCTGATCATCAGCATGGCCATCGTGCCTGATCATTTACAGCCGCAGGATAACGACGAGGAAGATGCCGAATAGGGCATGTTCACTTTGAACATGCCCGTCAACCGGCAGCGTAAGCGCTGCCTTACGTGCACGAGGAGTAAGCAAAACTTGTTTTCGCCGTAAACGACGAGTGCAACGTTTCAAAGTTAATCTGCTCCAAAGCGGCAGTCTTCTATGAAATGGCATCCAGGGCAATTTCCATTCTGAAATTGCCCTGGATGCCATGGTTTCCCGATATGAGGGTATTGCGTAACTGAGCGGAGTTGTAAGGTAATCCCCCCATTTTAGGCGGGTTTCAGAAGTAAAAACTATGCCGCCAGTTCTCTTTTGCAGACGGGCGGTACACCGCCTGCGCCGCATCGGCTATCGCGACCCGGAAAGCGGCAACCGCCGCGAGTTTATGACCAATCACTTCCGGATCATATCCAAAACCATCGCCGGCCTTTACAAAGAGGGTCGGCAGATCGAAATTGTCTTCAGGGAAATGACACGGTGCAGCGTGTTCGCCGGTTAATGCGCCTCGGCCCAGTTGGCACCCGCTCCCCAATTGACAAGCAGCGGGACGGTGAGGGAGGAAGAACCCGGTCTGACGTTGCTCATGAGACCGACGAGGCGCAACCCCGCGGCTTCAGCGTTGCCTTGAGGCGCCTCAAGCAGCAGTTCGTCATGGATTTGCAGCAGGAGGCGCGCGTCGAGGCTGTGTAGTTCCTGATCGTTTTCCACGGCGAGCATGGCCAGTTTGATGATATCGGCGGCGCTGCCCTGAATCCGCGTGTTTATGGCCTGGCGGCGAGCGTGTGCGCGTAGTTGGGCATTTTCGGAAAGGATGTCGGGGATAAGGCGCCGGCGTCCGATCATCGTGGAGACAAAACCATGCCGGCGCGCTTCCTCTTCTATGGCGTCATAAAACTCTTTGAGCCGGGAAAGGCGGGCGAAATAGCGTTCTATGAATTCCTTGGCCTCCTTGAGAGGGACGCGCAGTTCCTGGGCAAGCTTTTGCGCGCCCATGCCGTAGATAAGGCCGAAGTTGATGGTTTTGGCGCTGCGGCGCTGGTCCGGCGTCACTTCGCCCAAAGGCGCGTCAAAGAGCAGACTGGCGGTGCGGCTGTGGATGTCTTCGTTGTTGAGAAAGGCATCTGTCAGCGTCGGATCGCCGGAAAGGTGCGCAAGCACGCGCAATTCTATCTGGGAATAGTCGGCGCTGATTATGGCCATGCCCGGAGCGGCGGTAAAACAGGCGCGCATGCGCTGCCCGACGGGGCCACGTACGGGGATATTCTGCAGATTGGGATTGCTGGACGACAGGCGACCGGTGGCTGTGGCCTTTTGATTGAAGGTGGTGTGGATGCGGCCCGAGGGGTCCGCCAATCGGGGCAGGGGCTCCAGGTAGGTTGAGCGCAGTTTTTCCAGCTTTCTGTAGTCAAGGATGGCGTCGACAACAGGATGCTTGCCGGTAAGCTTCTCAAGATTTTCCTGAGAAGTGGATGTGGCGCCGCCTTTGGTTTTGCCTGCCTTAGGGAGATTCAGCACGGAAAAAAGCACGTCGGAAAGTTGTTGTGAAGAACGGATATTGAACACGCGTCCGGCCAGTGAGTGGATGTGCGTGGTCAGGTGTTCGAGATCCCGCTGCGTTTCCGCGAGAAAGGCGAAGAACGCGGCAGGATCGATGCCCATGCCGCGTTCTTCCATACGGGCGAGTACCGGAACAAGGGGCAGTTCCAGTTCGGAAAAAATCTTGCCGAGTCCGGCGCCGGCGAGTTGCTCGGCCATGAACCGGCGCAGTTCCAGTGCTAAAAATCCGGGATGCTCATTGGCGCTATAAGTGCTTCCGGCGCGCTCGCCCCAACGGGCGGCCTCTTGCTCCCATGAATAGGCGCGATCTTCGGGATTAAGCAGATAGGTCGCCAGAGAAAGATCGAAAAAACTGGATGGAGGCAGAGAGCGTAAGGCGATATGATCCTTATACAGCGCCTTCATGTCCGGCGTGACCAAAAGGCAGGCGGGATCCCGCCCGGGCGCGCAAAGCCGGGCGAGGATCGGCGCAAGCTTTTCCATGCTTCCCGCGTAGCGTATTTCATGCTCCTGCGTGGCCAGCAGCATATCCTGATCCAGAGGGAGCAGGGCCAAGGCGCCTGGCGAAGCGGCGGTGGGTTCCAACTCAGCAGAGAGGTTCAGCGGCAGTTCGCGCGGGGAAAAGACTTTTGGAAAAGAGGAGGCGGAAAGCGCCAGGTCGGCGAAGAGGCTCTCTTGGACATTGCGCCCGGCGGCTTGTTGCGCTTTTGCGTTTGAACTGGGAGTTTTTCGCGAGGGGGTATTGTCGCTGTCGGCCGGCGGCGCGTCGCGCGTTGCCGTTTCGCGGGAAACAGCAACGGAGGGGGAAGGCGGCGACAGAGGAGGGGGTTCCTCATTCGTTATAGGCGTATTGTGCGGGCGGCGTAAAAGCCCGGCGCGGGACATGGATTCCAACTCTCTGCCCAAGGCGCGCAATTCATACGCGGCCATGAAACGCAGCGCCGCTTCCAAAGCAACGGGCCGTATCGTCATATCCGCAAGCGAAAGGGCCGGACAGACGTCGTTCCGCAGTCTGGTCAATTCGCGGTAGAGCAAAGCCTTTTCCCGCTGCCCTTCAAGTTTTACCCGCGTCTTAGGATCTATCGCGGACAGGTTGCTAAAGATGCCCTCGAGCGTTGCAAATTCCCGTATCAATTCCAAAGCCGTTTTGGGACCGATCTTGGGTATGCCGGGTATATTGTCGCTGGCATCGCCCATTAGGGCTTGGCAGTCAGGCCAGGAGCAGGGTTCCATACCCGTTTCCGTGCGAAAATCCGCCAGAGTGGCAAGATGTTCGTCCTTAGCCGCCGGATTCCAGAGGACGACGTTTTCATGCAGGCATTGTTTCAGATCTTTGTCGGCCCCAAGGATGATTACCGGCTGCCCGTCTCGATGGCGTCCGGCCAGAGAAGCGATGCAGTCGTCGGCTTCGCACCCGTGAGATACGATGACGGGCACGCCGAGCATACCCAGCAGTTCACGCAATGGGTTGATTTGGGCTATAAGATCTTCGGGCGTCGCCGAACGGTTGCCCTTGTAAGCAGGAAAAAGCTCCTGTCGAAATGTGGGCGCCTTGCCGTCCATGATGACGCCGAAATAGACGGGTTTTTCCTCGCGCAGCAGCCGGAGGATCAATCGCGTCACCATATGCATGACGTTGGTGGGAAATCCGTCCGAACGGCTCATATTGCGGAAGGCGTAAAAACTGCGAAAAATAAAGGCGGAGCCGTCCATGAGGTAGAGTGGTTCCGCGGTGAAGCCGAGGCGGGAACGTAACGGCATAGGGCACCTTGGGGATATGTCGTGTCTGAAGGATACGGGCGGGCGCTTACGGGCAAGAAGAGCGTCGCGGCCGGTAAAGAAGCGTATGCCGAAGAAGAAAATAGGTTATTTTTAAGAAAAAGGCCATGAGAGCATTTCAAAGTGAAAATACTCCCGCGACCGGCGCTTACGCCGCCGGTTGCGCATAAAACTCCACCGCTCCGGCGCGTATTTTCTTGCAGCGAGGATGTTCATGACGAATTTTCGCCGCTATAAAGCGGAACTTGTGCGAATGTGCGCCGGCGCTGATTGGAAAAGCCTTCTGGATCAACGCATTAACTCCGCCGCAATTGCCGCCGTATTCGCCAATCCCCTGCTGGCTATTCTTTCCCGGCATGAATATTCCTGGCAGGCGGCTTACGGCCTTGGCCTGGCTGTCTCCCGTATGGCGGAATATAATATGGAAAGCGCCAGGAATTTTATGCGTCGATTCATGTGGAGTATGAACGAAGAATCCGGCAACCTCGGCTGGGGTATTCCCGAAGCCATGGGATGTATTTTGGCGCAAAGTCCGGCCCTGGCCAGGGAATATGCTCGCATATTCCTCTCTTACGGGCGCGATACCGGTCAGGAGGATAATTTTGTGGACTATGCCCCTTTACGCCGGGGCGTCTACTGGGGCATAGGCCGTCTGGCCGCGGCCGATGCGGATGGGGTAAAGCCCGCTCTGCCGCATCTTGTCTCTGCGCTTGAGGATGCGGACTCTGGCGTCAGATGCATGGCCGCTTTCGCCATTAGAGAGCTTGCCGAAAACTTGCCGATTGAAAAGAGAGGCAAAGAAGAATGGGCCGCGCACTGGCGGAAGGCGGAAGATCTTCTTGAACGAGGCGTCGTTTCGGCGGGAGACGGACCTGCCGACATCCGCCTGCTTGACGGATGCGCTATCGTGAACGTGAGCATGGCGCGGATGTTTGCTCTGGCCCTGGCGATACTCAGGAGGAGCCGTCCATAAATAGACGGATTACAACTTGCTGAACGGGACGTACACAATTGCGTCACGCCGGAAGTTATCTCAAATTACCTGTTCGGATCTTGTAAGGCAACTTGCCCTGAGGCATTACACGAGGCCGTGTAATGGTCCGCCTCTGGCTGTCCATGTATCAATGCGGCGTTCAGTCTCCGGATCCTCTTCCAGAGGCGGAGCGTGAAAAGATTTCATACGCGCGTCAATAATCAAAGGGGCGCGGCACCCCCAATGCTTGCAGTGAATGCGTTCGTTCGCGCCATAAATGTCCGTGGCCGGATCTGACCGGGTAAAGACCACCCAAAGAAAATTATCCCAGTTAGCGCAGGTAAAATCCGCATCGTCAGCCACAATGAGCAACGCCGACTCTTTGGGCGGTTTCTCCCGATCCGCCGGATATCGCCGGCTGTCTGAACAAAGGACATGGGAAATATGGACAGCGAAAGCGGACATGGCCGGATCCGAAGCGTCTCGCGGCAAAACATGCTTGGGCCCCCGGCAGACAAGGATGCCGGGGGCGAACAGGCGAAGATGAAAAAAACCGGCGGGCAGGGTCAGGCAAGCTGGAACTTCCTCGCGTAAACGACGTATGGGAGAACCGGCCGCAGCCCACAGCAGCTTTGATCCCTGATTCAGGCTGATACCGCTGTAGTCCAGCGTATCCATGGTGGTGCGGGTAATAAAGTGCAGATCGCGGGAAAAATCCGTGCGGCAGAGCATATGGGAGAAAAAGTCCGGAATATGACGGACGCTGGGGCAGCCGGAATCTTCACGGGCGGCGATAAGTAGATATTTGGTCAGACTGGTCTGAGTGGAGCCGAGCAGGGACATGCCGCAGGTAAGGAGTTCCTGCGGCATGCGCGCGCCGGCAAAAGGAACATAGCGTTCACTGCCCAGGGCCAGGAGCAGCGGGTGCACGCCGGCGGCGTCAACAGCGTGGATTTCGTGCAAGCCGAAAAACACTTTAGGCACAAGTCCGGCGGTGAGTTCATGGATGAATTCGCCGAATACCGTGTCCTCCTGGGGTGGCCGCCCCACGGAAGTAAAGGGCCAAATGGCGTCCGGCCGATGGTGGACGGACTCGATTTTGAGCAAAGGAAAATCATGGGTCAAACTGTAATAGCCGAGGTGATCACCAAAGGGCCCCTCGGCTTTTGTCGGGGCCACGCCATTTTTTCCGGGAAGATACCCCCGAATGCAGAAATCCGCTTCAGCCGGAACCGGCAGGCCGCCGTTTTCCGTCATAATCATAGGAATACGGTGCCCGGCCAGAGCACCGGCGAAACACAGTTCCGGCACGCCTTCAGGCAGGGGCATAACGGCCGCCACGGTCAAAGCCGGGGGGCCTCCCACAAAAATATTCACTTTCAAATCCCGGCCACGCGCCAGGGCATCCATATGGTGGGGGCCTATGCCGCGATGAATCTGGTAATGCAGGCCTACCTCCTCACCTCTGACAAAATCATTGCCGCTCATCTGTACCCGGTACATGCCGAGATTGGATTGGAAGAATCCGGGCCGCGCCGGATGTTCGGTATACACTTGAGGCAGAGTGATATAGGCGCCGCCGTCTTTCGGCCAGGAGACCAATTGGGGCAGTTCGCCGAGACGGGTTTTCCCCGCCAGGCTCGGCCCTCTTTTTACTTTTCTGGGCAGCATATTTGCTAGTGCCAGGGGAACGCCCACATAACGCCCTGGATGGCGAAACAGGTCATGAGGATCCGCTTTGAGGCGCAAAAGCGCTTCCACTCGTCCAAGCGTATGTCGAAAAATGTGCCGGATACGCTCTCTGGTGCCGAACAGATTGGCCAGCACAGGGAAAGGGCTGCCTTTGACCCGCGGGAATAAAAGTGCGGGAGCCCCTTTGCGATAGGCGCGGCGCTGTATTGAAGCGAGTTCAAGAAACGGGTCAACGCATAAATGCGGGATGCGCACAAGAAGACCGTTTTTTTCAAGATCGCGCACACAGGCGGCAAGATTGCGAAAGCTCATGGAGTCCTCCTGCCCAGGTAAATCGGGAGCGTCCCGTCGCCGCACGATGTGTGTGCGCAATCTTGAGGCTGTTGCGCAAACAGCTTGATCCAAATGAGGTAGCGAAGCCCTTCATGGCTTCGCGTCTCGCGCTCGGGAGGGGTTCCAACCCCTCCCGAGCTTTCCGCCCCGGAAAGAAACCCCGCCCTTCAGGGCGGGGTCGGGGCTATATGGCCTTTCGGCCGGAGTCTCAGACCACAAAGGAAGTTCTGATGATTAAAAATATCTGTTTTGTATATCAAAGAGTATAAAAAAGGACTTAGGATTTACTCTAAGTCCTTAATTATATCCTGGTGGAGGTGGACAGAATTGAACTGACGGCCTCTTGAATGCCATTCAAGCGCTCTCCCAACTGAGCTACACCCCCAATCGGCGTCACATGCGAAAATAACAGCACAGCGGGAATATCTTTTCCCGGCCCGCCGGACAACCTTCTTTGTGGAGGTGGACTATGTCCCATTCAGGCGGATCTGTCAAGCGTCAAAATAAAAATTATCGCCGCCTCCGCTCACGCGCGCGAATCTTTTTCCGGCATGAGGCGCCGTGCGGGCAATATGTTTTTGCCCGTCTGGGGAATCTGCAAGCCTATACGCGCCCGGTGATTGACGACAATGGGTCCGAGCAGATTCAGCACGGTTTCTTCCGGCCTGCCCGGCGGAATGGTGGCGGTGACCAGCACGGCCAGTTCCTGTACATCTCGGGCCTGCAGCATATGCTGCTCCGCATCGCTGACGTCAAGGCTGTACTCGGGGACAAAGGCGAAGGGATCCGCGACGAGCAACCCAAGGGAAGGCTCTTCCATGCTTTGCAGCACAAGGAGAGGAGAGTTTTCCTGGATTTGCAGCAGAGTAAATTCGCGCGCGTCCTCAAAGCCGATGATGCCGCACGGAAAAAGGATCACCTTGTCCAGACGCACTTCGCGTTCTCCCAGACGGGATTGTATTGCCACTACTTCGTTGCTTGCCATAATGCCGCCGCTGCAAAAAGATCCTGTTCATTCGTCAGAAGAGCCCGGGTATTTTCTTCCTTGACTCGAAGGTAGACTTCTTCCCGGTATACAGCCGTACTTTCAGGCACGACGATGCCCAATTTTACCTGTTTGCCCTGGATGCCGAGCACGGTGATTTTGATGGTATCGCCTATGTGCAGGCTTTCTCCGGCCCGCCGGGTAAGAATGAGCATCACTTCTCCACCGCCTCCACGGAGGCTGTTGGCATCCTGAAAAAAAGAGAGAGGGGAAAACCGGGGGAGAGATGAACGATTGTTCCGTTATTCATCTCCCAGTTTATTCTCCAGGTTACAGGAAGTTGACCAGGCTCATCTGCATAATCATGGATGACGATTTGAGCACGCTGTTATAGGCCACCTGTTGCAACGCTATTTTTGTCATGAGTTCGGTGACGTCTATGTCTTCCACTGCGCTCAGGCCTTCTTCCTCACTGTAAATCTGATTGGTCAGGGCGGCCTTGGTGGCGAGAAGGCGTTCTTCCCGTCCGCCGGCCACGGCGGCTTTGGTCAGCACGTGTTTCATGACTTCGGTGATCTGATCCAGTCCCTCCTGAAAACCCTGCTGATCGTTGGTCTCGGCTGCGGAGATCAGCTTGCCGACGACTTCAAACAGGTTGGGCTGTCCGGTCACGGGCACGGGATTTTTGATGCCGTCCCCGGGATAGTTGTAAAACCCGCCGAAAATGTCCTTGCCCACCATATTGACGGTGATGGAAGAACTTTCTGAAATCTGGAAATTAATGTCCGCCCGGTGCGGGTGGATGATGAACTGGGAGGTATCAGCCGGCACGGCGTCCATATTCAGATAGCCGCCGGGCACCGGCAGATGGTATATGGACGGGGTGCCGCTGGGCACTGCCGGAGCCGTGGTCTGCGTCCAGTTATTGCCGTCGTCCAGGCTGTAGGAATAGGTAATTTGTCCGCCGGCGGCGCTGTCGATGCGCACCGCCACATCCCTGGTAAAATAGCCTTCCGCCACGGGGAATCCCGTTCCGAGCCCCGCATTGGTGGAACCCGGCGGGTTGTAAACGGTGCTCACCTGGGTGTCGTTGTCGTCGCCCTGGTAGATGGCCGTGGGGCGCACGTACAGCCATGTGCCGTTATTATTGTAATGCGGGTTGGCTGTATCCACAGTCGTGACCAACGCGTTTTCATCGCTGATCGCGACGCTGACCCCGCCCGCCTGAATGACGCATTGGGTAGGCCCGCTGCCGTCGTCCGTATTTGCGGGCAGACCCGCGGTAACCGTGGCCGCTTTCCATGTCGATCCGCCGTCTTCACTGTAAATGTATTCCGCGCTTCCCGCCGCTACGCTTGTTCCGCCGCCGGAACCGCTGCCCGGGGGGACGGCGGCGGCGGTTCCCGGATCGACGGCCTGAATAATGACTGTATTTTTGGCCGAACCTTCCACGTGAAACCGGGCCGTGTTGATGTCGGAGGCGCCGCTGTCCGCGTCGTCGATGCAGTCCACGCCGAGGCCCATGGTATACGCGGGTTTGTCGGTCTTGTGCCCGGCGAAGATGTGGTATCCGTCAAATTGCGTGTTGGCCAGATTGATGAGTTGCTCGAAAAAGCCGCGCAGGGCGAAGCTGATCTGTTCGCGGTTCTCTTCGCCCACCGTGCCGGTAGATCCCTGGAGATCCAGGGTCTTGATGCTGGTGAGGATGTTCTGCACCGAGCCTTCGCTGCCCGCCAGGGTGCTGTCGGCCACGCTGAGCCAGCCGCTTGCCTGGTCGATGTTGCTTTGATAGCGGACAAGGGTGTTAAGTTTGGAACGGAAAGAGATCACCCGGCCTGTGCCGGAAGGGTCATCCGAAGGCCGGTTGATTCGTTTTTGCGTGGAGGATTGCAGGTTGGACTCCATGAGATCCCCCAGGGTTTTGTTCATGCCCCTGATGGATGAGCCGTATAAAAGGCTCTGGGTGACGCGCAACGGTGACATAGTTTCTCCTTATTGCTTCATGCCCAACAGGGTTTGCAGCATTTCGTCGGCAGTGGTGATAAGCTTGGCCGCGGCCTTGTATGATGCCTGAAACTTGATCAGGTTGGTCATCTCTTCATCCAGGTTGACGCCGGAAATTTCTTCCTGCCGGTCGTACAGGTCCTGGGCCACGGCGCCTTCCGTGGCGGCGGAGTACGCGGCGTTGGCCGTATCCGCGCCTATTCTCGCCACAAGCCCTCCGTAATAATCGGGGATGCTCTGCCGGGTAGGCGCGTTCCAGGTCGTGCGGATGCTCACCGCTTTGGAGGCCAATTCCGCGATTTCCCTGGCGGTGATATTGTCGCCTATGTTGATCTCTCCGGCGCCGTTCAGTCTGCCGGCGTTGATGTGGTTAAGATTGGTGGACAATCCGTCCCGCACGGCAAAGAGGCTTGAGCTCTCGCCGGTGAAGAAGGTGTTTATGCCGAGGGCGGCGGCCACGCCGGTAGTGTCGGCCGTCATGGCGAAGGTATAGTTTTGGGGCGGGCTGGCGTGCGGATTCACACTGGTGCTGATCTGCAACTTGCCGTCATAGATCGTGGCGATAAAGGGCGTGTGCGCGTTGCCGTCATTATCGGTAAAAGAGACGGCATTGATGGCCGCCGCCACATCCTGGAGGGAGTTGACGGTCGGATCAAAGTTAATGGAGGTAAGCGCCTGCGAACCGGGGTACGGGATGAGAGGCTTGCCGTCCACGCCGTAAACGGCGAAGGAGATGCTGCCGGCCTGAAGGTGTTCGGACCATTTGAACAGCGCTTCGGGCGAGCCGAGGGGGACGGTAGCGCGCCCCACCCTGTATGTGCTGAGTATGGTGTTCAGCGGCGTCAGTCCGCCGCCCTGGCTGTGGAGGCGGTTGACTTCCCAGGCGACGCTGTCCGCGAAAGCCTGCAGGCGGTCGCGGTATTCGCCGACGCGATAATCGCGAAACTCCAGGTAGCCGCCCAGAGAACCGCCCGTAATGCGCCGTTCATTCATAGTGCCGTTGGTGTACACCTGTGTGGAAATATTGATGGGGCCGACCGTGGGCTCGATCCAGTACACATCCGATTTGGGAGAAAGGACAAATGTATCGCCGACCGCCACTTCGCCGGCATCGAACCAGATTTCCAAATTGCCCACGCGCACGCGCCCGTCTTCGTCATTGGCGTTGAAAAGCCGCTCTTGGCCGTTGTCATCCGTAAGCCAGGTTCTGCCGCCGTCAATGGATACCCGGAACTGCGCCGTACCGTTAGCGCCGCTGACGCCGATATTGTCGGCGCCCGATGGCGCCGCAACCATTTCCAGGGTATATTCATGGCTGTCCCGTCCGTTGAATCGGGCTTTGCCCTGGGGCGTCGTCAGGTAGGGGGAGCCGGCTGTCAGGTTGTTTTCGGAACTGGGGCCGCGAAATTCCAGGGAAAAGGGAATATCGTGCTGTACCAAGGGGAAGCCGTTTTTCATGGAGAGCATGTAATCGGCGCCCGGACCGCGATCTTCCACATCAATATCAATGATGTTCGCAAGCTCGCGCACGCGCTGGTCGCGCTCGTCCATCAACTGGTTGGGATTGTTGCGCCCCGCCAGATAGTTGGCCTTGATTTCCCTGTTGAGGGCGGCAATTTCCTGCATCAGGCGGTTGGCCGTATCCACGTCTTCCCTGATCAGTTTGTTCATCTGATCTTCAAGATTGCGCAAGGAGGTGTCGGTGCTGCGGATCAGATCGGTAAAGGTATAGGCCGTGGCAAGCAGATCTTCGCGGGTCGCCAGGCTGTCGGGCGATTTGGAGAGCTTGTTCCATGCGTCGAACATGGCCGTCAGGGCCGTGCCTACGCCCTCCATATTGGATTCATTAAACAGATTTTCCACATAACGAAGCTGGCTGTGGAGCGTCTGCGAATGCGCCGCCGAACTTTGCTGCTTCAGGTAGGCGTTTTCCACAAAGCGGTCGAAGTAACGGAAAATCTCCGTGGCTTTCACCCCCTGCCCCACTTGGCCGGGGTTGTAGTTGATGGAATAATTTTCCTGCAACATCACCGCCTGGCGGGAATAGCCCGGCGTGTTGACATTGGAGATATTGTTGCCTGTCGTCTGGATGGCGGCCTGGGAAGCGAACAGGGCTCCCTTGCCCATACTCAGTACAGCGTTGCAGCCGATAGCCATTAGAACCTCCCTGAATAGATGGCCGCCGAGGGCCTGTCCTGGCGGATAAGACCGGCCGAGCTGTACAGGCGCTCAGGTTGCTGGGCGATTTGTTCATTCAAAAAGTTCAGAAGCACCTGGCTCTGATCCAGCAGGGCCAGAGAAAGATCAGTATTTTGCGTTGCCTGGCGGGAGCAATGTTGTTCAAGAGAATCAATCAGATGGTAGAGGCGGCGGATCTCCTGGGCTTCCTCCTCGGGCAGAAGGCCGGCATATTCCAGAAGAGCCGTGCCCTGCATGCTGTTTTTCAATTCCGTCCGTTCGACGGCAAGCTGCCGCAGCAATTCGTGGATGGAAAATTCCAGCGCCGAAACCGCGTCCGTGTCGCGCCTGCACAGCAGTTCCAACTCTTCTTCAAGAAGAGAATGCAATAATTCAAGCGCCTTAAACTGCCGCGTCAAATTTCCGTGAATATGGACGAACATAGGTGTATCCTGCCTTGTGCTGAACGTGTTGCCGGCCATCCGCGGGGCGGTGTCATGCCCGTGGGCCGCGGCCGGTGTGCTATCTGCTTGCCGTCGCCATGCGGCGAATCGCGTTTTCCGGGTTGAGAGCCATTTCTCCCTTCTTCATTTCAAAATGCAGAACGGCAGAATTTTCCCCATCAGGCGATGAGGCGGGCTTTGCCGCGATTTTTGCAAAATTCGCGCCATGTTGAATCAACTCGCCGATCTTCAGTTGTGGATCTTGCAAATGGCTGTAATACGTTCTGAATCCTCCGCTATGTTCCAATACGATGGTGTAGCCGTGCCCTTCTCTCTGTCCGGCATAGGCCACACGCCCGGCAAGGACCGCCCGCACCGGACTGTCCGCCGGGGCAATAATATCTATGCCTGAATTCCACCGGCGCTTGCCTGTGCTTGCATCGTCTTCCCAGCCGAAACGGTTGGTTACCACGCCTTCCATGGGCCAGACGCTTTCCCTCGGCGCCAGGCCGCGTACCGGCATGGCCGATGGCGTTTTTCCCACGTCGTCGCTTCCGCTCCGGCGCTTATTTCGTCCAAAGGCGCCGGAGGGCTTGCCTTTGATCGATACCGGACCATTGCCTTGCCAACTCAGCAAGGCGGGATTGACGGGACGGGACGATGATTCTTCCCGCGTGACGGCTTCCGCTCCCGCCTGTTCCCTGCCGATGCCGGGGCGGTTGCCGGCGTCTTCCCGCGCCCGCCCGGAAGCGGAAGAAGTAGTTGTCCGCGGGTGGGCTCCCTCGAAGGGGACAAGGTTTCCGTGCCCGGATGAGGCTTCCCCCGTTCCTCCCGGTATGGAGATATCGTGCCGGGGCGTCTGCTCCCCGGATAAAAAAGCGGAGGGTTCCTCACTTTGCCCGGCGTTTTGCGATGCGAGCGTTGAGACTGTCTTCGCGGGAGCGGCGGAGCTTTCCCCGCCGGTCAGCAAGGCGCGCCTTTCGGCCCATGCGGCAACGGCCGCGCCTGATTCACCATCCCGTCCCGGAGGCAGCCTGTTCCGCAAATCATACAGCGCCTCTTCCACTGCACTGCGCCGGGCGCTTGCCTCTTTCGCCTGTGCGTCCTCATTTTCAGAAAGCTCGTGGTTTTGATCCGGCAGGGGGCTATACAGATCGGCAGCCGTTACGGCGGTAGCCGCCTGCGCGGAGAGGGCGGCGGCATGGCGGGGAGAAAGCGCTTCCGAGGGGGGTACGCTCAGCGGATTCCTGTACCTGCCCGGCATGGTGGTGCGGCCCGTGTTTTCAAGCTGTTGAGAAAGCTGGGAGTAAAGCATGTCCGCCAGCCCTATGCCTCCCGCTCCCGCCATTTTCTTGCACAGTTCAATATCAAAGAGCGATTGGTACATCTCTTCGTCTTTACTGTGCAGATAGCCCTCCTTGGGGACGGTTTTACGCATCTGCTCCCACATTTTCTGTAAAAAAATAGCTTCGAATCCCTCGCAGGATTCGCGCAGTTTCTCCTGTTTGCTGGCGGTGTCGCCAAGGCGCTTGCGCAGAGCGTCCATATCCATTTTCCGCCGGAGCAGTTCGCTTTGCGTGACGGCTTCCTGCAAGGCCAGGGAGGGATCAACAGGGGGGGTGTTCATGTCAGATGACCTCCAGGTGCGCGTGCAGCGCTCCCGCCGCCTTCATGCTGCGCAGGATGGAGATAAGATCTCGTGGGCTTGCCCCCACGGAGTTCAGGGCATCCACCAGTTCCTGGAGGGTCGCGCCTTCGAGGATGTTCAGGTTGCGCTGTTCTTCTCGCGTGGCGATATTAGTATTGGGGGTGACGACTGTCGTGCCGCCGCTGAAGGGCCCCGGTTGGGAGACGTCCTGTCCTTCCTGCACGATGACGTGCAGATTGCCGTGGGCGACGGCCACGCGGGAAATGCGCACCTCCCGGCCGAGGATGATCGTGCCGGTTTTTTCGTCCACCACAACTTTGGCGGCGGCATCCGGAGAGACTTCAAGATTTTCAAGCGAGGCCAGCAAGGGAACGAGATTGCCCTGAAAGTCCGAAGGGATATCCAGGGTAAGCGTGCCCGCGTCCACGGATTTGGCGAAAGTGCCGCCCAGCGCTTTATTGATGCGTTCCATCACCTGGTTTGTGGTGGAAAAATCCGGTACGTTCAGGGTCATGAGTATGGATGTCTGGGAACTGAAATCAAAGGGCACGGAGCGTTCGACAATCGCTCCGCCCGGCACCTGGGCCACGGTGGAAATATTTTTCTGCGCCTGGGCCTGGTTGCCCTGAATGGAAAAGCCCCCCACCGTCAGCGACCCCTGGGCCAGTGCATACACCTTGCCGTCCACGCCCTTTAAAGGAGTCAGGATCAGCACCCCGCCCAGCAGGCTGGTGCAGTCGCCGAGAGAGGATACCGTCACATCCAGCTTTCCGCCGGGTTTGGACGATACGGGCATCTTTGTCGTTACCATGACTGCGGCCACGTTTTTGGGTTTCATTTGCTTCATATCCACCCGTACGCCTTGTTTTTCCAGCATGTTCACCATGGAGCGCATGGTAAAGGCGGACTCCTTTTTGTCCCCGGTGCCGGAAAGACCGACCACCAGACCATACCCCACCAACTGATTGTCCCTTACCCCGCTGAAGGAGGCGATATCCTTGAGGCGAACAGCTTCGGCGTCATACGGCAAACAGGCTGTTCCCAGGATCAGCAGCAGAATGCGGGACGCGGCGCATGCGACCATGCGGCGGAAGCGATTGAGCGGAAAAGGGCCGATTTCATAAGCCATGACATTCTCCTTGACCTGCGCGGCTATAGACTATTCGGGCCTGAATGCTTCAGGCACCGTCAAAATTCCGGCTGAAGGGATTTTCCCGGGTATATCAAGCAAAAAGCGGACCATTTCGAAAGCGGCTTCTTTATTCTTGGTGTTCCGGTCTGTTCATGATACAGATACCTCTATGCGCCGGGCGCTCCGCCGAACTGCCGCCGTTTCGCAAAGCGGCTTCCGGACACTCCCGACTTTGATTGTTCGGAGAGGAACTCCTCTTCGGCCACTACCATGGTGCACGCAATCCCGGAGGTTTACCAGTGCCCCTTTATCGTTTTCTCCTGCACGCCGGGCAATGCCCGGCGGCGGTCTGCCTCTGGTGCGTGTTGTCTCTGAGCGCTTGCGGCGCGTCTTCGGCATCCCAGAACATTGCGGCGGAAAATGCCCGTCCGAGACTCGCGGCAAGCCTTCAGGACAACAAGGGGGCGCCGCCTTCTTCGTATGGAGCGGCGCGGCCTGTCCCCGCCGGCAGCGCCGCCGTCTGCTGGCTGCCCCTGGTGCAGCGCTTGCAGCAGGATTCGGCCGCGCCCCCTGACGTCCTGCGCTATTTCGCTCTTTTGCCCGAGTATTCTCCCTCTCCCATGGGTGCTAAAATCCGGGAACTCTTCACCAGTGCCTTCATGCGCAAGGCCAAGCCGCCAACAGAAGGAATAAAGCCGCCGCCGTTGCGCATTTACCGTAACGTCGTTACCCAGGCCAACATGGATAAATGCCGGGAATTTCTCGCTACGAACAAACTATTTTTTGACGCGGTCGAAAAAAAGCATCCTGTACCCCGCGAGGTGCTGGTTTCCCTGCTGTTTGTGGAAACCCGCCTCGGCACTTTTTTGGGCAATGAGAACGCCTTTTGGAGCCTGGCATGCATAGCGGCCGCCGACACGCCCGACTCGGTGCGGGCCGGCTTGGGAGACCTTCCCATTACCGCACAGCATGATGCTTGGCTGCAGGGCAAACTGGCGGACAAATCCGCTTGGGCGTATAAGGAACTGCGCGCTCTGCTCGCTTTCTGCTCCTTATATAACCTCGATCCGCACGCTATTCCCGGTTCCGTTTACGGCGCCATCGGACTTTGTCAGTTCATGCCTTCAAATCTTGCGCCGTATGCGGAAGACGGCGACGGCGACGGCGTGATTAACCTGTTTTCCGCGGGCGACGCCATTTTCAGCGCCGCCCATTATCTCAGCAAGCACGGCTGGAAAAGCGGCGCGGGCGTTGCGGCGCAGCGTCTTGTGCTGAAGCGTTACAATAATCTTGCCATATACGCCAACACCATACTGGCTCTAGCGGAATCCCTGCGCACGGGAATCGTGCAGACCGGGCCGCCCGACTCCCCCAAAATCAAGGCGGCGGCGGGCGCGGGGAAAAAGCGGGCCGCCAAGCCGGGCGCGGCCAAAAAAGCGAAGGAACAGCCCGGCAAACAAACGAAAAAGCAGTGAGCGACACCGCATAAGGAAGCAGAGATGAAACGATCCCGATCCCTTTCCCTTCTCCTCATGGGTTCTCTTGCGCTCGGCCCTGCCGGTTGCGGCGGTGACAAGGTCGAGGAGGGCATGCATGCCTTTGCGACGGTGGATGAATGCATCGTCAGCGGCTTGTTTTCCGAGGAAGAGTGCGCTGAATATTACACAAAAGCCCTGGCGCAGACGCCGCGTTTCTCTGCCAGGGAAGAATGCGAGCGCGCCTTTGGCGAGTCCTGCTCGGAAGAATCCTCCCAGAACGTTGTCGCCGTTTCCGGCGGTAACGGCACCGTCGTGCGGCAAGGCAGCGGCGCCTCCTGGATGCCCATGATGACGGGCTTTATGCTCGGCCGCTTTATGGGCGGAGGCGGAATGATGCAGAATTCCCAGGGGCTGTACCGCTCGCCTGAAGAGCGGAAACAGCCGCAGGGCGGCGCGCGCGTTTTTCGCACTCGTTCCGGCGACCTTGTGCGGGCGGATTCGGGAGGCCGCGTGGCGAACCCTTCGCCCGGAATCGTGCAAAGTATGCGCCACGACGCCAAGCCGGTCATGGGTCGTTCCGGCATCGGCGCGCGGGGCGGCTTTTTCGGCGGTTCCGGGAGTGCTTCGTGAGGCGCGTCCCCCTTGCTCCGCGTCCGGAGTGGCGTGAGATCGCCGAAAATAACGGTTTTTTCTTTCATCATATTAACGGCGAGATATATTGGGACGAATCCGCTTACTACGCCTTGAGCCTGAAAGAAATCGAAGACGGCCTCGAAGACCCCGCCCAGGAATTGGCCGATATGTGCCGAGAGTTGGTCGCCGACGCGGTCAACAGCGAAGAAATTCTTGAACTTCTCG
Source organism: Desulfovibrio sp. (assembly GCA_031279825.1). Classification (GTDB taxonomy): domain Bacteria; phylum Desulfobacterota; class Desulfovibrionia; order Desulfovibrionales; family Desulfovibrionaceae; genus Frigididesulfovibrio. The sequence continues at coordinate 34,901 of JAITHT010000015.1, read as the reverse complement.
CCATCCCTCCCCTGTTCCGGGACATAGCGCGGGACAGTTGGCGGCGCAACGAGCCGAGTCTGTACGGGCGTTTCGATTTCGCTTACGACGGCCACGGACCGGCCAAGCTTTACGAATACAACGCCGATACCCCCACCGCTCTTTACGAGGCCGCCTATTTTCAATGGCTCTGGCTTGAGGATCGCATCAGGGACGGCGGCCTGCCTCCACATGCCGATCAGTTCAACAGCATTCAGGAACGCCTGATCGAGACCTTTGCGTCCCTGCGCGTGTCCGGGCTTACGCACTTCGCCGCTATGAAGGGATCGGAGGAAGACAGGGCCACGGTCGAATACCTGCTGGATTGCGCCCGGCAGGCGGGTATTGACGGGCGGCAGACGTATATGGAGGATATTGTCACCGATTCCCTCGGCCTGTTCATGGATCCGGACGGGCAGGCCATCCACCGGCTGTTCAAGCTCTACCCGTGGGAGTTCATGTGGAGGGACGCGTTCGCGCCTCTGCTGCCCGGCTGCGACACTACCTTTATTGAGCCGGCCTGGAAAATGATCCTGTCCAATAAAGGCATCCTTCCCTTGCTGTGGGAACGCCATCCCGGCCATCCCAACCTGTTGCCTGCATGGTTCCACGACATGGCCAAGTCTCCGCCCGTCAACGACTATGTCGTCAAGCCCCTGCTTTCTCGCGAGGGAGCGAATATCCATGTTTTTCGCGGACACAGGCAGGTGTTCGTCTCGGACGGGGAATACGGCGGTGAGGGCTATATCGGGCAGGCGCTCTGCCCGCCGCCTTTCGTGGACGGCCAGGGCCCTGTTTGCGGCGTCTGGATAGTGGGCGGCAAAAGCTGCGGTCTCGGCATACGGGAGGATACAAGCCCCATCACCAGCAATCTTTCCCGCTTCATCCCGCATTGCATCCTGGAGTAACGGGCATGCTGAAACAGCAGGGCATATGCCGCATACTCTGCCTCGGTGATGTGGTGGGAGGCCCCGGCCGTCGGGCGATCGGCGAACGCCTGCCCGGCCTGCGCGCCGAACTGACTGCGGATATGGTCATCGCCAACGGAGAAAACGCTTCCGGCGGCATCGGTCTGACGCCCGCCAATTTTCAGGAACTGCTGGCCGCCGGAGTCGATGTGGTCACGTCGGGCAATCATATCTGGAAGTATAAGGAGATGCATGCCTGTCTCAATACTCACGCGGCGGCGTTACGGCCGGCCAATTACGGTGACGCCGTCCCCGGTAAGGGCTTTGGCCTGTATTCTCTGCCGGACGGGATCAACGCGGGCGTATTGAACCTGATCGGCCGCGTCTTCATGGAGCCGGTTAATTGTCCCTTTCAGGCGGCGGACGCCGCACTGAGCGCTTTGGCCGGGAAGGGCGCGCATTTTTGCCTGGTGGATTTTCATGCCGAGGCCAGCAGCGAAAAACGCGCTATGGTTCATTATCTTGACGGCAGAGCGGCGGCAGTGCTGGGCACGCACACCCACGTGCAGACGGCGGATTTTCGCGTCAGCCCTCTGGGCACCGCCGGCATGACCGATCTCGGCATGTGCGGTGTGGAGGAGGATTCCATCATCGGCATGGACAAGGAAGTGATAATCAAGCGTTTCGTCACGGGCCTGCCCCAGTCCTTTAAATTGGCCAAAGGATCGGCGTCGCTCAACGGGGCGATTATTGACATTGACGCGGCATCGGGCAAGGCAGCGGCCATTCATCCGTTGCGCGGATAAGAATGCTACGAAAAAGGGAAAAGCCGTCCGATTGCACCGTGCAGGCAATTGAAGGCTATCGCAGGCGGCCCGTTCCGGCTCATATTTTTGTTTGAAGAAAGACCGCATTGGCGCTATCATGATATAGAAGTCATTTCATAATTCACTAAGAAATGACTTCCGCCGGACGAAAGTCCGGCGCGTTGCCACAAGCGGCGTGAGCAAGCCGAAAATCGCGTTTTTCGGCGAAGCGATCCTCATAAATAGGCCAATGGCCTATTTATGAAATCACTTGTAGTAAAGCCGTCGCGAGCGGACTGGAAAGAGGCCGAAAATCGCGTCTTTCGTCGCGGAGGAGTAGCCTTGCAGGCAAGGGAAGGAGTTCACGCCATGCAGCGGGTTCTGGAAAAAATGGCGAAACAGCTTAATAATTATGATGAGGCTTCCCTTATGCAGCTCTGGCAGCGCTATGCCGCGCAGGTGCATGATTTTGAGCCGACCAGGCGGTGGGAGGAAGCCGCCATCGCCCTATGTCTCATACAGGCCATTCATTGGAAAAACCAACTCTTCAACTACCATCTGGCCGTAGCGGCGACGCCCGTGGATAAACGTTCCCTTCCTCCCTTACCGGAAATCTTTGCCGCGCAACGCGCCCGGAGTATTGATACTGCCAAGCCCGAAGCGCGTGCCGCACGAGCCAGGGCCACGGTATTGCGTTTTCCTGAAAAAAGCGGAACCGGGACGAAGCGGGATGGAACCGCCTCTGAAAAGGACATGGACAACGGTGCGAAATCCGGAAAAGACAGCGGTCGATCTTTGCTTCCCGGGGAAAGACCGGAAGCCGACAACTGAGGGGCGGCGCCGTTCCACAATAAGGAGACAAGGCATGTCGAATATTGTCATCATAGGCGCGCAGTGGGGAGATGAAGGCAAAGGCAAGGTCGTTGATCTGCTTTCCTCGGGCATCTCGGCCATTGTCCGCTTTCAGGGCGGCAACAACGCCGGGCATACGGTGATTGCGGGCGGTAAAAAATATATTCTCAAGCTTATTCCTTCAGGCATCCTGCATGAAGGCAAAATCTGTCTTATCGGCAATGGCGTCGTGGTGGACCCCTCGGCCCTGTGTTCGGAAATGGATGACGTTGCCGGACAGGGCATCGCCATTACGCCGGATCGCCTGAAACTTTCGCGTAAGGCCCATCTGATTATGCCGTACCACCGTCTGCTCGATCAGGCCCGCGAGCAGAGCAAGGACGCCGACAAAATCGGCACCACCGGCCGGGGCATCGGCCCTTGTTACGAAGACAAGGCCGCCCGGACAGGCGTCCGCGCCTGCGATTTGGAAGACCCGGATCTGCTGCGCGCCAAAATAGCGCATTCCCTGAAGGAAAAAAATACTCTGTTGGCAGGGCTTTACGGCGGTAAAGCCTTGGATGTCGAGGACATTATGGCGCAAATCGCTCCGGCCGCGGCCAGGCTCACGCCCTACCTCGCGGATGTAAGCGCCGAACTGGCTAAAGTGGAAGATCGCGGCGGCAGCATCATGTTTGAAGGCGCGCAAGGCGCGCATCTGGATATTGATCACGGCACCTATCCCTTTGTCACCTCTTCAAACACTGTAGTAGGCAGTGCCGCCGCCGGGAGCGGCATCTCCCCCTCGCGTCTCGGACGCGTTATCGGGCTGGTTAAAGCTTACTCCACCAGGGTGGGCGCAGGGCCTTTCCCCACGGAATTATTTGATGGCGTCGGCGAGCATCTGCAGCGGCAGGGCGTGGAGTTCGGCGCGGTCACCGGCCGCCGCCGCCGTTGCGGCTGGCTGGACATGGTGGTCGTGCGCGAATCCATCCGTTTGTGCGGTATCGGCGAAATAGCCCTGACCAAGCTGGACGTGCTCTCAGGCCTGAAAGAGATTAATATTTGCACCGCGTATATGTATCAGGGAAAAAAGCTCGATTTCCCCCCTCAGATGGAATCGGGTATGGGTAAGGTGACTCCGGTATATGAAACCCTGCCCGGCTGGAGCGAAGACTTGGAAAATGCCTCTTCCTGGGAGGATCTGCCGGAAACTGCCAGGAGCTATGTCCGCCGTTTGGAAGAATTGGCCGGGATATCGGTTTCCCTTATTTCCGTGGGTCCGGATCGCGACCAGACCATTATGCGATAAAGATCGATGGACAACGCGCATCAGCTAGTCACTCTGCTCACCCTGGCGGGTGTTGTCACTCTGCTGGCCGGCGGTTTTCTGCGTAACGATTTGGCGGCGGTTCTCACTATCCCCGCGTTGACGATCAGCGGCGTGCTGGAGCCTGCCGAGGCGCTTTCCGGTTTTTCCAGCACGGCGGTGATTATTATCGCCTGCATGTTTGTGGTGGGGGAATCCCTCATTCACACCGGAGTGACCCAGCGCGCGGGGGAATTTATCGTCAGATGCGGCGGCGCGGACGAAAGAAAAATTATGATCCTGATCATGCTGACCGCCGCCTTGGTCGGCTCGGTGATGAGTTCCGCGGCCACCGCGGCGATTTTCATCCCCATCTCTCTAGCTGTGGCGGAAAAAGCCGGCCTGCACCATAAACGCCTTCTCATGCCTTTGGCCGCGGCTTCCTTAATCAGCGGCATGATGACCCTGGTGGCCACCACCCCCAACCTTATCCTCAACGAGGCGCTGCAACTTAAGGGGTACGCCTCTCTTTCTTTTTTCAGCTTTACGCCTTTCGGCCTGATCAATCTGGGGCTGGCCGTCGCTTTCATGACCCTGTTCGGCCAGAATATGCTGGCGAAAAAACGCGCACCCGAGCAACGGAAAAAGACGCCTTCCATTAACGATCTGCTGCGGCATTACCGGATGGATCAGCATGAATACCTGCTGCGCGTCACCGCGCAATCAGAGCTTGTGACCTGTAGCGTCGCCACGGCCAAGCTCAGCGCGCGGCACCATGTCACTCTTTTGGCGGTGAAAACCTCCGGAAAGAATCTGAAAAAACGCATCCTCCCGGTTCAGCCGGAAATGGTGTTTCGTCCCGGAGATCTTCTGCTGCTTATCGCTTCTCCCGCGCGCGCCGCCGCCTTTGCCGAAATTTTCGCTCTGGAAGCTGTCGGGGATGCCGTTTTCGCCACCCGGACCCAGGCGTTTTTCCAGGTAATTGGCATTGCCGAACTCATGCTTCATCCGGATTCGACGCTTATCGGCAAAACGCTCAAAGAGACGCAGTTCCGATCCAGTTACCACGGCATAGTGCTCGGCATACGCCGGAAAGGCGTGCCACTGACGGAAGACGTCTCCGACATCCTGCTTAAATCCGGTGACGTCCTGCTGGTTTGCGGCGCCTGGCAGGAACTGATCCGTTTGAGCGAAATACGCGACCAATGCCTGCTGCTCACCCTGCCTCGGGATTACAAGGAAGTGATTCAGGCAAAACACAAGGAAAAAATCGCCATGGGCATCCTTGCGGCTATGATCTCCATGATGGTCTTTACGCCGCTGTCGCCCGTCATCAGCGTTTTTGCCGCCGCCTGCGCCTTGCTGCTCACCCGCTGCGTGCCTATAGGCTCCGTTTACAAAATAATAGACTGGCAAAGCCTGGTCATGATTGCCGGCATGCTGCCGCTTGCCCTGGCAATGCAGAAAACCGGGATCATCTCCCATGTGGCCGCGGCTTTTTTTTTGTTATTTCGGGAAACAGGACCCGTACTGTCTCTGGCCGGCCTGTTTCTGCTTACGGCCTTGATGGGGATGGTCATGAGCAGCACGGCAACAGCCGTGTTGATCGCGCCTGTAGCCGTAGACGTCGCCGTCAGGCTCGGCATCCCCCCCCAGGCATGCGCCATGGTGGCGGCCATCGCCTGTTCGTCGGCCTTTGTTTCTCCTCTGGGATCGCCCGTCGCCATGCTTGTGCGCGAGCCGGGAGGATACCGCCTTGCCGACTATGCGGCAACGGGCTTTCCCCTGCTGCTGCTCTGCATGTCGGCCTCGGTGTCTCTGGCGTGGCTGTTCTGGCTGCTGTAGCCCGTTACGGAGGCTATACGGCCGATTGAAGCGTTAAGCGCTAATAACAAGAGAAGGAGAATGTCATGAAACATCCCTTTGAGGAACTGTATCGCGCCGCCGCGGCTTTTGAAGAGTCCTGCGTTCTTGGGGCGGCGGCGGAGCTTGATTGCTGCACGGTTCTTCTGCAACACGGCAACTCACTGACGGCCTATGATCTGGCCGCGAAGATATCCTGCGACGCGCGCGGCACCGCCATGCTGCTTGATGCGCTGGCGGCCATGGGCTACCTGAAAAAACGCGGCATGGGAGAGGACGCTCGTTACTCCGTTAAAGAACGCTTTCGCGCCTATCTGGACAGCCGCCACCCCGCAACGGCCGTTCCCTTCATCCGCCACATGGCCTGCGTGCAGCGCGCCTGGACACAACTTTCCCCGGTGATAAAGCATGGGGAACCTCCGGCCAGGCAACCCAGCATACTCGGCGAAGAAGAAGACAGAATTTCTTTTATCCTGGGGATGAATTCCGTCGCTCTGACCCTGGTCGATGACGTGGTGTCGGCCCTGCGCCAGGCGGGAGTTTTGTCCTTTGCCCGGAACGAGGTGGAGATTCTTGACGTGGGCGGCGCGTCAGGCACCTACTCCCTCGCCTTTCTGCGCGCTCTGCCCGAGGCGCGGGGCACGATTTTCGATCTGCCCGTGGGCATAGGCGAAGCGAGAAAGCGTTTTGCCGGCACGGAATTCGAACAGCGCATCCGGCTTGTCTCCGGCGATTTTTATCAAGACCCCCTGCCGCGGGGATTTGATTTCGTCTGGATCAGCGCCATCATCCACCAGCACGGACGCGCCGAAAGTCGGGAACTCTACCGTAATGCCATGCGGGCCATAAACCCCGGCGGTACGGTGGCCGTCAGGGATTTTATCATGAGCGCCGACAGGCTTTCGCCCAAATCCGGCGTTTTTTTCGGCATCAATATGCTCGTCCAGACCCGGAGCGGCATGGTATACACCTTTGACGAAGTCAAAGAAGACCTTGAAGCCGCCGGCTTTGTCGATGTGGCGCTGGCGGTTCCGGCCGCAAGCATGGCCGCGGTCGTTGTCGGCCGCAAGCCTTAGAGCGGATTAGCTTTGAAACGGCGAGTGCGGCATAGCTCCATTGCACGGCGTATTCCCTGTTTTTCCTGGAGACAGGGGCTTTTATGTGAAAAGAGAGCACAATCGGGTGACCGTGAACACTGACGCGTATGTTTCCCTCCTGCCGCGCGGACGTCTTGCGCCCAGCCCTACAGGCAGACTGCACCTCGGCAACGCCTTCGCGTTTCTCGCAGCCTGGCTGAGTATACGCCGGCAGAAGGGGCGTTTGGTTTTACGCGTGGAGGACCTTGATCCTGTTCGCTCGCGGCCCGAGTTCGTCCGGGCCGTTATGGAAGATTTGCTCTGGCTCGGTCTTGACTGGGATGAGGGGCCTTCTGCGGCTGTCGGCGAAAGGGTGCCGGACGGCGGCGTGGAAGCCATGAAGGGTGAGGGGGAAACCGGAGCCTTCGGTCCGTATACGCAGAGTTCGCGCTCGCGCCGTTATGAGGAAGTCATCTCGCAACTGCAAGGGCGTGGTCTGCTGTATCCTTGCTACTGTACGCGCAAGGAACTTCATACCCTGGCCTCGGCGCCTCACCTCGGCGATGAGGGACATCCTTATCCGGGCACATGCCGGACGCTCGCCGACAGTCAGCGGCGCGCTCTGGCAAGAGCAGGGCGCCGTTCCAGCCTTCGGCTCAACACTGAGCTTGCTGCCGAGCTATTGGGAGAGAAGCGCGGTACTCCGCTTGTCCTGCGTTTCACTGATGCCGTCTTAGGCGAGCAAGCCCTTTCCCTGGATGAGTGCGGGGGAGATTTTGTCCTGCGCCGCTCTGACGGAGTTTTCGCCTATCAGCTTGCCGTGACGGTTGATGATGCGGATATGCACATCAGCGAAGTGCTGCGGGGGGAAGATTTGCTGCCTTCCACTCCGCGTCAGTTATTGCTCTTTCGCCTGATGGGTGCGGCACCGCCAGACTATGTCCATGTTCCTCTGCTGTATGACGCTGGAGGGGAGCGCCTTGCCAAACGTCATAAAAGCCTCGAACTTGCCGCGTTGCGCCATGCGGGGCTACGCCCGCAGGAAGTGCTTTCGTATCTCGGCAATCTGGCCGCTTGCCTGGATTCTCCCGCGAGTCCGGGAGAAAGCAGGCAGGCATTGCTGCAAAGAATGATCGTCGGTTTTTCTCCACGCAAGCTCAGAGGATGCAAGCTCACCGTCAACATGGACGCAACCGGTATGATTACGGGCATCCGTCTGCCGTGAAGGAGCCGCTTTGTGCGGATCGGCTTCGGCAATACCGAGAAAACGTGGAGAATGACTCTATTGCTTGCGGCTTTTGTTCTTTTTACGGGCGGCGCGATGCGCTTTGATTTCTTCCCTGGTGATCCCGCCGTCTTTGTCGGCGTCAATAGCGTCAAACTTGTCCCTGGTCAGGCGGGGATAGCAAAGCTTGGCTTCTTCCCATGTCAAATGACCTTTTTTATCTTTATCGCAATCTTCAAATTTCCGGCGATGTTTCTTTTTCTCCTTATAGTGCTCGGCGTTTTCCGTGCTGTTCCCCGAAGAGGACGATTTGCCGACAGCCAAAGTTGTTCCGGCCAGCAAGATGCTTATGACCGCAAGAACGGAAACAAACATTTTCATAACTCATGCACCTTATATTAAGTAACATACGCAAATCCATACGCCCCATACGCGTTGCCTCAGCCGTCAATACCAAGAAAGAATCCTGCGGTAAAATGTCAGTATTTACTCCAACTCGTCAAGGCAGTCAAAGACTTTCTTTTTGCTTCATCTGGCTACAGGGTACTTTTGACAAAAAACGTGGACATGGTTTCCAATTGAGAGTCCTGTCGAAAACTTTCGAGGGGGAAGGTCCATGCCCGCAAGTTTCGTCTATCATATCATGGGGCGGGCGCAATTGCGGGAACTGTGCACGCCCTACTTCACTCTTTTGTTTACATGCGCTTTATGCTATGCTTGACAACAAGGAGCGATGATGGCGACAACATACAAAATAGGGGAAGCAGCGACCTTGCTGAACCTCAAAACGTATGTGCTGCGTTTCTGGGAAACGGAGTTCCCGCAGATTGTTCCCTTGCGCACGGAAAAAGGACAGCGGCTGTACACCGAAGAGAATCTCGCCTTGCTGGAACGCATCCGTTTTTTGCTTCACGAGCGCGGCCTGACCATTGAAGGCGCGCGCAAAATTCTGCATGAAGATAAAGAAAAGGGCGCGGTGTACGCCTTTACCGCAGGCTCGCAAACGGGCTTTGCAACGGCGGGTGCAGAGCATGCCGAAGCTGACTTGCCAAGAACGCAAGCGCCTGAAGTCGCCCTCGCCGACACAGACGGGAATAGTCCTTCGGGTATTCCGGCTGATGCGGATGACGCTTGGAATGCCGATGAAAATGCTGTCAAAAAACTTCTTTTGCAGTATAATCTTCCCGGTATCAAAAAAACATATCCGATCCACGAGAGTTCGTTTCTTGAGCGCCCGAGATATCGGCATAAGGAGACGCCCCTGTCCGCGCCGCGCCGGGATCTCCTTGAGGGGTCGCCGGACGGAAACGTGAAGGACGAAGCAGTTCCCTCCTATCTCCCGGACGCCGTTCAGGCAGTCTCTCCGTCCGATCTTCAGGGGGGCGTCTCGCAGTCCCTGCTCCACGCATTGACGACGGAATTGGAAGCCATTCTCCAACTATTGCGTAACGGCGAAACAGAATCCATAAAATGAACTCCGGCATGATTTTTCTGCCATAGGCGGTGTGCGACGCCGCATGGGACAGCATACATGATTCTTTCACCCTCTCTTCTTTCCGCGGATTTCGGGAATTTGGAAAAAGAATTGTCGGCCCTCGAACAGGCGGGAATTTCCTGGGTCCATTGGGATGTTATGGACGGCATGTTTGTGCCGAATATCACCTTCGGGCCTCCGGTGATCAAACAATTGCGCAAAATCAGCAATCTTTTTTTCGATGTTCATCTCATGGTGCATAATCCGGAACGTTATTTTGCAGAATTTGCCGATGCCGGAGCTGATCTGCTGGTCATCCACGCCGAGGCGTCCACCCATCTTGACAGAGCCGTATATGAAATCCGTCGTCTGGGCATGCGGGCGGGTATGGCTTTAAATCCGGCTACGCCCGTGGCCGTCTTGGAAAATATACTTGAATCCCTTGATCTTATCTTGATAATGAGCGTCAATCCCGGGTTCGGAGGACAATCGTTTATTCCCAAAAGCCTGGATAAAATACGTCGCGTTGCCGATCTTCTGCGCAATGAAGGCGGGCATGCCCATATCGCGGTTGACGGCGGAGTTGAACCGGACAATATTCCACAGTTGATTAAGGCCGGCGCGGATGTGCTGGTTTCCGGCTCGGCTTTTTTCCGTTTTCCTCCCTATGCGGAACGCCTTCGCGTTTTCAACGAGGCGGCGGGGCGCGCTCTCGTCTGTCAATAGACTGTCCCATATCCGTATTGTTGCGGACATGCGGCAAATTCGTCGATAACCCTGTTGCATAAGCGTTTCAAGGAGTTCCCATGCCCACACACAAAGAACTTGCCAACGCTATCCGTTTTCTTTCCATGGATGCCGTTGAAAAAGCCAAATCAGGCCACCCGGGCGCGCCTTTGGGTATGGCTGACATGGCGGAAGTGCTGTGGAATGATTTTTTCAAGCATAACCCGGAAAATCCGTCATGGCACGACCGGGATCGTTTTGTGCTTTCCAACGGGCATGGTTCCATGCTGCTCTATTCTCTCCTGCACCTTTCCGGATATACCCTGAGCATTGAAGATATTAAGTCGTTCCGCCAGTTGCATTCCAAGACTCCTGGCCACCCGGAATACGGCATTACGCCGGGTGTCGAGGCCACTACCGGCCCTCTGGGGCAAGGTTTTGCCGCATCCGTCGGCATGGCGCTTGCAGAGCGTCTGCTGGCTGAAGAATTCAATCGTGAAGGGCACCGCATAGTCGATCATTATACCTATGTTTTTATGGGCGACGGCTGCATGATGGAGGGAATATCCCATGAGGCGGCTTCCTTTGCCGGAGCGCTTGGATTGGGCAAGCTTATCGCCCTGTGGGATGACAACGGCATTTCCATAGACGGTGATGTCAAAGGCTGGTTTACCGACGATACTCCGTCGCGTTTCAAAGCGTACGGCTGGCATGTGCAGGCTCATGTTGACGGCCATGATGCGCTGCAAATCAAAAAAGCCATTGCTAAAGCGAGGAAGGAACTCAGCCGGCCCAGCCTCATATGCTGCCGTACGGTTATTGCCGCAGGCACGCCCACTAAGGCCGGTTCGGCCAACAGCCATGGCTCGCCTCTGGGCGAGGACGAAATCAGCGTTACCCGTAAACTTTTGAACTGGAAGCATCCTCCTTTTGAGTTTTCCCCTGAGATAAAAAACGCCTGGGATGCCCGCAAGAAAGGCAAGGCCGCTGAAAAACGCTGGCAGGAACAATTTGAACGCTATGCTGCCGCCTATCCCGAGTTAGCCGATGAATTCAAGCGCCGCGTCAGCGGAGAGTTGCCCAAAGCCTGGGAAAACGATCTTTGCGCGCATATGGCCGCCCTCCAAAAGGCCGGGGGCAGCCAGGCCAGTCGCATATCTTCCAAAGAGGCGCTGGACATCATTGCCCCGAAGCTGCCGGAACTTCTCGGCGGCTCAGCGGATCTTTCCGGTTCTGTCGGTACTGCCTGGAACGGCTCGAAGCCTGTCAGACGTGATAATTTTTCAGGACGCTACATCTCCTATGGGGTGCGCGAATTCGGCATGGGCAGCATCATGAACGGTCTTGCTCTGCATGGGGGATTCATCCCCTACGCGGGAACCTTTTTGAGCTTTGTCGATTATGCCAAAAATGCCATCCGTCTTTCCGCCATGATGAAACAGCGCGTCATTTGGGTGCTCACGCACGACTCCATCGTGATCGGCGAAGATGGCCCCACGCATCAGCCGATAGAGCAGCTTGGCATGCTGCGTCTTACTCCTGGCCTTCATGTCTGGCGGCCTTGCGACTCAGTGGAGACCGCCGCGGCGTGGAAGGCGGCTCTGGCTCGGAGAGACGGGCCTTCATGTCTGGTGCTGTCCCGCCAGAATTTGCCGGTGCTCTCTCGCGACGCCAAGTCCATTGCCAACATAAGCCGCGGCGCCTATGTGCTCAAAGACAGTAAAGGTGCGCCTGAATTAATCCTGATCGCCACGGGATCTGAGGTGGCTTTGGCGCTGGCTGTGGCCGAAGCGGGCGAAAAAAAAGATTGCCGCATCCGCGTTGTATCCATGCCCTCAGCCGAAGTTTTTGACGCCCAAGATCGGGATTGGAAGGAACATGTTCTGCCTCACGAGGTTCGCGCCCGCATTGCCATTGAAGCCTCATCCTGCGATTGGTGGCGCAAATACGTGGGGCTGGACGGCGGAGTAGTGGGCATGCGCGGCTTCGGCGAATCCGGTCCCGGCAAAGCCGTATACGAATACTTTGGTTTTACCGTGGAAAAAGTGCTTGACGTGCTAAAAAATGTACGCCGCGATTGCGCGGAGAAGGAGCAGAACTCCTGAGCAGCGCATCTGGGGGAGATGATCCCACTGTCGGGAAGAGAGCTCTTTTGCTTTCACGAGAAGCTCCGCCTCTTCCCGGTTCCAAAAGTTGTAAGCCGGCCGCTGGAGCCGCGTCATGTCCGCAAGAAGAAAGCGTGCAGACCGACTCCGGTGGGCATGGCCGCAAGACAGCGCCGCCCTCCGTCACCGGCGCTGCCCAAGTGCCCGTTCGCGCGGATAAAAACAACAAGGCATCGCCTCCAGGTAACGAGAAGGCGGATTCCGTGCGCAGTTTCGGAGTCGTGCGTTCTCTGGCCTGGGTGGCCCTGACCCTGACTCTCCTGCTTTCTATTGCGGTGTCCATTTACCTCGGCAATACGGCCAGCAAGACCCTGATTGCCAAAAACCATACATTCGCCACGCTATTGGCGGATTATCTGAACAATCAGATATACAGGCGCTTTACCCTTCCTACCATCAGCATCTTCGGACGCATCGCCCTGCGTAACCCTGAGCAGTACAGGCAGCTTGATTTGATTATCAAGTCCATTATTCAGGGGCTACACGTGGAAAACCTGCGCATCTACGCCAAGGACCACACGATTACCTATTCCACTAACGATGCGGATTTGGGAAAAGCCGATGACGCACCACCTTCCATTGATGCGGCCGTCACCTCGGAGCAGCCGATTTTCGATCTGGATGCGGCTATCCCCTACAGGTGGGCTTTTTTCCGCTTTTCTCTTGAGCCGAACACGTTTCGCTTACGCACCACGACCCCGCTACGCATGGAAGATCTTCTCGGCTTTTCGCTTTCCAATGGGGAGCCTGTTATGGGGGTATTGGAATTTTCTCAGGATGTTACCAGCGATATTGAAAGCGCTATTCGTTTTCAGCAACTCATTCTGGGAGTTACGCTGCTGGGATTGGGCATACTTATGGGCTTACTTCTGCTCTTGGTGCGCCGGGCGGAACGCGCCCTGGCTATTCGTATGGCCGAAGAGCAGCGTTTGCTCCTTGAACTGCATCAGCACGAAAAACTGGCCGGCATGGGGCGGGTTGTGGCCAGTATTGCCCATGAAATCCGCAATCCTCTCGGTATTATTTCTTCCAGCGCGGAATTGCTGATTAAACGGACGGTTAAGGCTGAGCCTACAATAAGCCGGATTCTTCAGGCCATTTATGACGAGGCAAAACGTTTGTCGCGTACTGTCAGTGATTTTCTTGATTATGCCCGTCCCAAGCAACTCAAGGCGGAACGCGTGGATGCGGGTGCGATTATAGGTCAGGTGCTGGCCTTTCTCTCGCCGGATTTCGCACAACGGGACATTGATATAGTGCGTTCCGGCGAGATTGACTCCCCTTTATGGATGGATGGGGACAAGGATTTGCTGTACAGGGCCTTTTACAATATTATGAGTAACGCTATACAGGCCATGAACAACTCCGGCATCCTGACCATCCACGCCGAATGTATTCATGTGCCTGTTCCTGTGATTCATCTTCTCTTCCATGATACTGGCCCCGGTTTTCTTGAAGAAAACAAACACCAGCTGCTTGATCCGTTTTTCACGACCAAGGAGGGAGGCACCGGCCTCGGACTGCCCATCGTGAATTCCATCATTAACAGCCACGGCGGAACGCTCACCCTGACGAATGCTCCGGAAGGCGGAGCCCAGGTAGGCATAACCGTACCTCAATCCACGGACTGACTATAAGTGATTTCATAAATGAGCCAATGGCCTATTTATGAGGATCGCTTCGTCGAAAAAACGCGGTTTTCGGCTTGCTCACGCCGCTCGTTGGCGGCCGCGTCCTCGTCGATGCCGGCGAAAAGGGAATCAAGAAAGTCGGCGGACTCCCGGCCCATCGGCGATGATTCGCCCTCTTGCGCTGCCTGTCGCAGGCTGAATGCAGCAGGCCGCAGCACTCGCAACAGTATGCCAACACGGCATGATTATGGCATCCGAATGTGACGGAACACATCACTTGGCAGCATACGGAAATCTCTGTACAGTCGGCGTGCGCGGTTTTCTTACATTTTTCATCCTTGCCCCTTATGCCCGTGAGGCTCCTGTCTATGCCGCAAGAACAAACGCATTTGCTCGTCATTGATGATGAAAAAAATTATCTGCTGGTGCTTGAAGCCCTGCTCCTGGATGCCGGCTATTCCGTCATTGCCCTGAATGATCCGGAAACAGCCATGGCTTTTGTTGATGAATCGGAAGTGGACGTCATCATCACAGATATGAAAATGCCTAAATTTTCGGGAAAGGATGTACTTGAGCATGTCAAGCGGGATTATCCGCATATCCCGGTACTGGTGATGACCGCTTTCGGTTCCATTGAAAGCGCTGTGGACATCATGAAAATGGGAGCCTTTGACTATATTGCCAAGCCCTTTGCCAATGATGAGTTGCTGTTGTCCGTACAGAACGCTGTGGAACTGGCCAAGGTGCACCGCCGATATCGCCTGTTGCATGAAAATCTTGAAGAACGCTACGGTTTGCACCAGATTATCGGCAAAAGCAAAAGTATTCGCGCTGTGCTTGCCCTGGTGGATAAAACCGCCCCTACAAAAAGCAACGTGCTCATTACCGGCGAATCGGGCGCAGGCAAAGAACTGATAGCCCGGGCAATTCATTTTGCTTCGCCGCGCAAAAACGGTCCCTTTATCAGCGTTAATTGCATGGCATTAAGTCCCGGTGTACTGGAAAGCGAACTTTTCGGCCATGAAAAAGGCTCTTTTACCGGCGCTGTGGCCATGCGCCGCGGCCGCTTCGAATTGGCCAACGGAGGTACGTTGTTTCTGGATGAAATAGGCGAACTCTCTTCCGACATGCAAGTCAAGCTTCTGCGTATTCTTCAGGAACGCAGATTTGAACGCGTCGGAGGAACTGAAGAGATAGAGGTGGATATCCGAGTTGTGACCGCTACAAATAAAGACTTGCAGCAAGAAGTGGAGAAGGGCGCTTTTCGGGAAGATCTCTATTATCGCCTCAATGTCGTGCAGATAATTTTGCCCCCTCTACGCGAACGGCGCGAAGACATTCCTCTGCTCCTGGCTCATTTTATGAAAAAAATCGCTGAGGACAACCACTTGCCCCGTAAAAACATCAGCCCGGAGGCCCTTGACTACCTCTCCGGATACGAATGGCCCGGCAATATCCGGCAGCTTGAGAATGTGCTTGAGCGCTGCATGATCATGGCATCGGGCGATAGCATCACTGCCGGAGATCTGCCTCCGGAACTCAAGAACGATGACTCCCAACTCCGCAACGCACTTGACCTCCTCCCTGTGGAACTCAACCTTGCCGACACCTTGGACAAGCTTGAAGCCGCTCTTATTCGTCGTGCCCTCGTGCGGGCGGATTTCGTGCAAGTAAAGGCGGCGGAAGCGCTGGGCATTTCCAAAAGCCTTCTGCAATATAAACTGCGCAAATACGGAATTACCGGGCATTAACGCTGAACAACCTATAGGAACATTATATCTGTTTAGTCCCATTGAGTATGGTGTATGCTATTCCAACATCAGGAGGGAAGCATTATGGGGTTCCTCCGTGCTCGCGTCCGGAGGATGCCCGGCCCTTTGCGGATGGAGAAGAATGCTCCGGCTTACTTGCGCTGACGAGAAAAACAGGATTCAGCGCATGGAGACGATAATCCCCTGCCAGAGGAACAGAGAGGCTGGCCTGAATACAGGAAACCTCAGCCGCCACGCCCGTCCGGGAGAACTGCGCCCGGACGAATTCCAGGGAAGACAAAAGAACGCAGTGGATCACCATGCGGCCTCCGGGCAGAAGGGCATCCCAGGCTTTGTGGAAAATTTTTTCAACGGCGCTACGGGATGCCTCTCCGCCATTTCCGCTCAGCCCTCCACCCCAGAATATACGCTGTGGGGGGGATGATACGGCAAGGCAATCATCAAGCGCTTCCGGCAGGCTACCGTGCAATATCTCCATATTGGCCGCGCCGAACCTCCGCCGGTTTTTTTCCAGCAGCGGAATGCGGTCAGCCCGCGCTTCTACGGCGACGACACGGCCGCGATGAGCAAGGCGGGCGGCTTCAACGCTCATGGCTCCGCTGCCCGCGCCTAAGTCCCAAACGGTATCTCCCGCTTCAATCCCGAGGGCACCTAGTCCGACAGCCCGCACCGGCGTCTTGGTGAAAAGCGCGTTTTCTGCAGCCAGTGAAGCATCCTGCAGCCCGAAAGGCCAGGATATCGTCCCGCCGTCACGGACTGCGGGGGGCATCGGCTCAAGCCATATGACGAGTTGCAGAGGTCCACTTTCTTTCTTTATAGCCGGTAGCGATATCGCCTGCTCCACCGTGAGTCGGGCGTAGTATTCCGCCTGGACGCAGGTATGGAGGGCTGCCGGCACGGAAGAAGGGTAGACAGTTCCCGCACACCCAGTATCCGGAGTAAAATGCAGATTGCCCATCACATGCATCATATAGCCACTGTGCCCCCGTTCCTGCATAAATGCGGCTACGGATGCCGGAGAACTGGCGGAATCCGTAAGCAGAAAGATCGAGCATCCACCGGATGCGGCTCGAATGAGGGCATGCGCTAAAGGCAACCGGGAATTTCTTCCATGCAGGCTGACGGCTTCCACATTTTCCCATGCCATACTCAAAAAGGCCGCGGCGGCCTGGAGAGAGCCGATACCCGGCAGGATACGTAGCGTCCCCGGGGCGAAACGTTCCGCCAGACGTGCACCGAGACCGAAAAAAAGAGGATCGCCGCCGCATAGCACCACCTGCCTTTGGCCCTTGCGTCGATTAGCCTCGATCCGTTCGTAAAGAGAAAGGCTGTCCGCTCCGATAAACAGCTTTTCCGCAGGATGATCGACAAATCCGGCTAATTGCGTCTTGCCGCCGATAATCACGTCCGCTGAAGCTAATACGGGATGGTTCATCATGTGTTTGAAGGAAAAGGAACGATTTTCGACGGGTAAAGGCAGACCCAGACCGAGAATATATACCGGGACGGATTCTCCTTTGGAAAATCCCGCAGGATACTCGACAATGGCGGTGCTGGGCATGGGATCTCCTTAACGGCGCGCATCCGATTTCAAAATCCGCATTATGCCCCGGCAGCAGGAATAACGTTAACAGTGTCACGTCGGCGCCCCAGAGCGTGTTTTCTGTTTTTGAAGAGTCATTTTCAATGACGAAATGCGCTGCCCAGGGCAAACATCCGGCATATCGAAAAAATGCGAATCGAGCCGCTATCCTGCGGAGGTAGCGGAATGCTCCTTATGCACCCAGGTCGGTGCTTACGCCGCCGGTTGACAGAGCACGTTCAACGTGAAAATACTTTATGGCCGTGCCATTTTTACGGCGCAGAAGTCTCCGCACATGGCGCAGACTTCCTCTCCGGCGTGCTCTCCCCGACGATCGTCCATCATGTTGGGATCCAAAGCAGCACATTTCATGCCCGTCCAGTCTAAATTTTTGCGTGCCCCGGCCATGGCCGCTTCCCGACGCAAGGCACGGGGACGGCCAAGGGCTATTTCTCCCGCTTGCGCGGCAATGCGCGAAGCCATGACTCCGGCCTTGACATCCTGAGCGTCCGGCAAGGTGAGATGTTCGGCGGGGGTGAGGTAGCAGAGAAAATCCACTCCGGCCTGCACCCCTATAGCGCCGCCGATAGCCCCGGCAAGATGATCGTAGCCCGGACAACTGTCTACGACAAGCGGCCCCAGAACATACAAAGGGGCTCCCCGCGTCAATTTTTTGATACCTTGGATCTGCCCCGCCACTTCATGCATGGGAACATGGCCTGGGCCTTCGATCATGCACTGCACTCCTTCATTGAACGCCTGACGGGCCAGACGGCCCAAGACGATGACTTCTTCAATCTGGGCGGCATCGCCGGCATCCGCTCCGGCCCCCGGTCTCAAGGCATCCCCCAGGGAAAAGGTGACATTATACCTGCGGGCTATGCCAATCAGTTCATCATAATGCTCAAGCAAGGGGTTTTCCCTGCGCCGCGTACGCATCCAACGCGCCAGAATGGCGCCTCCCCTGGAAACGATACCCATAACGCGACCTTTCTCTTCCGTAGCCCAGCGAGCGGCCCGCTCTGTAATACCGCAATGCAGAGTCATAAAGTCCACGCCCTGCTCAGCCTGGGCGGCGACTTCATCAAGCAGTTCCCGAGGGTCGAACAAAGCCGGATCTTTACCCGCGTCAATATATTTTTGGGCCACCGCATAAAGAGGCACTGTGCCCAAGGGGCTGGGGCAGGCGTCAAGCATAGCTCGGCGTATGGCGGTAAGATTTCCGGCCGTGGAAAGATCCATAATCGTATCGGTTCCGGCCGCCAGGGCGGTCTCAAGCTTGCGCAATTCGCAGGGAAGCGAATTGCGCATGGCGGAATTGCCGATATTGGCGTTTATCTTTACTCTGGCCGGCTGACCCACCACAATAGGCTCAAGCCTAGGGTGAGCGGGATTACCCAGCAACACCATGCTCCCCTGTTCCAAAGCGGCTCGGAGCAAGGATTCAGGCAGTTCCTCCTCACGGGATAGGGAGGACAGATGCGTCTCGCAAAGTTTCTGTAAAGCGTTGTTACGTAAAAAAAGAGACATCGTCTGTATCCTTCAATTAGAGTGTTGTAACGTTGAGACGCTCCATTCGGTACTGTCCGGCGAGAATAAAGCTGACTCAGGCATCCCCCCGGCCCTGGCCTATCCCGGCAGACAGGCAGCCGCCTGTGGCTCGCGGGCGCGCGGCGCACTGAGCTAGAGCAGATTAACTTTGAAAATGCTCTCCGCGAGAGCACGTTTATTTTGCAATCACTCCCGGAACGAGGACATGGATGAGGAGAAGAGCGTCCGCAAATAAAAACGCCCCTATGCGCCGCGGTTTTCGGCGGGCATTAAGGGCTATCGGCGCGGACTGGCATGAGAACTTCCCTACGGCAGCATGACCTGCATCAGGTTCAAAGGGTCTGGGGACGATCCCCACTCTCAATCCTTACGGATTCCCCTAGTAATGCATATTACTTTTAGAAGAAACGACTTGCCCTGTAAAGGGAAAAATAGATAACATGCCGTTTCGCCGGACACCTCGTTTTCGGTCACGTGAAGAGCATACCCTCGCATCGCGCAAAACCCGTCGCCCTTCCGGCGGCGTGGCATCATGATTTGTTTGCCCCCAAAGGCCGTTGCAGTATTTCATAAAACCAGACAGGCGCGGGTATCGGCTTGCCCGTGCCGTCAACGCAGGCGTGTTGGGTGAATCCTTCCGTCATAAGGCGCATACGGTCCTCATCGAATATCGCATACCTAAAGCTAAGGGACGCCTTGCTCCATTGAACAACCGCGGTACGCAGCATAAGGAGATCATCGTAGCGGGCCGGATAACGATAGCGACATTTGGCCTCGCGTACCGGCAGAAAAAGTCCGCGTTTTTCCACCTCTTTGTATGAAAGACCAAAGGCGCGGATGTATTCATTGCGTCCGCGTTCGAAAATATGAAAATATTCCGCATAATACAGTACGCCCATGGTGTCTGTCTCCCCGTATGACACCCTGTGCCGCATCCAGACTTCTTGTTCGGAAAAAACAGCCATGCGTGACTCCATGCCGTATATATTGCCTATAAAGATGCAAGCCTTTGCGCGATGCGTTCTTCTTGCGCTTTTCGCCTGCCTGTTGTTGTTCGCGACAGCCTGCACGTTGCAACAAAATAGCGACGCGCGGGCCCTGTTTACCCCTCTGCCCCATCCCGGCGTTATCATCCTCGGCGAACGAGAGGCTGCATCCCTGGCGTTGCAACTGGATGTCCGTAATCAGGGAATGGAGAGTTGGCGGGATATGTCCTTTGCCGTCGCCCAAAGTCTCGCTTACTCCTCAGCGCGCCCGGAAACGGACGTTGCCGTAACTTCGCAGGGGATAACGCTCTCCTACGGACAATTGACGGCTGCCTTGCGGCACCTGCAACGCATCCTCCCCAGGCTTGACGGCAATCCCTGCTTGCTGGCGAAAGACTTTATCTGGCACCGCATCGGACCTGACTTCGGCTTTACAGGCTATTATGAGCCCACCCTGCATGCCAGCCGCACGCCGAACACAGCCTATCCTTATCCTTTATACGGGCTGCCGCCCGATCTCCATGCCGGCGTGCCCTATCATACCCGGCAAGACATCGACCGAAAAGGTGCCCTTGCCGGGAGGAATCTTGAAATAGCCTGGGTGGACAGCGATATCGACGCGTTCTTCCTGCATATCCAGGGTTCCGGGCGGCTGCAGTTTCCGGACGGTGCCGTCTCCCATATTTTGTATGCCGGCAAAAACAACCGTCCGTACACGTCTCTCGGGCGGCTCATGCGAGAGCAGGCCATGCTTGACGAGAATGACGTAAACATGCGGAGTATACGCCGCTTTCTGCAGGAACATCCGGATAAACGCGCTACGCTCTTTGACGCCAATCCCGCTTATGTTTTTTTTCGTGAAGCCGCTTACGGCCCCGTCGGCGCCATGGGGTATCCCATTACTCCCTGGGTCAGCGTGGCCTCGGATCGTAAAACACTGCCTTACGGCAGCCTGATATTCTCCATTCTGCCGCTGCCCGACGCCACGGGCAAGCCTGCAATCCCCTTCTACGGATTACTCTTGCCGCAGGATACCGGAGGGGCCATCAAGGACCGGCGTGTCGATCTCTTTTGCGGCGCCGGCGGACACGCCGAGCATATAGCCGGATACTTGGACGCCAAAGGGGCGGTATATCTCCTGATTAAGAAGTAGAGCGTCTTCCTGCGGACGCCGGACGACACAGGGGAAATGGTGAACACGCTATTGAAATATCACATCCTAATACGTTGACGGTACGATCATCATCTCATCACAACCGTCCCCTTCCCAAGAGGATGCCAGCGTCCTGCCGTTTCTGTCGGCAACTATAGTCAGCCGGCAATACTGCCGGGCCATATGGGCAGGCACGAAAAAAGTACGGATGTAATACACGGGGAAGCCGCTCCTGTCGTAACCCATAAGAATTTTTTCCCGTACGTCCTGTCCCGGAATTTGCGTCATCTGATCGAGCAACCACTCATAGCGGCAATCGCCACCGGCCAATTCACTTACGCCGGTCGGTTTGCCGAAGTAATGCTCAGCCAGCCGCAAGGTCTCAACATGCGGCATGAGGCGATCCATGCGTGTGCCGGCACAAGCGAAACATAAGGTCAGCGCGCATGCCGCCGCCATGCGGAAAAACACACGGTATTGCGGGGAGAGCGCAGCAACCTGCTCGAGTACGACACGTTCCGTGTTCAGCGTCGGCATGTTCCCTCCTATTGTCTCTGGCATCCCGGTCAAATACCGTAAGATAAGAGTATACTCCCTCAAGGCAGGCTCATCTTCCTTGCCAGAGAACAAAAATTCTATAGTGTTAACACGCCCCAGAGCATTTTCACTTTGAAAGTCCTCTAACTGGCGCAATCTATGCATCTCACGGTTTCCGGCATGGCCAGAAGACGAGCAAAACCGATTTTTTCACCACAGTCAATACAGCAACCGAACTTCGGTTCATCAATGCGCTTGATAGCGTATTCAAGACCTGCCAGGCGCGTTTTTGCAGCAGCCAAAGCGGCTTCATTGACACTTTTGTGGACGATGGAATCCATTCGGGTAATCTCGTCCATGTCTTCCGCAGACACTGGACGGGTAACTTCTTCAAGGGTGACAATTTCTTGAGTCAGACGATTCAACTCGGCAATCATTTTGTGCTTTACCTCTGTTTTTTGTGCGCTCGTCATACAATCCCTTAACATTTTTGTATTGTGAGTTTGTTATATAGAGCAATTTCAGAATGCAATTGCTCTCGCGGCTATTGCTCCCGCGCGCCGCGCATCCATGAAGTACCGGCCGCTACTTTCGCAGGACAGCGGCATCGGAAGTAAAAGCATCCGCTTTCACTCCACCAAGGGGTGATGGCCAGGATTGCCCCGAATCAGTTTTATTTTTGCAGGCTATGCCGAATGGAACCGTCTCAAAGTTTACCATGTACCATGCTCTGAGAGGAGAGTCGCCGCCCTTTTGAGACAACGGACGATACATGGTACAGCGATCTTGAACTGTAATGAAAAACTGCAAAACTCTTCTTGAGTTTTGCAGTTGCATTTCAGTATATCTCCATACTCTCGCCACGTCAAAAAATCAAGCCCGGACATCAAGCGACGGCAATTCCAGGACAGATTGCCCTTGCAATGCCGCACTCGTCATTTTCGCAGGCTACGCCGAATGGGGCGTTTCAAAATTAAAATGTTCTCAAATTGTATAAACTGTTGCATTTCAATATTGTTATTATGATCCATGTCAATGGCGGCGGCGTCATTCGATTGCCCCGCTTCCTTCATGTTTGCCTCTTTTCAATTGAGGCGCGACACGCTATGCTGAATGAAGGCCCGGTCGGCGGCTATGCCCGAGCCCGAAGCCGGCGCGCTATACCTACCTGTCGCGCCGGAGCGTTTCGCCTATGAGATTGTCGTTTAACGGCCTTCAAGCCCCCCGGCCTACGCCAATCTCGCGGGCGTTGCCGCACGCATCGCCTGAGCATCTCATTACTATATACAATGTTCCAGGGCGGATTAACTTTGAAACGTTGCACTCGTCGTTTACGGCGAAAACAAATTTCGCCCACTCCTCGTGCACGTAAGTCAGCGCTTACGTTGCCGGTTGACGAGCATTTTCAACGTGAAAATGCTCTAATCCCCCCTTCGTATCGTAACGAAAGAGGAAGCCCCCGGAATAAAAATCCG
Organism: Desulfovibrio sp.; assembly: GCA_031279825.1. Taxonomy (GTDB): domain Bacteria; phylum Desulfobacterota; class Desulfovibrionia; order Desulfovibrionales; family Desulfovibrionaceae; genus Frigididesulfovibrio. The sequence goes on along the minus strand of JAITHT010000015.1, from coordinate 11,813 downwards.
AACTTCCCAAGCGTCACATTTTTACAAAAGGCTTCCATTCATGCAAATTGACCCCTTTGTGTTGCAGGAAAAAACCTTAGGCGCGCTTTTGGATGAAACCATTTGCCGGCACTCCGACAATGACGCCGTTATCCACCATGAACGCCCCTTGCGCCAAAGCTGGCTGGAATTCGGCAAAAGCGTGGACGATCTCGCAAGGGGACTTATGGCCCTCGGAGTGCAAAAGGGAGAAAAAATAGCCATATGGGCTACCAATGTTCCGCACTGGCTAACTTTGATGTTCGCCGGCGCGCGTATAGGCGCCATCCTTATCACGGTAAATACGAGTTACCACGCTCGCGAACTTGAATTTCTCCTTCGTCAGAGTGATTGTGAAAATCTTTTTATGTTGGATAGTTACCGTGACCACGATTTCATCAAGATTCTCAAAACCGCTGTTCCACAAATCGGCGAACAACCTTCGGACAGCTTGAATATTCCCCAACTGCCCGAACTGCGCCGGATTTTCCTCATGGGAGACAAAAGCAAAAGAGGGCTGCGTTGTCTGTCCGACGTCACGGCTCTAGCGCAGAACACATCTCCGGCTGACTATGCGGCCAGAAAGGCCGACATTAAACCGTATGACGTGATAAATATGCAGTATACTTCGGGGACAACCGGCTTTCCCAAAGGGGTCATGCTTTCTCATGTGAATATCGTCAATAACGGCTACTGGATTGGAAGACACCAAAATTTTTCGTCCAACGACAGGATATGCCTGCCCGTGCCCTTATTCCATTGTTTCGGTTGTGTGCTGGGAGTTATGGCCGCGGTCAATCACGGCGCAACCATGGTGATCGTCGAAGCGTTCAATCCCCTGCACGTCATGGACGCCATTGAAAAAGAGCGCTGCACGGGAGTGTATGGCGTGCCTTCCATGTTTTTGTCCATGCTGGAGCATCGCCATTTTTCGCGCTACGATCTTAGCAGTTTGCGCACGGGCATAATGGCCGGATCCGTATGCCCCGCTCCTCTGATGCGCCGAGTGGTGGAAGAGATGCACATGCGGGAAATCACCATCTGCTACGGGATGACGGAAGCCTCTCCCGTCATGACCCAGACGCATGCGGATGAAGATTTCGAACGCCGCATCAGCAGCGTGGGTAGAGCCATGCCCGGTATAACGGTGCTTGTAGCCGACCCGCAGGCTCTGCCCGACCAGTTGAGGGAGATGCCTTACGGAATCCCTGGCGAAGTCATTTGCAAGGGATACAACGTCATGGAAGGCTATTACAAATTGCCGGGAGAAACCGCGGCAGCCGTTACTCCCGATGGTTGGCTGCGTTCCGGAGATATGGGCATCATGGATGAAGCGGGGTATCTGGTTATTACCGGACGCATCAAAGACATGATTATCCGGGGGGGAGAAAACATTTACCCCCGTGAAATTGAAGAATTCATCTCCGGTATGGACCAGGTTATGGATGTTCAGGTCGTCAGCGTACCCAACCGCAAATATGGCGAAGAAGTGGTGGCCTTCATCATCCCCAAAGAAGGTGCAAGCCTGCGGGCGGAAGATGTGCGCGCTTATTGCAAGGGGCGGCTGGCGTGGCACAAGGTGCCGCGTCATATGGTTTTTGTGGACAGCTACCCCATGACCGGCAGCGGAAAAATCCAGAAGTTCAAATTACGGGAGATGGCTCTGGAACTTTTTCCCGACTCGGAGAGAGAAAAGGGAGAAGGGGTAAGGAGCGAGTGAACCGTCAGTTAGAGCATTTTCACTTTGAAAATCCTCTGTCAACCGGCAGCGTAAGCGCTGGCTCTCGTGCACAAGGAGTAGGCGAAACCTGTTTTCGCCGAGGGCGACGAGTGCAACGTTTCAAAGTTAATCTGCTCTAGGCGAGGCTCCCGTTGCTGGAGCTGTTTCGCTATGAGATTGCCGTTTAACGGCCTTCGAGACCCGGCCTGCGCCAATCTCGCGGGCGTTGCCGCGATTTTTATCAGAGTCACCAGACAAAACGCATGTGTTCGGCAAAGTCGTGCGTAAACGCAGAGTCGGCAGCCAAGTCAAGCGTATGGACCTTTTCCGCCCACCGGAGCAGTGAGGGGCGAGCCTGAGGAGTACGCAGGAGCAGGGAGGCACCGGCCAGAGACGTGTTGCCCACAGCTTCAAGCCGTTTTTCCATACCCGGAGGGAAGAACCCCAATTCTTCAAGCGCCCGTTTATTTACATGGAGACCAAGGGCACCGGCGATATAGACGCGCTTCAAATCTCGCGACGCGAGCCCGGCCTTGTCCAGAAGGCGGCGCAGGCCAAGGCTGAAAGCCGCTTTGACTTTAAGCACTTCTTCAATATCCCGCGCGCTGAGGCGCAAACCCAGGGGGAGGGGAAGCCATGCTCCGTTTCGGGCTTCTTCCGTTCCAAGGGCTCTCTTCGGAGTGAAAAAGCGTTTCAAAGCGCCACAGGCGTCGGGGGTAAAATATCCTTGGCGGTCCATGGCGCCGCTTGTAAGGAGTATATGCAGCAATTCCAGGTATCCTGTGGCCGTTATCCCCGGCACGGAAGATGGCGTGGCCCGTTGTGATGCCGAATGCTTTACGCAGATGGCTTCAAGTCCATAGGGGCTGAAGGAGAAATTCGATACAGCTCCCGGTTGGGCGTCGATCCCGTGGCTGAGGCCGATGCCTTCAAGCGCTGGCCCCAGAGCCACGCTGGTCGCCAGACTGTTATCCGGGGCAAGCGCCAGCAGAAATTCCCCGTTGGTGCCGAGATCCGCCAATAAAAAAGGATATTCCGGAATAGGGAACTCTCTGTCAAGGGCCAGTGCCGCGTATCCGGCGGCGATATCTCCCCCCACGAAAGGAGAGGGTTGCGGCGGCGTCAGGAGGGGCGGCAGACCCGGCAGAGCCTCCCATTGGCCTCCGGCGTAAGGCACGGCATAAGGAGCGTTTGCCAGGCTTCGCGTATCCACCCCCAGGGAGATGGCCGTCATGGCGGTGTTGGCGGCCAGACACAGGGCGGAGGGACCGCCGGACAGTCCCTTGGCTCGCATCACAAGCGCGCTTTGCTCTACGAGACCCCGCAGGGCATCCTGCGTGAGCCGGTACAGCAGTTCTCTCCCGGCGTCTGTGGCGGCAAAAGACAGCCGGGAGACAAGATCGCTGCCCGCGCCCATTTGCGGGTTAACGGCTTTCCCTTGCCAAAGGGTGCAAGGCCCTTGAGGAAGATTGGCCTGAAGGCGCCACTCCAGGGAGGTTGTCCCAAGATCGACGGCCAGAAAAGCTGTTTTCCCGTTGGTTGACCGCAAGGGATCGCCAGCGGTGGGAGGGTAAAAAGAGACGCTGTCGGTAGTGTCGCCGGGATCAGACGCGGCATCGGGTAAAACGGCAAGGTCTGCCGCGCTTTTCTTGCCGCTTTCTCTCAGAAGGTCGGCAAAAAGACGCGTTTCGACGGGGAGTTCGATGCACATGCCCGGCCAAGCGTGATGTTTACACGCCAAACGCCAGCCAAGGGCAAGCTCGTCAGGGGCAAACAATCGCATATCCGCCGGCTCCGGCTCCGGCCCGGGCTCGCTTGTCACGCGTACGCGGCAACGACCGCAGGCGGCCAAGCCGGAGCATAAGGCGGGCGGCGCGTAAAGGCCTGATAAATAAATTGCCTGCGCCAGAGTTTGCCCGGCTTGATACTCTACAGGAGAGGCAAGCGCGGCGTCCGTTCCGTCGAAGCTCTCTTTGCCCATAAGCTTGACAAGGATCGAATGTCGCGTCCGGGACACAGGCATCCTCCGGCTATTGCTGCGCGTCTTTCATTATGCGCAAGGCTGTATCATAATCAAACAGACGCAAACTCTCTGTGAGAGAGGTCAGCGCCTCGGCCGGCAAAACAGCGGCGAGGACGATCGCATTCCCGGCGGCGTATTCCGGCGCTCCGGCATCGTCGGATTCAAGCAGTTCTGTCAGGACAGCCGCTATTTCCTTAAATTTTTCCCGTTCTTCATCGCCGCCGGGAGAGCCTGGAGAGAGAGCAGGGACTGTCTCCTGCCCGCAAAGCCCTGAGGTAGCGATGATGTATCTCAGATTCCCCATAGCCTTTTTGAGTTCCTCCACTGCAACCGAGTCCGGCAGAGAATCCGTATGGTTAATGTCCGACTCCATGCCTGCGGCCAGAGATGCCAAAGCCGAGGCGCCCACAGTGGCTCCCAATCCTTTAAGGGTATGCGCCGCCCGACACAGCCGCTGTTTGTCCGCCTGCGCAAAGGCGGCATCAAGCTCCTGTTCGTGGGAAGGCGCGCTTTTGACAAACATGCACAAGGTTTTTGTATACAAACGGACATTCCCGCCAAGGCGGGCCACGGCAGCGACGCTGTCTACGCCCGGAAGCGGGGGAAGATCGGGATGCTGCCCGCTATTGCCGGATTCCTGCCCGACTGGCGATGGGGACTGCGCGCTTTGTCCCGCAGAAGGCGCGGCAATGGGATCTCCCGACGACGCGTCCGTAAGATCGGGCTGTGCTGTGCAAGCGGCGCGACTTTGCCCGGGGTCGGCCATATCTTCATTCGTCGCTTGAGAGGCGTCATGCCTTGAAAGGCTATCGTTATTTATGCTCGTCCAGCGCCTGAGCATCTGAAAGAGCTTTTCCACCTCTATGGGCTTGGTAAGATGATCATTCATTCCGGCGGCAATACAGGCGTCACGCTCACCGCTCATGGCATGCGCGGTCATGGCAATTATCGGCAGATTAACGAGTTTTTCATTATCGCGCAGGAGACGGGTGGCGGAATAGCCGTCCATTACCGGCATCTGCAGATCCATGAACACGAGATGAAAATCGTATGGTCTATCCATAAGGATATTCACGGCATCTTGCCCGTTGTCCGCTGTTTCCACATGGACCCCTTCATGATTGAGAATTTCCATCGCCACCTGCTGATTGATGACATTGTCCTCCACAAGGAGGACTTTTATACCGGTAAACTGTTGAGGGGCTTTGGCGACCATACCGTTTTGAGAGCTGAAAGGAAGTTTTTCTCCGGTGTGTATCGCTTCAAGCATGGCATTAAACAACTGAGAAGGATTGATGGGTTTGTAGAGGACATGTTGGATGCCTATCTGTTCGGCTTTGTTTTGCAACTCGCTGTTCCCGAAGGCAGTGACCAGAATAATCGCCGGTCGACGCTTCAGATCCATTCGCTGGATATGTTCCGCGGCTTCAATCCCCGAGACTTCAGGCATACGCCAGTCAAGAAGCACCAATTTGAAGGATTTGCGTTCCTGATCGGCGAGCATCAACTGCTCATACGCTTCAAAGGCCGAACTCACCGCCGTAGGGGCAAAGGTAAAGCCGATCAGCATCTCTTGAAAAACTGTCCGTGCCGTTTCATTGTCGTCCACAATCAACACCTTGGTTCCGCTCAAAGACAGCGTATCTGTCGATTGCCCGTTATGGGGGCTGATTTGAAAAACGGCCGTAAAAGAAACTGTCGTGCCTTTCTGTAATTCGCTTTCTATGGAGATCTCGCCGTCCATCATTTCTATGAGCCGTTTTGTAATGGTAAGGCCAAGGCCTGTTCCTCCGTACAGACGTGTAGTGGAGCTATCTGCCTGTGTAAATGGACGAAAAAGCTTACTTTTTTGCTCATCAGTCATTCCTATACCAGTGTCTCGCACCGTAAAATAAAGCCGAGCCTTGGCGTCTTCCCATGTGTGCATTTCTTCTTGCAGGACGCAAGATACGGTTATTTCCCCGGTAGGGGTGAATTTTATAGCGTTGCTGATAAGATTGGTAAGCACCTGGCCGAGACGCAACGGATCCCCCATAAGGTTTCGTGGCACATCAGGGGCAAAGGAAAAAAGCAGTTCCAGGTGCTTTTCTTCGGCTTTTTGCGCTAAGAGCGTGGTAATGTTGGAAAATACTTCTTCAAGAAAGAAAGGCGCGTTTTCAATGTTCAGCTTGCCGGCCTCAATTTTAGAAAAATCCAGAATATCGTTGATGATGCCCAACAATGTATTGGCGGCTAAATAAATTTTGTTGAGATAGGTTTCCTGATGCGGCGTGAGATCTGTTTTCAGAGCCAGGTACGCCATGCCGATAATGGCGTTCATGGGGGTGCGGATCTCATGGCTCATATTGGCCAAAAATTCGCTTTTGGCCTGGTTGGCGGCGTCAGCGGCATACTTCGCCTTCATAAGTTCGGCGTGCGTGTTTTCCACGGCCTGAGCCATGGCATCGAAGCCTGCGGCTACTTTGCCGATTTCTCCGGAGGCGGGGAGATTGCTGCGCGCGCTGTATTGTCCCTCTTTCAGAAGATGAACCGCCGAAAGCAATATATGCAACGGGCGGCGTAAAACTAAAAATGAAATTACCATGGCAGCCAGAAATCCCGCAACGAGCGAAAGGAGCAGTTCCCGCATGCTGCTGTGCCATTTATCTTTAATCTCGCTGTCGGCAGTCGTTGCGTCCTGGCTTACGATATAGGTGAGAAACCATTGATTGCCGACGTTAAGCCGTAATTTGACAAAAGCGAAAAAGCGATCGTCCCCCCCCCTTTGTCGAGATGCGACACCGCTTGCAGATCTTGCTCTGCGGCGAGGATGATCTCCTGTTCCTCCTCCGGCAGAGTCGCCACATTCGTATAGATGCTGCTCTTGGACAGAGAAAAGATGATTTGTCCCGAAGGATCGGCGATCACCAGAGACGCTTTGGGTAAAAAATCAAGGATATTCAATGTCTGAATGCTTGCGCCGATATTGATAACGCCGATGAGGACTCCATGCAGACCCGCATGGTCCACGATAGGATAGAAACAATCCATGGCCGCCAGTTCAGAGATGGAGCCGCGTACATGGCGGCTGACAAAAAATTGCCGGGAGGTCATGGTTTCGCGCATGCCGGGCAGCGAGTTGAGGTCCTGCCCCTCGATCAGGCTTCGGCCGGAGGCGATTACCCTCCCCAGCCGATCCGTCAGCAAAATATCTTCCAATAAGGGATTTTCCCGAAGCACTGCGGCAAACAGTTTTCGAGTCCTCTCATGATCTCCCTTGCGGATATCATCCATTAAAGCCAGAGCGGACAAAAGGCCGCGCGCGCTTTCCATAACCGCTGTCTGGTGCGCGCTTATACCGTATACGATTTCCTGGATGCGTTTCTCCGTAATCTCCTGCTCCTCTTCGCTGTATTTGGCTTCAAAACGGAACAGAGTGAGCAGGCAAGGGATAAACGCCAGCAGCAGGACGACGCACATCGTGCGCGTTATATGGCCTGAAAAAAAATTTATCATAAAACAATGCCTTTATATTGGTTATCAAGGCAAAATACCCCAGAGCATTTTCACTTTGAAAATGCTCTAGCCGGACGAGCGCGTCCACTTGCCGATAAGGTGTATCAAGCTAGGCATATGGATGGGCTTGATGACATAATCGTTTATACCCGCTTCCCGGTACTGTCGCCATTCGCCGGACACATCATGCGCGCTCATAGCAATAACCGGCAGGGTTTTGAGACGCTCCTTCATGCGCAGACGCCGGGTAGTGGCGGCGCCGTCAAGTTCAGGCATCTGTAAATCCATAAGCACCACATGATACGGTATTTCTCCAAACGTATCATCCAGCAGGGCCAGAGCTTCAAATCCGTTGGAGGCAGTCCGGACGGATGCTCCGGCGTTGGTGAGACCCTCTTTTATTATTTGCTGGTTGATTCGATTATCCTCAACCAGGAGGACACGAATATTTTTGATGTCCATTGAAAAATTTGTATCAGCCGCCGGCATGGCATCACCTGCATCGTCTGTTTTTGGCTCCTCTCTCCGTGACGGCGCGAGGCTTTTGGTCTCCACCCGGGAAAACGGCAGGCGGATGGCGATTAGAACGCCGACGCCGGAGGTGTTTTGAATCTCCAGTTTTCCGCGCATCAGACTCACCACATTATGGGCAATCGCCAAATGCAATCCCTGCCTCTGCTCATGAAGGCCCATAATTCCATTTTTCAAGGATTTGGCAAATCCCTTGTTCGCTTCTTCGTCTCCGGCATGAACGTTTATTGCAAAATGCATCACTATCGTCGCTCTCCCGTTTTCTTCCGGGGAGCAAGTTATGCGCAGTATCACCTGTGTGCTGTGCGTCACGGCATGAGTGAGCAGCGTGGAAAGCACATGGGAAAGACGCAGCGGATCGCCGTTAAGGAGGGATTCGGGCACAGTCTCCGCTCCAAAAACGGAGAATACGACGGATTTTTTTTGAGACTCGCCTTCGGCTTCCCGCAAAACCTTGTGTAACACTTCCGACAAGCTGAACGGCACGTTTTCAATGCTCACCGCAGCGGCTTCGATCTTTGACAGATCGAGAATATCGTTGATCATCGCAAGTAATTTGTTCGCTTCCTCTTGAATAGCATCAAGGTAACGCACCTGCTCTTCTTGCAACTCACTATTTTTAGCTAGGTAGGACATGCCCAGAATAGCGTTCATGGGGGTGCGGATTTCATGGCTCAAATTGGCGAGAAACTCGCTTTTCATCCTGCCGGCGGCGGAGACCTCATCTCTGGCGGCGATAAGCTCACGATTCCTTTGCTCAAGGGAATGCACCATCGTGTTTAAGGCATCAGCCAGGATATTGAGTTCCTGAGCTATAAAGTCATTTTTGGCGAAAGACGCGCCGAGCAGGCCTTCCTTAATCAGGCCGGCAACAGTGAGCATTTTGCCTATCGGCGTCCGTACGCCTATGTCGTACAGCTTCCAGGTAACGGCAAAAGCCAGACAGATTGCTCCGGATAACAGCGCAAAATTCGTTATTACCCGATCTCGTATGCGGAAAGCGGCGATTGACGTGGGGATGAGCAAAGAGACGCTCAGGCTGGGAGTATCCTCTTCTTCCAGAAACAATTTTTCAAAAGCGACATAGTGTTCATTGTTGTTTTGCAGCAGCCCGTGGCGGAGAGGGGATGACGACTGCTTCTCCCACGCGTCACCTTGTGCGCAGGCAGGTGAAGTATCGGAGTCAGTGAAGGCATGGGAAAAAACGGGGCTTCCGCGCCTGTCCGCAATTTGCAGACAACTTGCATGGTTGGCCTGTAACATGGCGAGATCGGGCTCGGGCACGGAAATACGCAGCAACGCCAGCAGTACGCTCGTCGTTTGCCCGTGTCGGCGCACAGGATACAGGCAGGCAAGCGACGGCGCGTCGTCGTTATCCCGGGACAAGGCATGGAGGGTAAAGGCGTTGCCGCCGGCGGCAACGCGGATATGATTGCGCATCTCGGCGGAAAGTTCCGCAGCATCAGGCGTGGAGGCCGCCAGAGTATTGCCCTCCGGATCGCACAGGCGAATTTCAGTATACACGGGATCGCGCAAGGCAAGATCGTGCAACAAAAAAGCGCATTCTTCAGGCTTTTTGCTCTCAATCTCGGCAAGATTCGACAAGGTCAGCATCATGGCGCGCGCGCTGTTCACCAGGATCGCTTGTTGACGGGCTATATGCCTAACGGAACGCAGGGCTGTCGCCTTCGCTTCGACAATATTTGACTGAGCGCCGGAGTATCCGGAGTAGATCATAAACGCCAGAGAAGGTGTAAGCGCAAGCGCTACAATGGCTGTGACCAAGCCTGTTATGGAACCCGGGGAAAATTTCTTCATATCCTGGCCCCGATGCAGCCGCGCTGAAAATCCCTACACCATACGTGATATTCGCTATGAGTGAGAAAAAAACAGTACAAAGAACATTATTGCCTGAACGAAACATGCTCTACGGCGCTGCTGCGTACTATGCCCCGCATTATCCGGACTTTTTTTCGGAAACGCGCCGCCGGGGCAAACTATTCAGCCTTGATAGGCGTTGCTGTCAATTACCCAGCACAATTTCCCGTTATGCGGGCGCACCATTTGAGCCGGTAGTATGGGCGCCGCCATGAGGTTAAGCGCGGTTGACAGCACATCGTTTTTTATTCGGCCGGATGCCAGAAAAATACAGCAACGGGCATTGTTTAACACCGGCAGCGTCAGCGTGAGGCGGGCTGTTGTCAGTTTGGGGTTATACACATCCGTTACGAGATGCTCCGTATCCATAAGCGCCGGATCGCCGGGAAAAAGAGAAGCGGTATGCCCATCCGTGCCCACTCCCAGCAATATGCAGTCAAAGCGGGGAAATTCGCCGGGAATCAGGCAGAAATGATCTGCCAGCAGTTTGGCGTAAGCTTCAGCGGCGGATTGAGGCGCATCTTCTCCTTTCATGCGATAAAAACGGGTTGCCTCAACCCGGGAAAGCAACTCTGTTCTCGCCAGACGGTAGTTGCTTGCTTCATTTTCAGGCGCAAGACAGCGTTCATCCGTCCAGTACACGATAACTTTACTCCAATCCAGGGTTTTAGCCCATTGCGGGGAGGATAACAGGCGATACAAGGGTATAGGGGTACTGCCGCCGGAAAAGGCGATGGTGAACACTCCCCGTTTCGCTATTGCCTCGGAATACTGATCGCGGATAATTGCAGCGGCTTCATGCGCCATGGCCTCTTCGTCGGCGGTTACGTACAAGGAAAGATGCATTGTGGGCATAGGAGACCCTGCTTCGTTCTCTTCAAGGTTACAAAAAGATGCCTTTACGGTCAGGATGTTCAGGGAACCGGCTTCCCGGGCGTATCGGACGGATTGCCGGGAAACTTCTCAGAGATTTACAGAGAGCAGAAGAATACTATACAGTATCTTATTTGGCAATCCATAGCTCACCCCATTCATGGCCGGCACGTAATGCGTACGTGAAAATCGAATAAGAGAGGCTTTATGACCTGCCGCCCGACTCCCGCCGCTCTCGCGCGCAACTGCCGAAAGACGGCAATGCCGTTTGCCGGGGAAGCTCGCCGAGGTCTATCGCTCATTTCGTACGGCCGATGTTTTTACGGAGCCCGGCACTGCCTATGGGCAAATGCGCTATGTGTTTTCCTGATTGTCCTTTGCGCCTGTCCGGCAGGTTCTTGTTGTGCCGCCGCCTCTGCCCGCGACGTAATCCCCATTCCGCGAAATTTCGTGGCCGGCGTCGGCAAAGAATATGTGCCGGAACAGATTCTGCCGCTCTTTCTCAATATCCCTTATCGGGCTGACGGCGCTATAGACGAATTCGGCAGATACAGCGCCTTTGCCGACCCCGCGCGTATTTTCCCGACTCCCGGCCTCAATTGCAGCGGCCTTGTGCTGGCCGCTTCCCGTTTTTTGCTGCAAAAAAACATTTCCCTGGCATATGCTGTACGAGACAGGCTGGGGGACAGCGGCCCGGCCTCCCCGAGCGGAGAGGACTGGGATTTCGGCTGGGATTTGATTATGAACATCTCCGATAATCTTCCCCGTCGTTTGATACTGCCCGGCGGCGGATTCATGGATCCGGACACAACCGACGGATTCAGTCCCCGCGGCTACGACATTGCGCTGGATTCCACATGGAAAGAGCTTCCCAGGCGGCTCCAGGCCGGCTATCTGTATCTGGTCAGCCTGAACACGGAAGGGCGGCGCAAAGGCTACGGACTGCAACACTATCATGTCGGGCTTATCCATGTGGATAGCCTCGGCAGAGCGTGGCTGTATCAAACCACAGGAAAGGGCGCTGTTTCCAACCGTCGCGATCTGAAAAGCCCGGCGGGACAGGCATCGTTCAGAAAGGCCTTCGTTGGTTCCGGCAACAGGCGCACGATGATGCTTGTTCTTGCCGTTACTCTGCCGTGAGTCTGGAGTATGTTCACTTTAAGGAACCGCTGATTTAATCCCCAGTATATGATCGCCGACACGTCGCATTTTCATTATACTCTCCCCATCCACGGGAGGCGCCAATGAAACATGCCGGCTTCAGCGACGTCGAAT
>JAITHT010000070.1 GCA_031279825.1 Desulfovibrio sp. | reverse complement strand
CCGCACTTGTGTCGTAAGCCGATCTCAAGAAATGATTGATATCAGCTTGGCATTGTTCGGAAGATTCAGAGTCAATGGAAATATTGAGGAACTTTTATCTCTCTTAAAGTGACACTCTCCAAATATCAGCCTTATAGACGTCCAAGCCAACGTAGCGTATACTTCTCATAGTCTGCCCATCCTGATTGTGGCTCTGTGCCGTTTTTTTACAGCATAAACCACGCGTTGCTGGATTGGGCAGACCTTTCAGTATGACGGTTCAATCATCCTATCTCCGGCGATTACTTAGTGTTTAGTTGCAGAAATTTATATAAAAATATATACTCCACAAATCCAAGGAGTATATATAGCTCGACCAGCACGGACGATTGATTGCTCGCCAGAGCAGAGAAGTGAGCTTGAGGAGCTTCTTAGGAGCCGAAAGCAAAAATCAGGAATGCACCTTCGGGCGCCTATGGTTCTTCAGTGCATGGACGGCTGGACAATCAATGAGATAGCAAAGGCGAGCAGAGTCACTTCCGCAACCGTAATTCTTTGGAAAAACAGGTACGTTGAGCATGCCCTTGAGGGACTGGCGGATTGCGTGCGAAGCGGTCACCCCGCCAAATACGGGCAAGACTTTACAATGGCGATCCCTGCCAAGCTGGAAGAGAAGCCTCCGGCAGGCTATGCGCAATGGGACGGCCCACTGCCGGCGGCGGAGACAGGATACTCAAGCATGCCATTTGGCGTTTATTGCGCTCACAGCGCATATGCTTGGCCCGCAAGCGCTCCTGGTGCGTCAAGATCCATTGTTTGCGGCCAAGGCTGCGGACGTGGTGGGGCTCTATCTTGCTCCGCCCGAGAGCACCCTTGTGATTTGCGTGGATGAAAAACCTAATACACGCCAACAAGTGCAAGCTGGCTGAATATAGTGGAAATATGGTTTGGCATTCTGACTCTCAAGTCCTTGCGTGGCGTAAGCTTTTCAAGCACGCAAGAACTTAGCGCACAGATAAAGGCCTTCCAGGAAGTATACAACAAAACAGCACAACCGTTTGTCTGGAAAAAACGAAACATTACAGGCGCGCAGTTGACAAATTCTATTAGAGATTTTTGCAATTAGACACTAGAGCATTTTCAGTTTGCAAATGCTCTGTCAACCGACAGCGTAAGCGTCGGCTCTCGTGCACGAGGAGCAGGCGAAACTTGTTTTCTCCGAGGGCGACGAGTGCAACGTTTCAAAGTTAATCTGCTCTAAAAGAAGGAGGTTGAGGTACATGAAAAATTCGTTTTGCCGGAGCCCCGTTCTAAGCGTGATTGCTACAGCCATATTACTGTTGTATGCCAATCCGGCCTTTGCCGGCGTTATAAAAATCGGGCTTATGGCGCCGATTACCGGCGCCTTTGCCAGCGAAGGTCAGGATATGCAAAAAATCGTTGCATTGATGGTGGAGGAAATAAATAAAGCCGGCGGCATCAATGGGGACAGTATCGAGTTGCTGGTGGAAGACGACGGCAGTACGCCGCGTTCCGCAGCCACAGCGGCCAGCCGCCTGGTATCCAAAGGAGTTCCCGCCGTCATCGGGACTTATGGCTCGGCCGTTACCGAGGCGTCTCAGGATATTTACGACGAGGCCGGCGCGGTCCAAATCGCGACTGGTTCCACGGCCATTCGCCTGACCGCCAAAGGATTAAAACGTTTTTTCCGCACCTGCCCCCGCGATGACGAACAAGGACGCGTGGCTGTCACCACCTTATCAAAACTGGAATTCAAACATGTGGCCATTTTACACGATAACTCCGCTTATGCCAAAGGATTGGCCGAAGAAGCCAAAAAGCTCATTGAAGAAGGGAAAAGCGCGAGCATTGTTTTTTATGACGCCCTGCAGCCGGGAGAGCTGGATTATTCCGCTATTTTGACCAAGATAAAAGGAGTGAAGCCCGATGCCATCTTCTTTACCGGCTACTATCCCGAAGCCGGACTGCTTCTGCGTCAGATGGCAACTATGAAATGGTCCGTGCCCATGCTCGGCGGCGATGCCACCAATAACTATGATTTGGTGAAAATCGCCGGTCAGGCGGCTGCCAAAGGGTATCGTTTCATTTCCCCTCCCATGCCGACAGATATTGACTCTCCAGCAGCCAAAGCGTTTCTGGCCGCTTATCGCGCCAAGTATAACAGCCTGCCCAGTTCCATCTGGTCCGTTATCGCGGGTGACGCTTTTACGGTCCTGGTCTCGGCCATCAAGGCCAAAGGAACGAATCCCTCCGCCATCGCCGAATACATGCATCAAGGCATGCCGGCGGTTGACGGCCTGACCGGCAAGATCTCCTTTGACGACAAAGGAGATCGAAAGGGAGATCTCTATCGCCTGTATGAAATCAACGGTAAGGGAGAATTTATTCTGCAAAAGAATTAACGCTGCAACGCTGCTATGCTTGTAACAAGCGGAAAAGGGGAGAGGAATGTCTCTCCCCTTTTCCGGAAAGCTTACATGGCGGCAATCGCAAGAGGGCGCATGGAAGAGTTTTTACAGCAGTTGACCAATGGATTGGCCGTGGGAGGGATTTACGCATTGCTCGCCCTGGGCTATACCATGGTATACGGCATCTTACGCCTGATCAATTTTGCCCATGGCGATTTATTCACCCTGGGGGCTTACCTCGGCTTCACACTGCTTGCCTCTCTCGGCCTGTCCGGCCTGGCAAGCGGGCTACTGGCTGCCGGAGTGCTGATTCTCCTTTCCATGGGGCTTGTGGCTGTCGCCGGCTTCCTACTTGAACGCGTTGCCTACCGGCCTTTACGAAAGTCCGACCGACTGTCCGCCGTAGTGTCGGCCATGGGTGCGTCCATTTTTTTTCAGAATGCCCTGATGCTGGTATACGGCGCCAAGAGTCAGGTGTATCCCGACGGTATTTTGCCGGAGGCTTCTCTTATCCTGCTGGGAACAGAAGTGCCCCTGACGCGTTTTCTTATGTTCGCCGCTTCATTGGCGCTTATGTGCCTGCTATACTGGTTCGTCAACCGTACCCGCGTCGGTGCGGCTATCCGGGCTGTCGCCATTGATCAGGATGCGGCCAGGCTGATGGGTATAGACGTCAACCGCATCATCTCTCTGGTTTTTTTAATCGGTCCGGCCTTGGGCGGCGCGGCCGGGGTCATGATAGGCCTGTATTACGGCCAGATTACTCACGACATGGGATTTACCTTCGGGCTTAAGGCGTTTATCGCCGCCATTCTCGGCGGTATCGGCAACATTCCCGGCGCTATGCTCGGCGGAATGCTGCTCGGCATCATTGAAGCCTTGGGAGCGGCGTATATTTCCATTGCCTGGAAGGACGCCATCGCCTTTTGCGTGCTTATTCTCATTTTAATCTTCCGGCCCACCGGACTGCTTGGCGAAAGGGTGGCCGACAAGGTATGAACCTCGCGCGATATGCCCGGTACAGATATTTTCCGCTTTGCCTTGGCGGAGTCTTTTTTGCCATCATGGCTTCAATTCCCTGGCTGCTCAATGAGGCGGGAGCGCCCGGCAGCGGAATAGCCCAACTGGATATGCTGAATAAAATCGGTATTTATGCTCTTCTGGCGCTTTCTCTCAATATCATACTCGGCCAGACCGGCCTGTTCCACATGGGGCACACGGCTTTTTTTGCGGTGGGCGCGTACGCCACGGCCATACTGAATACCATGTATCAATGGCCTGTCTTCAGCACTCTGCCCGTGGCCGGATTGCTGGCTGCTCTGTTCGCCCTGCTTGTTGCCGTGCCCATTATCCGTTTGCGTGGGGACTACCTGCTGGTCGTGACCATAGGCATTGTGGAAATTGTCCGCATTTGTCTGACGAACAATATTTTCGGCATAACCGGCGGAGCCAACGGCATCTTCGGTATTGCCCGGCCTGTCATCTTCGGCTTGGCCTTTTCCTCCCCAAGACAGCAGTACTATCTCATCTGGGGATTCACCGGCATAACGGTCATCCTTTTTTATCTGCTGGAACATTCCCGTTTCGGGCGGGCGCTCAATTATATTAAGCAGGACGAACTCGCGGCCGCCGGTTGCGGCATCAACGTGGCCCGTTATAAACTTGCCGCATTTTGCCTCGGAGCTTTCTGGGCGGGTATGGCCGGCACCTTATACGCCGCCAATATCCGCAGCATTGAGCCGACATCCTTCAATTTTTTCGAGTCCGTTATTATTTTCGCCATTGTTATTCTAGGGGGAGCTGGCAGTATTACCGGAGTCATTCTCGGCGCCTTCCTCCTCATCGGCCTGCAGGATGTTTTTCGCGATTTCAGCAGCGCCCGCATGCTGATTTTCGGCGCGGCCATGATCGCCATGATGGTCTTTCGCCCTCAAGGACTGCTGCCTGCCCGGCGCAGACACTATGGGGCCCGCCGATACCTCGGCAAATTTCCCTGTGCCGTTCGCAGGCAGTGCGGAGCGGCCTATAACCCCTATGCTGAAGACGAAGGCGATTGTGTATGAGTTTGCTCTCCTTGCAAAACCTGCTCAAAAGCTTTGGCGGGCTTGTGGCTGTTGCCGGAGTGTCTTTTGATGTGGACGAGGGTTCCATCGTAGGCCTGATCGGCCCGAACGGCGCGGGCAAAACCACTGTTTTCAACATCATCACAGGCAATTATCGCCCGGATTCCGGAGACGTCGTCTTTGATCGCAACGATATCACCGGCAGAGCCACCCACGCCATCGTCCGCCTGGGCATAGCCCGTACATTTCAAAATATCCGCCTGTTCCAAAATATGAGCGTATTGGAAAACGTCCTGGCCGGTTGCCATTGCCGTGCGAATGCCGGCCTTTTTTCCGCTATGTTCCGCACTCCGCGCCAGAGGAGCGAAGAGCGCCGCGCTGTGGAACATGCCATGCGCGAATTGGCCTTTGTCGGACTGGAGCACCGTCACGACAACCAGGCCGGCAGCCTCTCCTACGGCAATCAGCGCCTTTTGGAAATAGCCCGGGCATTGGCCTCGGCCCCTCGTTTTCTTATTCTTGACGAACCCGCCGGCGGTATGAATGAACAGGAAACCGCAGATCTCACGGAACTTATCCGGGCTATCAACGATCGGGGAATCACGCTTCTGCTTATCGAGCATGATATGAATCTGGTCATGCAGATCTGCCGCAAGCTTGTCGTTCTTGAATACGGCGCTGTCATCGCCCAGGGAACTCCCGCCGATATCAAGAGAAACCCCAAGGTCATTGAGGCTTATCTCGGTATCGACTGCTGAAGCGTCAGTCTGGAGCAATGAACGCAGAAACACAAGGGGTTTTCCATGATCGCCAGAATCGTCCTGCCAGCTGTTGCGTTGTTGTGTGTGCTGACAGCGCCTTGGCCCGGACTCGCGCTACGGTTGTTTTCGGCGGTCGCGCAGGACGCCGCGCGGCCTGTTGGCCTTGTACAGCCGGATACCGTACGACAGGATGCCGCTCCGCTACCGGGCGCAGCGCAGCCTGCGGGAGTGACGGCGCAGACGCTTTTAGGGAGTTCCTCCGCCTGGGACGGCTCCGCGTACACGGCCTATCCCGCCGAGCGACCGCAGCTTTCCGTGCTGCGCATAAGCATTGCGCCGCGCACGGTTCTCGCCTGGCACAGCCACCCCATGCCCAACGCGGCGTATGTGCTTTCCGGCGAGCTTACTGTGGAGAAGTTGGACGGAACGAAGCGGCGCTTTATGGAGGGGGAGACCGTGGCGGAGATGGTGGGCGTGACGCATCGGGGAGTTGCAGGCGAGCGACCGGTTGTCTTGATCGTCTTTTACGCAGGCGCGCCGGGCATGCCTCTTTCGGAGGCGGCCGGGCCGTAAGCGGGGTGCGGTTGACCCCGCGCCAGAGAGGATTACCGTTGAAACGTTGCACACTCGTCGCCCTCGGCGAAAACAGGTTTCGCCTGCGCCTCGTGCGCGAGAGCCGATGCTTACGCTGTCTCCTGGCGGAGCATTGTCAAAGTGACAATGCTCCGCCAGGATCGCCATTGCCTATGAATAGTGCGCTGCTCCAGAATAGAGGATGCCGCTCGCCCGCCGGGGCCGCCGTCCACATAACGGAGGATGATTCATGAGTCTGCGTCTCAAGATCCAACTGCCCATCATTGCCCTTATCATGCTTATCGTCGCTGTAAGCGGCTATTTTTCCTACCGGGAATCCGCCCGCACCCTCCGGGAAAGCCTTGTGGGCAACATGCGCGGCGAGGCCAACGGTCTGGTGCGGGCTCTGGACACCCTGACCGGCAACATCATGGAAAACGTGACTCGCGTCGCCTCGGACGGGAGCATTGTTGGTTTTTTTGACCAGGACATCCACGATCAGGAGCGGGGCAAGGCATTCAGCGCCGTTCTGCAAACAATGACGGACAGCTATCGGGGCATTGACCGCATAGCCCTCCTGGACGCCAAGGGCATTATCGTCGCCTCCACGGCTGTGGCCAGCATGGGCCAGAACTTTAGCGACAGAGAGTACTACAAGGCCGCCATGCAGGGTCTGACAACGCTTTCCCAGCCGCTGAAGAGCCGGGTTTCCGGCAAGGGCGCGATCATCGCGGCTTCTCCCGTGACAAAACAGGGCGTCATCGTGGGCGTGGCGTACTGCTCCATTCCGCTGGAGGGCTTTTACCGCATGTCCGTGGCGCCCGTTACGGTGGGCAAGGCGGGGTTCGCCTTTCTGCTGACCAAAAGCGGCCTTATCGCCGCGCACAGGGACGCCGACGCCGATCCCTCCCTGCTGTTCAACCCCAACCTGCCCGACGCCGCGCACTATACGGCTGCGGTAGGGGCCACCGCTCCGGGTCTGCGGGAGTTTACCGACGCCCGGGGGCGGCGTATCGAGATGTACTACGCGCGCCACGAGTCTTCCGGCGCCGTGGCGGTGGTGCAGGCCGAATACGACGACGTTTTTGCCGGCTTGGCCGCCATCCGATCCACGGCGCTGATCATCGGCTGCATCGCCGTCCTGTTCGGCATCGTGCTGCTCTGGCTCATGCTGAGGCCCGTACTCAACACCCTGCGCTCCAGCATCGACTTTGCCGGCAAAATCGCGACCGGCGATCTTTCCGGCTACCTGACCGTCAACAGGCGTGACGAACTGGGCCAACTGGCCGCCGCTTTGCGCGCCATTCCCGCCACCCTGAAGCGGATCATCGCCGAATACAGGATCCTGGAAAACAATATCGCCGCCGGCAACCTTGACGCCTCCGGCGACTCCGCCCAGGTGTCCGGCGAGTTCGCGGCACTGGTGCGGGAAACCAATCTCATCCTGGAGCGCTTCCGGGTAATCCTCGACAGCCTGCCCTCTCCCATCGTCATGCTGGGCACGGACCTGCATATCCGATACATGAACGCCGCTGCCCGCGCTCTGGCCGGCACGGACTACCGGGGCAAAACCAGCGCGGATGTCTTTCGCGCGGAAGACGCCGGAACCCCGGCGGATGCCCTGGCCCGCGCCGCTGAGACCCGACGGGCGCACAGGGGGGAAACCCGCGCCCACCCCGGAGGAAAGACCCTGGACATTACCTATGCCGCCGCCCCCATGCTGAATGCCGCAGGCGACATGACCTGCATCCTTCAGTTCATCGTTGACCTGACCGAGATTAAGGAAACCCAGCGCAAAATTACGGAGGCGGTGGCCCGGGCCATGCAGATCTCCGACCGTGTGGCCGAAGCCTCGGGACAACTTTCTCTCCGGGTGGGGCAGGTGACGCAGGGGACTGAGGTGCAGCGCGCGCGGGTGGGCGCCACGGTGACGGCCATGGAGGAAATGAACGCTGCGGTGTTGGAAGTGGCGCGCAATGCCGGCCAGTCCAGCGAACAGGCCCAAACCACGCGCGACAGGGCCAGCCACGGCGAACAACTGGTGGTCCAGGTCATCGCCGCCATCAGGCAGGTCAACGCCGTGGCCCAGGAATTGCAGAGCGACATGCAGCAGTTGGGCGCGCAGGCGGATTCCATAGGCGGGGTCATGAACGTCATCTCCGACATTGCCGACCAGACCAACCTGCTGGCCCTGAACGCGGCCATTGAAGCGGCGCGGGCAGGGGAAGCAGGTCGGGGCTTTGCCGTGGTGGCCGACGAAGTGCGGAAACTGGCGGAAAAAACCATGACGGCGACCACGGAAGTAGGTTCGAGCATCAAGGGCATTCAGCGGGCCACGGGCGTCAACATCCAACGGGTGGACGCGGCGGCGAAAAGCGTGGAACAGGCCACGGACATGGCCGGCGCCTCCGGATCGGCCCTGCAGGAAATCGTCTCCCTGGCGGGACAAAACGCCGCGCTCATCGCCGGCATCGCCACCGCCGCCGAAGAACAGTCCCTTACGTCCGAAAAAATTAACCGCTCCATTGAGGAAATCAACCGCATCGCCGCGGACGCGGCCACGGGTATGGAGGATTCCGCCGCCGCCGTGCGGGATCTTTCCCGCATGGCCCAAGATCTCAAGATGATTCTGGATTCATTGCGGGCGTAGGACTTCTCCGGAGCGGGCGACGAACACCACCGCCGTGAAGCGCCGGAGCGGGCGCGCCTTGACAAAACACGCTGTTGCGGGCTTTGTCATCAGCCCGGGGTAAGCAAGGCTCGCCTGAGGCTATGCGGCGGCAAGGGGACGAAGAGGCTTCAACGTAGAGCATATATTTAATTTTATCAATGAATTCCATGAACGGCGCAACAGCCTCAAGGAGGATTCCATGACTTTGCTATGGGCGGCGCTTATGCCGCATCCGCCGATTATTATTCCGGAAGTCGGAAAGGGCAGAGAAAAGGAGGCGTCTGCTACTCTGTCGGGAGCGGAGCGCCTGCGGCAACGCGTCACTGAACTGCATCAGGCCGGTAACTCTCCGGATTTTCTGTTTGTTCTGTCTCCGCACTTGCCCTATGCTCCGGGCGCTCTGTTCATCAATGCCGCTCCCCGCGTCACGGGCAGCCTGAAGGCTTTCGGCGCGCCCGGAGTTGCGGTGGAAGCGGAAATTTCCGATATGACGCAGTGGATCGCCGCCTCCCTGCGCGCGGCCGGAATCACCATCGCTCAAGACGCGCTTGAAGACATCTCCAGAGATCACGGCAGTCTTGTACCCCTCTGTCGTCTCGCCCGCGCGTTTAAGGACGGCAAACTTCCGCCGCTTGTTATGGCGAGCCCTTCGGGCCTCAGTCTCCAGCACGCCCTGCTCGCCGGCAGAACTTTAGCCGGACTCACGCAGCCCAAAACGTGGGCGCTTGTAAGCAGCGGAGATCTTTCCCACCGCCTCAAACCCGGCGCGCCGGCGGGCTTCAACCCGGACGGCGCGATCTTTGACCGCGCCGTGGTCAAGGCATTGGAAAGCGGAGAGCCTTCCGCGCTCATGGAGTTATCGCCGGCGATGCGCGAAAACGCGGGGGAATGCGGCCTACGATCAGTGCTTGTGCTGCTCGGACTATGCGCCGCGCCGGTGGAAGTCTTGTCGTATGAAGGGCCGTTCGGCGTAGGCTATTGCAATGCCCTGTGGACGCCCGCTCCAGCAGGAGCCGCCGGAAACGCGGACCGGGGCGGACATGTCGGCGCAGGTACGGCACAGGGCAAGACGACGCGTCCGGCCGCGGGACATCCTTATGCCCTTCTTGCCCGCTTGACGGTAGAACGGCAGTTGAGCGGCCGGCCTCTCCCCAGTCAGGCGGAGGTTAGCGCCATTGATCCGGAACAGGCTCTCTGGCAAGAACGAAAGGCCTGTTTTGTTTCCATCAAAGATAAGGATGGTTCCTTGCGCGGATGCATCGGCACCATTCTTCCCGTACACGGCAGCCTGATGCAAGAAATTATGGCCAATGCCGTATCCGCAGCCGTGCGCGATCCGCGTTTTTCTCCCATGCAGGCTCTGGAATTAGCGAATGTGACTATTTCCGTCGATGTGCTCAGTCTCCCTGAAGCCGTGCGGGAGGGTATGGAGCTGAATCCTAAAATCTGGGGGGTTATCGTCATGCAGGGAAGAAAACGCGGCGTACTTCTGCCGGATTTGCCCGGCGTGAACAGCGTGGAGCAACAAATCGCCATCGCCGCTCAAAAGGCGGGGATCAACAATCTCGACGACATACAGCTCCAGCGCTTCACTGTTACCAGATATTATGAGGGATAAGCCGTGACCATTGCCTCACAGTGGTGGAGCACAGCCGAAGATACCGCCGCCCCGGCGGCGGTATCTGATAATGCTTCCCTTGCGAAACACGCCGCCCGTTGCGACCTCTGCTTCCGCTCCTGTCTTGTTCCGGCAGGCGAAGCGGGCTACTGCCGGGTTCGGACATATGACGGGCGCACGCCGAATTCTCCGTACCTCGGCAAATTTTGTTCCGCCGCAATCGATCCGATCGAAAAAAAACCGTTGCGCCACTGGCGACCGGGGTCCTTTATCTATTCCTTGGGCAGCGTCGGCTGCAATATGCGCTGTCCTTTCTGCCAAAATCACACCATTGCCCAGCCGGACTTCTCTTCTTCCGGCCGCCTGCCGCCTCTGACGGAATGCGCTCCGCAGGCGCTGGCGGCAAAGGTCCGCGCTCTGGGTTTGGATTCCGTGGCTTACACCTATAACGAACCGACCCTGCAGGCGGAATATATCCTTGCGGCTGCTCCTTTGTTGCAAGAAGCGGGCATAGCGACGGTGCTCGTCAGCAACGGCATGTTCTCCGCAGACGCGCTGCGCGCTCTCTCCCCCTGGGTGAGCGCCGCCAATATTGACGTGAAGAGTTTCAACGGCAAGACGTACACCGGAATGGGAGGCTCTCTGGAAACCGTCATGCGCACGGTTGCCGTTTTACTTGAGGCAGGCGCGCATGTGGAGGTGACCAATCTGGTCGTGCCCGGGCTTACGGATTCCCCGGAAGAATTTGCCGCCATGACGGAATGGCTTGCCTCAGTTTCACCGGATATCCCCTTGCACATCTCCCGCTATTTTCCCGCCAACAGATATCGTGAGCCCGCTACGTCGATTTCCCTACTGCACCGCTTCGGCGGCATCGCCAAAGAGAGGTTGCATCGCGTACACATAGGCAATGTGTGACGTAAATTTCGTTCTTGAAAAAATCATGGGCAGCTTGTACTAGTATGCTATACCGTGTAAACATTCATATGCTGCGGCAGCGTGTTGACTACCGGGCAAATAGCTCGACGCGCCGCGATACGCGGCGGAGCAAGGCAAAATTTGTTTACGCCGTCCGCGACGAGTGCAGCGTTTCAAAGTCTCTCCGCTCTAAGTTGCCCTGTGAACAGGGCATTCTCCTGTGTTCAAGAACGGCATTGTTAATAGAGCAGGGAGGAATGCCGCATGTCCGCAAAAGTCGCGCTTGTAACGGGAGGCGGTAAAGGTATAGGAAAGGCCGTTGCTTTGGGCCTTGCCGAGGACGGTTTCGACATTTGGCTGAATTACCGTTCCGATCACGAGGCCGCTCGGGCAACGGAGTGCGCCGTCAAGGCCTTGGGCAGGCGCTGCATCCTGCTGCCCTTTGATGTAGGCAACAAAGACGCCGTGGATGCCGCCCTTGATCCCCTTTTGGACAAAGCCGTTCCCTTTGCCTTGATCAACAATGCCGGCTTTGCCGCCGACGGTATTTTCGGCCTGATGTCCGACGCTCAGTGGCGCGATGTGCTGCATGTGCACCTGGACGGATTCTTTTACGTTACCCGCAAAGTGGTTCCGCATATGCAGCGGGCGCGTTCCGGGCGCATTGTGAACATTTCTTCCACATCGGGGCAGACCGGCGTTCCGGGGCAGGTGAATTACGCGACGGCCAAGGCCGGGCTACTGGGGGCGACCATGTCTCTGGCCCGCGAACTGGCCCGGAGAAATGTCCTGGTCAATGCGGTGGCGCCCGGATTTATCGAAACGGCGATGACGGCTTCATTGTCATTGTCTGAGTATGCGAACAGTATTCCCCAGGGGCGACCCGGCACGCCGGAAGAGGTGGCGGGCTGTGTGCGTTTTCTATGCTCCAACCTGGCCTCCTATGTCACCGGACAGGTTCTCGGCGTGAACGGCGGCCTGTATATGTAAATGTATGCACAGAGTGGTCATTACCGGCACCGGCATTGTTTCCGTTCTTGGATGCACTCGTGAAGAGGCCGCGTCAGCCTTGTATCACGGCCGTTCCGGCATTGTGGCTGAGCCGGAGCGCCTCGCCTTTGGCATGCGCAGCTGCCTGACGGGGAGCGTCCGGAATTTCGATCCCGCCCGCCATTTAAGCAGGAAGCAGCGTAAAACCATGCCGGATTGCGCGGTACAGGCGCATGCCGCCGTCATGGACGCCATGGCCCAGTCCGTCCTGCCGGAGGAGATACTGCGTTCGGATCGTTGCGGCCTGGTGTTCGGCAACGATTCCAGCGTCATTCCCGCGCTTGACCAGGCGCGGGCTCTGGAGGAGGCGGGTTCCACCGAAGGTATGGGCAGCGGGCATGTATTTCGCTGCATGAACTCAAGTGTCACCATGAATCTGAATATCCTGCTGGGCAACCGCGGGGCCGGCTGGACGGTTGCCGCGGCATGCGCCAGCGGCGCCTACGCCTTGGGACAGGCGACTGATGCCGTTCGCCTGGGCCGGATGGACGCGATGATTTGCGGCGCGGCCCAGGAGATTGGTCCGCAGGCGGTCGCCGCCTTTGACGGATTGGGGGCCTTTTCCACCCATCCCGTGCCGGAAGAGGCATCCCGTCCCTTTGACGCCGACCGGCAGGGGCTGGTTCCCAGCGGAGGAGCCGCGGCCCTGGTGCTGGAAAGCTACGTATCGGCCAGGCGCCGGGGGGCGACTATCCTTGGAGAAATCCTTGGCTTCGGCTGCAGCGCGGATGGCGAGTCTCTGGTTGTGCCCAATGCGACGGGACTTGCCGCAGCCATGCGCATGGCCTTGTCCGAGGCCCGCCTCTTGCCGTCGGACATTACGCTGGTCAATGCCCATGCCACCTCGACGCCCTTGGGGGACGCGGCGGAAGCCGCCAACCTGCGCGCGGTGTTCGGTGATTCCTGCCCGCCGGTAATGGCCCTGAAAAGCCTGACCGGCCACGAACTGTGGATGTCGGGCGCGGCCCAGGTGGTCTACACCGTACTCATGGCCGAGCGCGGATTCACTGCCGGAACGCGCAATTTCCACTGCGGGGGCGGAGGGACGGAGGGCATTCCCGTGCTGGACAGGACCCTGGATATCCCGCCCCGCACGGTTGTATGCAACGCCGCCGGCTTTGGCGGCAGCAACGCCGTCCTTGTTGTGAGGATGGGATGTCCTGCGTAGTTGTGGGCAGCGGCATCGCCGGGCTGAGCGCCACGCTGTTGCTGGCCCGTCAGGGACTGCCCGTAACGCTTCTGGAAGCGCAAGCCGGAGCGGCGCCCTTGTTGCGCGGTTTTCGGCGCAACGGCCTGTACTTTGATACGGGCTTCCATTACGGCGGGGGATTGGAGCGGGACGGCCTGCTACGTCGTTGGCTGCAAGCCTTGGGCATTTGGGATTCCCTTACAAACGTCACAACAGAGCATAGCGATATTTTTCATTTCGCTGACGGGCCGAGCTATGTGCTGCCTTCCCTGCCCTCCTCCCGGCTTCTCGAAGCGATGGAGACGCAGTTTCCCGGATCCGGCGCGGGCATGCGTGCCTTGCTGGACGATATGCGGGCCGTTCTTGCAAGATCTCCTTATACCAATCCCTTGTTGCGCCAGGAATCCTTTTACCGGGAAGAACCCATGCCCGGCGTTGCGGACTACCTAGCGGGCAAGGCGCTGCATCCGCATTTGCGAGCCATGTTGAGCATCCGCTGCCTGTTGTATGGCGCCTATCCCAAGGAGTCCGGATTGCGGGAATACGCCATGGCCGCCGGTCCGTATTTCGAGTCCGCCGGCACCTGGGACGGCGGCGGCGAGGCCCTTGTGGCGGCGTTCCTGAAAAAATTGGCGCAGTACGGCGTGCAGGCGCGCTGCAACGCGGCGGTCGTGGGTTTGGAAGGCGCGGCGAAAAGCGGCATGCGGGCCGTGATCCTTCAAGGAGGGGAACGAATCCCTTGCGACTGCTGCGTTTACACCGGCAATCCCCGCCGCTTGGAACAGTTGCTTGCGCCCGGAGCATTACGACCGGTTTTTTTCCGGCACATCGCGGGATTGCCTGAGACGGCGCCGCCGTTCATTCTGTTTGCCGAAGAATATGACGCGCCGGATGCCGCGCGCAATATCTACCTGCTGCCGTCAAGCGAGGATGAGAATTCGATTCGTCCATTAGGGATGCCTGACCCCACAATATATCTGTATCGTTCAGGCATTCAGAAAGGAGAAAGGCGCGGGGCTCTCACCGCCATCGCTATAACCTCGGCCGGCGAGATACCCGGCGACCCCGGCGCGTACGCCGAGTGGAAACGCGCGACCCGTGCCGCCTTATGCGGCCAGATCGAGCGTCGATACCCCGTCTTGCGGGGAAAATGGAAGGTGCTGGACGCCGCGTCCGGAGCGACGTTCCGGCGCTGGGTGTACGGCTGCACGGGCAGCATGTACGGCATACGGCACGACCGGACGGATGTGCCCCTGTTGCCGGTCACCCGTATCCCCGGCCTATTTCTGGCCGGGCAGAATATAGTACTGCCGGGCGTGTTGGGCGGCATCATCAGCGGCGCTCTTGCGGTGGGCTTTGCCATAGGGCATGAACAGGTTTTGCGGGAGTTTCGGATATGCGCGGGCGCCGAGTAGTGATTACAGGCATGGGAGCGCTTTCTCCCTATGGGGAAGGCGCGTCCGTCATGATGCGGGGATTGCGGGATGGGGTCTGCGCATTGCGCTCGCTTCAGGAGCATGGCATTGACGGGCTGCACTGCGGGGTTGCCGGAATAGTGCCGCGCCTTGACGCCAAACGTGTTCCGCGGGAATCGCGGCGTACCATGTCGCCCATGTCCTTGCATGCCTGTTTTGCCGTTCGCGAAGCCTTGTTCCAGGCCGGCCTGGATCCGGATGCGCCGCTTCCCGGTGCCGGCGTGGCTATGGGTTCCACTATCGGCAGCCCGGAAGTATTGCAGGAGTTCTTTTCAGCATATCTGAGGGACAAAAGCGTGGACGGCATGCGCGGCACGGTTTTCTTCAAGGTGATGTCACATACTGTGGCAGCCAACGTGGCCCTTGCTTTCGGCTGCGCGCGCAGGGTCCTGGCGCCGGCTGCGGCCTGCGCTTCAGGGCTTATGGCCGTGGGCCTGGGGTACGAGGCCGTGGCTTCAGGGCGTGAAGATCTGATGATTTGCGGGGGCGCGGACGAATTCCACCTCTTGACGGCGGCCACCTTTGAGCGTCTGGGCGCAGCTTCGCTGGAGCAGGAGCCGCGACTTGCCTCCCGTCCCTTCGACACGGCCCGGCAGGGGCTGGTGTGCAGTGAGGGAGCGGGGGCTCTCGTGCTGGAGAGCCTTGAACGCGCCGGCGCCAGAGGGGCGGAGATCCTTGCGGAAATCAAAGGATTCGCCATGCTTTCCACCCCGGCGAACATCGCCCATCCCAGCGCCGAAGCCATTGAGACGTGCATGCGCGAGGCCCTGGATGACGCCTTGCTGCGGCCTCAGGATATAGGCTACGTCAACGCCCACGCCACAGCCACGGAATGGGGAGACATCGCGGAAGGCAGGGCGGTTGCGGGGCTGTTCGGCGACGCCGTGCCGGTAAGCAGCCTGAAGGGGCATATGGGGCATGCCATGGCTGCTTCAGGAGCGCTGGAACTTATTTCCTGTATTGAAATGTTGCGGACTTCGGTATATATACCCACTTACGGGCTTGAAACTCCGGATGCGCGTTGCGGCGCTTTGCGGCATCCACAAGCATCTTTTGCCGTAACCGGTAAAGCCATACTGAAGAACAGCTTCGCTCTGGGCGGCAGTAACTGTTCCCTTGTCCTTGATCATTGTTGTCAATAATGAAAAGAGTCGTCATGCAGGAAAAAGAGATTAAGGATATTGTCGACGCCGCCCTTGCGGACGAATTCGAACTGGACCGGGCATCGCTTGTTGACGATGCCCATATTCGGGAGGATCTCGGCCTTGACAGCCTGGATATTGTCGATCTTGTCATCGTTATAGAGAATGCCTTCAATTTCAAGCTGGAAGACAGGTCCAAGCTCGCCGGCATACAGACGCTGGGCGACCTGTACCGATTCATTCGCGATATCTATGAGCACAAGAGTTTTGTGGAAAAATAACAAGATCGCCGCCAACGCGGCGATCTTCATCGCATTTTTCGTATGCGCCCTGGTAATGCTGCCGTGTTCCTATGTTCTGGCGCTGCTGTTCCGGCTGCGCACTCCCGGCATGCAGCGGACCATGCGCAAGTTGATCTGGCTTTACGGGCGCACGACGCTCTTTTTGATTTCCCCCTGGGTGCCGGTTTCCATCTCCCGACCGGATACGGCGCAACGCAACAGACCCTGCATTATCGTTTCCAACCATCAGTCATTTTTAGATATTTATCTGCTTGGCGCGCAGCGCTGCGCGGATATTTGCCTGATAAGCAAGGCATGGCCATACAAAATTTTATTTTTTTTCGCTCCCGCCATGCGCTGCGCCGGGTATATCAATACGGAAGCATTGCCGCTGGAAGCCTTGGAATCGTTATGCCTGCAAAGGCTGCGGGAGGGAACGAGCCTTGTGTTGTTTCCGGAAGGCAGACGCAGCCGGACCGGCGCGCTCGCCCCTTTCCGTTCAGGAGCCTTCCTGCTTGCGGTACGAGCGGGAGTGCCGGTGTGCCCTCTGGTCATCCACAACAGCTTTTCCGTCTTTGCGCCGGGTGAAACACTCTTTACTCCCGGAGAGATAGTCATAAGTTCGCTTGAACCTGTCGAAACCGGGCCTTTCGCGGCGGAAGCCCTGCCGCACAGAGCGTTGCTCAAATATGTGCACCGTCTGTTTCGCGAGCGTCTGCACCCTGTGCCCCACAAGGATACCCCATGATGCGCACGATATTTCTGTTTGTTCTGCTTTTCGTTGCCGCCTTTTCATCCGGCGCATGTCGCAAGAAGGGCGTTTCCCCCGTGAGCCCTGTCGGGTCGGCGGCATCCGTCGACAAGGCGCGCAAATTCACGGGGGAAGATATGCGCGCCGCCATCCTCAGGGCCTGCATGGACAAAGGCTGGTCCCCCGCAGAGCCCACGCCCGGTCTGATAGAGGCATCCTTAGAGGTTCGAGGCAAACATGCCGTTGTCGTGGACATTCCGTATACGAATCAGCAGTACCAGATCAAATATAAGCGTAGCGTCAATATGAAGGAACATGAGTTGGAAAGCGACGGCAGCGTCCTCATCCACCCCAACTACAATAAGTGGGTGGGCGCTCTGGATAAAGCCGTCAAGGCGAATATCGCACGTACGCGGAGCTGAACATGGGCATGCCTCTTGAGGGTAGCACACCCCATCGTCCGCCGGCCTTGTTGATCGACAGCGTGGAGGAGTACTCTCCCTCAGGCGCGCTGGCGACCGCGCGCCTGAGGGAGAGTACTCCCTACGCGTGCGACGACGGCACGTTGGAGCCGATCGCCTATGTGGAGATGATGGCCCAGTGTTTTGCCGCCTGCGCCGGCCTGGCGGCGCGGCGCGCCGGTTTGCCCGTATCTTCCTGGGGCTATCTGGCCGCGCTGAAGCGCGTCATTATCCATGCCCCAAGCCGCGTGGGCGACACCCTGCATATACGCGCAGGCATCGGCGCCTCCCTGGGGGAGATCACCGTTGTCCGGGCGGAGGTGCGTAACCGCAATGCCCTGGTTGCCGAAGGGGAGTTCAAGATTTTCGTCCCCAAGGAGGAATCGTGACGCGCCGTCTGTTGTTCGCGCCGGCTTGCGCGCTCATCTGCCTTTGGGCGGCGGGAGCGGCGCGGGCCGGAGATCCCGCTGACGATCTGTTGCGCAATGCCGCCGCTCACGGCATGTCGGTTCACACTCTTTTTGCCCGCTTTACTCAGGAAAAAACACTGCAAATGCTTGTCGCCCCCTTGCGTTCCTCCGGGTATTTTTGCCTGTCGGGCAAAGGGGGCGGCGACCGGGTCGTCTGGGTCTATGAGACCCCTGTGCGATCAGGATTTACCTATGAAAGCGGCAAGGGCTCTTTTTGGAGCAAAGATCCCACGAATATACGCCCGGTCTCGGCCCAGGAGGGGGCCGCGCTGTCAGCCATGGTCCGTTCCCTGCTGACCTGGGTGCGCATCGAGCCGCAACGCCTGCGCGAGGAGCACGTCGTCTCCATGCCGGATCCCGCTGTTCCCTCTCTGTGTTTGCGCCCCCGTAAGCCCAATTCCTTTTTCAGCGAAGTGCTGATCCGTTTCGCCCCTTCCTTGCGTACCGTGGAATCCCTGCGCTTTACGGATGCCGATGGAGGCGGCGTCACGCTTTCCTTCACGGATGTACGGCTGAACAGCCTTTTGCCGGCACTCTGCGATCCATGAAAAGTCTGCCCCGACCGTCCGCGCTCGGCAGTTTGCCCGGCGTTGCCCATGCATGGCTGTACCGCCGCCGGGGCGCCGTCCTGATCGCGCTTGGTCTTGTGTTTGCCCTGTGCGCGTTTGCCGGCGCGGGTCTTCGCCTGGACATGGGCAGCCGGATATTTTTCCCTGATGCCGCCAAGGCCGGTCGCATGGCCGCGGCTTTGGAAAGCACGCCGTTTTCCCGGCTTCTCCTGGTGGAATTGTCTTCCGACGCGCCCGGTCGGGAAGCCGAACTCGCCGCCGTCGCTTCCCGCCTTCTTGCCGACATTCCTTCCGATTTGGCGGAGCAAGCCTCCCGGCCCACGATCCCGGATCCAACGGCCATGTTGCGCCTGCTGCCCTACCTTGTGGACGCGCAGGCGCTTGACGAACTGCGGCAATCCATTTTGCCGGAATCGATCGGATATGCCTTACATGAAGTTCGAAACGCCATCGGCGCCTTGTGGGGCGGCGCCGCAAGCGCATGGGCGCGAGCCGATCCCCTGAATTTTCGACGGATAGTCTTCCGCCGCCTGCCGTCACCGGAGGGCGCCTTTTTCCCGGATCCAGTGCTCGGCTACCCCATAAGCCGGGACGGCAGGCATCTATTGCTCGTCCTGCGTCCTACGCGTTCATTGCATGACGTGGAAGCGGCCACGCGCTTGATTGCCGTGCTGGAACACTCCCTGGCCGCGCACCTTCCGCCCGGGGTGGAAAGCCGGATCGCGGGCGGATACCGGCATACGGCCGCCAACGCCCGGGCCATCAACGGGGATATCGGCTTTCTCGCTACGGGATCGCTGATCGGCATTGCCCTTGTGTACCTTATCCTGGTGCGATCCGTGGGCATGATCTGGCTCCTGCTGGCTCCGGTTGCGGCGGCGACGCTTGCGCTGGGTGCGGTGAGCCTTGCCTTTCCCGTGTTTTCAGGCCTGGCCCTTGGCTTTGGCGCATCGGTTCTGGGCATTGCGGAAGATTACGCCACACATGTGCATTTTGCTTTACGTAGCGGGCAGGGCGCCCGGCGCGCCCTGGACGCCGTCATGCCCTCCCTGTTTTTCGGCTGCCTGATCAACAACGCGGGCTTCGGGGTTCTGCTTTTTTCCGGCATTCCCGCCGTGCGCGACGTGGCGGTTTTTGCCATACTCACCCTTGGGGCGGGTTTTCTGTTGGCGGTGTTCATCCTCCCCTTGTGCCCCTTTGCGGACATGCCTGTTTTTCCGCCCAGACCGCTCGCGAGCCGGCGCCTGCAGCCGGTGGGGCGGCGGGTGGCGTGCTGCGTCGCCGCATTGGCCGCGCTCTGTCTCTTTTCTCTGCACAGGCTTGATGTGGACATATCCCCCCGAACAATGGGGGCGGACGCCGCAGCCATCAGGCAGGATGCGGAAGAGCTGCGGCAGCGGTGGGCCGGGCCGGAAAAGACCGTCCTCTTTGTCGGTGCGGCGAACCTGCCTGATGCTCTCGCCTGCGCGCGCCGCATCACCGGGAGCATACGGGCCGCTTCGCCGGCAAGCGCGGTCGCCGGCATCAGCGACATTCTGCCGGACGGAGCAACGGCGCATGACAATAGTGAGCGTTGGGCGCTGTTTTTGGAACAGCACCGCGCGGCAATCCTTGCAAGGCTTGGGGAACAAGCGTCGGAAGCGGGCTTTTCTCCGCATGCCTTTACGGATTTTGCCGCCGTGCTCGTCCCGGCGCGGGAGGAAGCGTCTCCCGCACTGCTGCGCGATGCCGGTCTGGGCGAGATCCTATCCTTGTTTTGCCCGCCGCAACAAGACGGTACGGGGGGCACGCTGCTGTTCGTCTCCGGGCCTTTGGACCTTGCGGCGTTGCCTGCGGAGTTGCAAGGGTGCGTCACTCCCGTTTCCTCCTCCGCAATTGAAGAACATTTGCTTGGGCAGTTGCATCGGGAGAAAAAGCTTGTCCCCATCGCCTGGTGCCTTTGCCTCGCCATTTTGCTGCTCTGCTTTCGGAACATCGTCAAAGCGGCCCTCGCGGCCATCCCTCCCCTATGCGCGGGAACCTGCGTGCTGGCCTACCTGACCATGACCGCTACGCCCATGACCCTTGCGGCCGGCGCCGCGCTGACCATGGTGATCGGGTTGGCGGCCGATCATGGCATCACAGCCGTGCACGAGATGGAACACGACTTTGACGCCGGCGGTCGCAGAGCCATGATGGTGGCCTCTTTGACCACCCTTGCGGGCATGGGCATGCTGATCTGCGCCTCTCACCCGGCGCTTAAAGCCATGGGTGAAGTGGTCTTTTGCGGGCTGTTGGCAGAGGCGCCGGCTGCCGTTTGGCTGTTGCCGCTGCTGTGCCGCAAGGCGGCAATCGGAGCTTCGCAGGCATGCTGAAAAAAGCGGCGCGTCTTTTTCTCCTGTGCATTCCACTTTCCTGCGTGTTCGGGCCAGCCTTGCAGCCATGGCGGACGGGCTCACTGCAAGCGAGTTTCGGCATGTTGACAACCATCGGGGACAGGACCATTCCCCTGCAAGGAGGTATGGAAATGACCGGGGGGGAAGGGAAAGCCGCCTTTGTTCTTGCGCACGGCCAAACGCTGGGGTATTGTTTCTACCGCAATACGAGCATGGATTGCGAGCTTGCGGGCGGACGGAGCCGGCAGGGGCTGTATCTGTTGCGTCAAAGCGGCGCGGCTCTGTATCGAAGCATGCGTGAGCGAGGCGGCTTGCCTTCTCCGGAGCGGAACGAACAATGGTCGACCATCTGGAGGGAGCACTCCCTCTACGGGCCGGAACGTTTGGGCCTGTACAGCGATCTTGAGGAGAACACGAGGGTGGAAATACATCTTACGGAGATATACCTTCCATGAATGCCGTCCGCCACAGCGTGCGCGCGGCCTGCAAGGGCGCTACGCCCCTGCCGTCGCCTCGAAGGGGATGGGAGTCCATATACTGCTTCACTGAAGATTCCCTGGTGTTTGCCGGGCATTTCCCGGGGCATCCGGTGCTTCCCGCTGTTGTGCAAATACTGATGGGACAGACGGTGGTCGAGCGCGCTCTGGGCGGGAATATCCGGCTGCGTGGCGTCCCCCAGGCGAAATTTCTGGCGCCTGTCGGCCCGGGTACGGAGATCTCCATCGTTGTGGAGGCCGGACAGCAGGAAGGCCTCTGGCAATGCAGCCTCAGCGCGGGCGGGATACTGCTCTCCCGGTATGCCTTTCAGGCGGAATAATCCATGCCGGTGGCACGTAGACGGCGTGTGCGGCGCCCCTTGGCGGAAGAGGGAACGCCCCCTCCTTTGTCCGCGAGCGTTGCCCGCACTGTGCGCTTTGAAGAGGTGGACCAGTTGCGGATGATGTGGCACGGTCGCTATGCCGGTTGGCTTGAGGACGGGCGCGAGGCTTTCGGTCTGCGCTACGGTGTGCGCTATGCCGATTTTCACGACCATGCCGTGATTGTGCCGCTGAAGACCTTGTCCATAGATTACAAGCGTCCGTTGCGTTACGGGGAAACCTACCTGATTACCGCCTCTCTGTCATGGAGCGATGCGGCCTTGTTGCAGTTCACATACGCCATCACCGATGCAGAGGGGAGGGAAATGACCCTTGCCTCCACCATTCAGTTGATGCTTTCCCCGGAGGGGGTTCTTTTGTTGGAACATCCTCCCTTTTTCAATGACTTCCGCGCCGCCTGGCGGGAGGGAACGCTTTGCCCGTAGTCGCCGTCGTTATCCCGGTATATAACCACGGGGCCTGTCTGCGTGATGTGGTGGAGCGCGCGCTACGCGTGCATTCTCCCGTGCTGGTTGTGGACGACGGCTCTACCGACGGCGGCCCTGAAGGTCTTGCCGGGCTGCCGGTCGAATGCGTCCGCCTGGGGGAAAACCGGGGCAAGGGAGCCGCGTTGCTGGCAGGGGCCAAATCCGCCGCCGCGCGTGGGGCAACGCACATGATTAGCCTGGATGCGGACGGACAGCATCACCCGGAAGATATTCCCCTGTTTTTAGCACGCATTGAGCAGGATCCCAATGCCCTGATCATCGGTCGGCGGGATTTTTCCGTTCCGCATGTGCCGGCGCCCGCCCGTTTTGGCCGGGCCTTTTCCGGCTTCTGGATGCGCGCGCAAACGGGGATTGCGGTGCAGGACATGCAGAGCGGCTTTCGAGCCTATCCGCTGGAGCTGTTCGACTGTGTGCGTCTTACGGAGACGCGCTACAGCTTTGAGGTGGAGGTGGTCGTGCGGGCCGCGTGGGCCGGGTTTGCGCTGTGCGAGATTCCGATTCGGGTCTACTACCCGCCGCGCGGGGAGCGCATCTCACATTTCCGGCTCTTTCGCGACAACCTGCGTATTTCCCTGCTGAATACGCGCCTGACCATCCGGGCTTTATTGCCGCTTCCCTTTACCTGTTATGCGGGCGCTTCCCGGGATCGGCTTTCCCCGCTGCGCCCTCTGGCGTCGTTGCGGCATTTGCTGGCCCATAACGCCACTCCGGCTGATCTGGCCCGTTCCACGGGGCTGTCCGTGTTTGTTTCCACCTTGCCGTTGCCAGGGCTGCAGAGCATTTTGCTGCTCTTGTGCGTGGGATGGTTCCGTTTGCATCGTGCAGCGGCCGTGTCCGTGGCGCCGTTGACGTGGCCGCCCTTTGTGCCGGGTCTCTGCGTGCTGGTCGGGTACAGGCTGCGCCAGGGGGAATGGCTGACCGAGTTTTCGATTCGGACTCTCGGGCATGAAGCATGGCAGCGGGTTTTCGACTGGGCGGCAGGGGCCTTGTGCATGGCGCCGCTTTTGGGCCTGTTGACTGCCTGTATAGTGGGCAGCGCGGCGCTTGGCCTGGCCCGCACGCTACGGAAAAGGCGGGAAGCGTGAGTTGGTCGAGCCGCAGTCTGGGATCCCGTTTGCAGCATACGATTTTTTATATGCTGGTCCGGCTGCGGGCGGTATGGGTTGCCCGTTTTTTGTTGAGGGTGGTTGTGTTTTATTACGCCTTGCTTCCCTCGGTGCGGGCGCGCGCGTTGCCGTATGTGCGGCGCCGTTTCGCCCCGTCAGGATCCCTGAGCGCCTTTGGACATGTGTTCCGCCTGTATCTTGCCTTTGGCCGGATTTTGCTGGAACGGATCATTGCGGGCGTCACCGGTCGTTTTTCCTTGGATCCTGCCCCCTGCCCGGAACGGAAAAGGTTTTTGAAAGCGCTAAACGACGCCAGGGGCTGCATTGTGCTGACAGGGCATGTGGGGCCTTGGCAACTGGGCATGGCCTGGCCGGCGGGAGCGGGGCGCCCCGTGCACATCGTTCAGCATCGGGATCCGGGCGATGTGGATAGTCACTACTTTGAGCACGGCAAAGGCCCTCTGGTGAATATTCTTGATGCCGCCGATCCGGGAGCGCTTGCGGGGGCCGCCGCCGCCTTGCGCCGGGGAGAAATCGTCTGCCTGATGGGTGACAGACTATTGCGCCAGGGCGCTGAAGGAGAAAAGTCGGTTCTCGTTCCTTTTTTACACGGCCTTATCCGATTGCCGACAACGGCCTATGCCTTGGCTTCCATCACCGGGGCGGCGCTGGCGATTGTCTTTGTCGTCATGACCGAAACAGGTATACGCGCCGTGTACGCCGAATGCCTGCATATTCCCCCCGCCTTGCCGCGGAAGGATCCGGATGTTTTTCTGCCCTACGCCGCCCGCTTTGCGCAGGGCATGGAAGACGTGACGCGCAGATACCCGTACCAATTTTATAACTTCTACGACCTCTGGAGGCCACATGCGTAAAGGGCGGATTCTGGATACCCTCAAGGAAGCTCTGGTGCGCGATCTGCGTCTTGAAGACATCACTCCGGCCGACATTGACCCTTGCCTTCCGTTATTCGGCGACTCCGGTCTTGGCTTGGACTCTCTGGATGCCGTTGAACTGGTGGTGCTGGTGGAAAAGCATTTTGGCGTAAGCATTGCCGATGCGGAAGAAGCCGGAGCGGTCTTTACCTCTCTGGACGTTCTGGCCGACTTTATTGTCGCCAAAGGGAGCAATGCCTAAGGTGGCCGCCCATAGCGGCGCCGCGTCCCCGGTGGCCGTCACCGGCATGGGCTGCATCTGCGCTGCGGGAAATAGCCCCGAGCGGGTTTGGCGGGCCATGCGCGCGGGGGAGCGCCCCTTGCTTCCCCACAGCGCTTTGGGAGACGGAGCCTTGCCCTTCCCCTTCTGCGGCATAGGGGAGGCATGCTTTCCAGGCAAGCGGCGGCATTCGGCAGCCGATACCCTGGCCCTTGCGGAATACGCCGCCCGTGCCGCTCTCGCCCGGGCGCAGTTGCCGATCGGGACCATGGAAGCGGCGGGCGTCGTGCTCGGCACCACTGCCGGCAGCGCCCTGCATTTTATTGAAAGCTACGCGGCGTTCAAAGCCGGCCTGTCCTCCGGCTGTTCCGACCGGGATGATTACTTCGCGGCCAACCTCGCCCTGGCCTTGCCCATCCCGGCCAAGGGGCCGCGCCTTACGGTGACCGACGCCTGCACATCCGGGGCGGATGCGCTGGGGCTGGGCATGGATCTGATCCGTCACGGAGAATGCCCCTGCGTGATCTGCGGCGGCGCCGACGCCCTGAGTCTTGTGCCGCATACGGGATTCGCCCGCCTGATGATTTACGACGACCGGCCCTGCCGCCCCTTTGACCTGCGCCGCAAGGGTCTGAACCTTGGGGAGGGAGGGGCGGTATTTGTGTTGGAATCCATGGAGCATGCCGGACAACGCGGGGCCGACATCATAGGCTATCTGCTCGGCTACGGCGCGGGGGCGGACGCCTACCACCTCACCGCGCCGCATCCGCAAGGACGCGGCCTTGCTTCGGCGTTGCGGGAAGCCTTGGCTGAAGCGGCTCTGGACGCCAGAGATATGGCCTTTGTCAATGCTCACGGCACGGGCACTCCTGACAACGACAAGGTGGAAGGGCGCACCCTGGCCTCGATGCTGCCGGGGGTTCCCGTCTGGGCGGGCAAGGGCTGCACCGGGCATACCCTGGGCGCGGCGGGCGCTCTGGAGGCATTGCTCTCCCTTGTGGCTCTGACCCAGGGCATTGTGCCGTGCAGCCCTGGTTTTGAGCAGCCGGATCCGGAAACAATGATACGCCCAACAACGGAAGAAGCCCCGACCCGCACGCCCTTTGCGCTTTCCACATCATTGGGTTTCGGCGGAGGGAACGCGGCCCTGCTCCTGGGCGCGGTCCCCGGCAGGGAGGGGGCGTGAAACGGCCTTTTCCCATTGCTGTGAGCGGCATCGGCCTGGCGCACTGCCTGTCCTGGGACGAACTCCTTGCCGGGGAAGCCCTGCGTGTTTCTCGAAAAACGGATACCGGAGAACTGCGGACCCTGTTGCCCGGCGCCTCCCTGCGCCGCGTCCCCCATTTCGCCCGCATGGCGTTGCTTGCCGCCGTCAGAGCGCTACGGGCAGCGGGAAAGGCCGACAGCGCGCGGACGGCTCTGGCGCTGGGAACGGCTTACGGCAGTTCGGAGATGAATATGGACTTCATGGATTCCGTTTTGGAACATGGTCCCCGATTGTCGTCTCCCACCGCCTTTTCCCACGCGGTCAACAATATGGGCGCGGGCATGATCAGCCTTTTGCTGGACATACGCGGCCCCTGCCTGACGATTTCCCAGTTCGAGCTTTCTTTTGCCGGCGCGTTGGCGGCCGGGAGGCTTTTGTTGCAATCGGGGCGGGCGGACAGGGTGCTTGTCGGCGCGGCTGATGAGACGGATGCGCGTTTTGCCGCGTGCTGTCCTCAAGTGGCCGGGCAGGGGATTGCGCAAACTGAAGGCGCGGTGTTTCTCTGTCTGGACGCGTCACGCCCGGCAGACGTCGCCATGGATGTGGAGTGGGGCGTTGCCGCCGCCGACGACGCGCTGGTCCTGCTGTCCGGCGGCGCCCAGGGACCGGGGCGCCGCAATGCGCCGGTCTACGGTCATACTCCCTTGGCCCAAGCCCTGGATTGTTGCATAGGCATTTCCCTGCTGCGCGCCGGCGCAACCCGGCGCGTGCGCTGCAGTTGCGCCGACATCGCTCATAAGCGGCAGGCCCATATTGTCCTGCGGAGTTGATCATATGGAAGCGTTTCCCTTAGGAAGTGTCGTCAATTGACTTTACTTTTATAGAGCCTTGTGGTATCTTCCCGAAAATACGGGAGGAAACATGCAGCCAGTTCATCGCCGTCATGACATATCAGAACTATCTGGATATAGAACGCGCCCCGCATCTTGATGAGCGGGGCTTTCTCGCCATTTTGCAATCCATCGCGCAACAGGAGTTGGGCCGGGGCGCGCCCTTGGCGCGTCCCGCGCGACCGCCGCGGGAGTTCGGCGCAGGCAGTTGGCAGGACGCCGGATGCGATGCCGATGTCTTGCGGGCGATCAGCGAACGATACGCGCGTATGTTCCACGTCCGGCTGGATGTGCCGGATCTGGCCGCGCGGGCGGAGGATCTTGCCGACACGGCGTTACGCTTGTGGCGCGAAGGCGCGCGACCGATCACCTTCTTCACGTCCGGCTCCACAGGCATGCCCAAGCCCTGCACCCACCTGGAAGCCCATCTGCGGCAGGAGATCACCAGCATAGCCCCTCTGCTGACGGGTAGGCGCGCCGCGTTGGTCACCGCGCCTATGCATCATATGTACGGTTTTACCTTTGGCTTGCTGCTTCCCTTGACCCTGGACATTCCCATTCGCTCCTGCCCCCCGTT
The DNA here is from genome assembly GCA_031279825.1 of Desulfovibrio sp. GTDB lineage: Bacteria > Desulfobacterota > Desulfovibrionia > Desulfovibrionales > Desulfovibrionaceae > Frigididesulfovibrio. The sequence continues at coordinate 52,413 of JAITHT010000070.1, read as the reverse complement.
GCCGACAGTGGTGTTCGCCCAGATGCGCCCGGGAGATATGGTGGTGGGCATTCCTCTGCTCTGGACCCGTCTGGTGGACGTGAAAGGCTGGGCAGGACAAAGCTCCGGCGAGGGAGAGGATATTGCGCTTATCAGCGCGACTGCTCCCCTCCCTGCGCAGGTGATGTCCGCGCTTATGGGGCAGGCGTTTCGCGTAGTTGAATTTTTCGGCGCCTCGGAAATGGGCGCTGTCTGCCGGCGAGAGCGGCCGGACATGCCTTTTGTCCTGCTGCCCCACGTGCGACGCGGCACGCACAATGGCGAAGATGTCTTGCAGCGGCTGCTGCCCGATGGGGAGTTGCGCAGCTATCCCTTACTGGACAATGTCGCCTGGATGGATCATCATAGCTTTTACCCCCAAGGCAGACGGGATAAGGCGGTGCAAATCGGCGGGGTCAACGTGTTCCCCGACCATGTGGCTGAGGTGCTACAAGGCCATGAGGGCGTACGGGAATGTTCCGTGCGACTGATGCGGCCTGAAGAAGGCCACCGTCTGAAAGCCTTTGTGGTCCCGGCCCCTGGGTGGACGGCTGAAGCATTGCGCCCGGCGCTTTCCGCTTTCGTCAGGAAGCGGCTGGAGGATGTCCTGCGCCCGGCGGCGTATGCCTTTGGGGAGGAGCTTCCTTGCGGCCCGGTGGGGAAGCCGTCCGATTGGTAGCGGTGGCGTGACTCCATGCAAGCCGCGTTGGCGCTCTCGTATGTCCCGAAAAAAAGCCGCACGCGCGCGGCATGCGGCGTACGGCCCCGAAACAGGAAGGAGGAGCATATGCGAATACTGGTGATATGTATGTTGTCCATGTGTGTTCTCAGCGCGTGCAGTTGGGTGGGCCAAACGGCCGGCAAAGCCCAGGCGAAACTGGAACGTAAGGCGGACGAAGTCGAAAAAGGATACAGTGAGGGATACCATCGGGAAAAAGAGAAGGAACAGGCAAAATGAGCCCGGCGGCGCATATGAGGGTTTGAAAACAAGGAACTTGCCGCGACCACGGTGAATAGCGTATCTTCGTCATCCGACATGCCTTTGCCGGACAAAAGAATAGCGCAACCTTTGGAAAAGGAAAATATTGTCATGCGCATACCGGAAATCCAAACCGTCGCCTGCCTGGGTGCGGGAACCATGGGACACGGGATAGCCTTTCTTGCCGCCAAAGCCGGTTATACCGTGCGCTTGTTCGGTCGGTCACAACAAAGTCTCGATAAGGGCATGGCCGGAGTGGAGCGCGCCATTGCGCTGTATGAAGCGCATCAGCTTATGCCGGCAAATCAGGGCGCTTCCCTCAAAAAACGCATCATCCCGGTAACGAGCGTGGAAGAAGCCGCTGACGGCGCCGACCTGATACTGGAATCCGTGGCCGAAGATTTGCACATCAAACAAAAAACCTTTTCCATAGCGGAGCGGCATTGCCGACCGGAAGCCGTTCTTGCCACCAATACGTCGGGACTGAGTCTCAGCGCCATCGGCAGCGCTTTGGCCCGGCCGGAATACTTCCTCTCCATTCATTTCTTCTCGCCACCCTACCTCATGTCTCCAGCGGAAATCTCTCCAATCCCGGCAACCTTGCCTGCCATACGCGCCTTAAGCGCCCGTTGGGTGAAATCTCTGGGCAACGTCCCGATAGAGTTGGAAAAAGAAGTGAAAGGCTTTATTGTCAACCGAATTCAGGCCGCATGCCTGCGCGAGGCTCTCCATATTGTGGAGCAGGGGTGGGCCAGCGCGGAAACTGTGGATAAGGCCGTTTCTCTTACCCTAGGTCGCCGTTACTCGGTAACAGGCCCCATAGAAAGCGCCGATATGGGCGGGCTGGATATTTTTAACAGCGTGCTTGAGCACATTTGTCCCGTACTGGGGACTCGCGTCGAAGCGGGGCCCCTCATGGATAAGGCCCTGCAAAGCGGCCGTCTGGGTATGAAAAGCGGCAATGGCCTCTATGCGTGGCCGCCGGAAACGATCTCCGCCCGGCGCGCCGCCCGTGAGCAATCCCTTATCGGGTTTATGCAACAGGATATGGAGGATAAAGCGTAGCGCGCTTTTTGCAGATACGCATTAAACATTTCCACGCATCCCGGAGGAGCAATGCGTCACGAATCTTGCTTTTGCGGTTCAGACAAAACCTATTCCGCCTGCTGTGAGCCGATTATTCAGGGAATCTCCCCCGCCCGTACGCCGGAAGAACTGATGCGCGCGCGCTTTACGGCACATTGCCGACGCAATTACGCATTTCTGGTTGACTCAACCCATCCGGAGCATCGCGGCGATGTCAGTGAGGAAGAAATCTCCCGATGGGCATCACACGTCACATGGACCAGTCTTGAGATCCATTCCGCCTCTCCCGGCGACACGAATGATACGGGCACAGTTTCGTTCACCGCCCACTTCACCATGCAGGACACGCCTCAAGAACTGCGCGAGGACTCCTCCTTTGCCATGTATGAAGGCCAATGGTACTATGTGGACGGACATGTCCACGGGCAAGATCCCTATATCCGGGAACAGCCGCGCATTGGCCGCAATGAACTCTGCCCTTGCGGCAGCGGTAAAAAATTCAAAAAATGTTGCGGCCGCTGATCATACAATCATTGTAACGTCTATCCTGCGGCAAGCAGCGGCCTGTGCCTCATGGGCGCCGCGAAGCAATCGCCGCGTAATACCAAGTTGCAATCAACAGGATTGTAATTTGGTATCAGAGCGACAGAATGTCGCGTCGAAATGCGAAGCATTTCGGAGGCAAGGCGCGACCGCGCTCGTGCCGCGGCCGAGCTTTCAAAACGGCGGAAGCCGTTTTGAAAGCAACTCGGTATAAAAGGACGCGCCTCTTTTGCATCAAGGCGTAAGATCCGGATTTTCTTCTCCAATAGCAACGTACAGACTGGATAGGGCAATATTGTAATCAGCAAGCGATCCGGCCAGCGAAGCCTCAGCCAAGGAAAGTTTGGCATGAGCGTCCAGCACGTCAGTCATGGCGCCTACTTGCTGCCGGTAGCGGGCGGAGGCCATGCGGTACGCCTCATTGGCCTGCTCCACGGCTTTCTGCGCTACCTTGATACGCTTAGCCGCCTCGCTCATGGTCAAAAGGCGCTCTTTGATTAAAAAGCCCACTTCCTGCCGGAGATTATCGGCTTCCGCCCTGACTTTGGAGCGATTGTGGAAAGCCTGGCGCGTTTGAAAAAGCGTTTTTCCCCATTCAAATACCGGCCATTCGCTGTAAATGCCCGCCGTCCACTCATTAAAGCGCGTCCTTGCGCTGGGACTGCCGGAAGCTAGAGGATTGCCGCCTTGCGTTCTCCAGAACGCCTGGGCTGAAATCGTGGGATAAAAACCGCTTTTGGCCTTAAGTATATCTTTTTCCGCGATCTGCACAGCCTTTTCGGCAATAATCAAATCGGGACGGCGGCGGTACGCCTGCTCCAGGCAACTTTCCAAAGCGCGGGAAAACGCTGTATATTCCAATCTGCCTTTGTACTCCACATCCGCGTCAATGGGTAAAAGAAGAAGGGTGTTAAGCCGCGCTTTTTCCGTTGCCACTGTATTTTCCGCCACCAGAAGGGCACTCTCCGCGGTGGAAACATCCACATCGGCCTGAAGCACGTCTATGCGCGGCGATACGCCGACATTATAAAAGGCTTGACTGGATTCCCGCTGGGAACGCAGGCGTTCAAGAGAATCCTTAGCGCTGACGACGTTCCGTTGCGCCTTGAGATAGGTGAAAAAATGTTCCTGCACCGTGCGGATAAGTTCAAGCCGCGCCTGAGAAATGCCGGCTCGGCTGCTTTCTTCCTGCAAAATCGCCTTCTGATGATCCGCCAGGGAAGAAAAGCCGGAAAAGATATCTTGCGTGATAAAGGCACGCCAGGCGAATAATTCCTTATCTTGCGCGCCGCCCGTGGCGCTGAGGCTCCGCTGGCGACGGCTGTATTCATAACGACCCCCTAGAACCGGCCCGAAAACGCTACGAGATGCCTTGACCCCTTCCTGAGTTCCTTTATGCCCGGCTTCGGCAGCCTTAATGGTAAAATTATCTTCCAAAGCGGTTTCCACTGCCCGCTGCAGGGTATACACATCCTTGGCGCAAACCATGGCCGGTAAAAAAAAGAGACATAGGCAGGCGAAAAAAACCGCGCGAGGAAAAACGCGGAGTATCGACGGAAAAGTAACAACATGATTTCTCAGCAAGCGCTTTTTCATACGCTTTTTTAACAAAGCCGCAAAAAAGCGCAATACGCGGAAAGGTGCTGTAGCCGCACAAATTTTCGCTCATGCCGGGCACTCCGCTACTCTGCCGCGAAAAACAATTTTTTGCAAAAAGGCAAAACATCCTTTGACCTGGACAAACAAACTATATAGACTATATAGATAGTATCTAGAGCAAATTAACTTTGAAACGTTGCACTCGTCGCCCTCGGTGAAAACACGTTTCGCCTACTCCTCGTGCACGAGAGCCGACGCTTACCCTGCCGGTTGACAGCGCATTTTCAAAGTGAAAATGCTCCAGGACGTGTTAACACTATAGAATTTTTGTTCTATGGCAAGGAAGATGAGTCTGCCATGAGGGAATATACTCTTAACGGTATTTGACCGGGAGGGCAGACAAATCTGACTCAGCCAGAGGGCAAAAAGGCATAGCGTTAACATGCCCTAGATAAAAGGTTGCACGATGGGTTTTGTCGTCGGCGCAAGGCTATACAGTGGGCGCTAAACGGCGGCATCCCTTCCGTCAATGCATTGCAACGGATTTTCACAACGTTTCGCGCAAGGAACGCCCGTGCTGCAGAGCTTTTCCCCGAATCGGAAAATGCCGCCGGACGGGGCAAGAGAGAGGGAGAATCGTCTGTCATGGCAGAAAAGGGTTTTTTAGATATATTTATGGAAGCCACGCTTGTGGCGCAATTGGTGCTGTTGCTTTTAACGCTCATGTCCGTCAGCAGTTGGACGATGATCATCTATAAAGGCATTATGTTGAGCAGCGCCAGAAAAAAGGCGGCCATCGGCCTTGGCCGCTTTACCAATGCCCGTGATTTACGCGAGGCGGTTCAATCTTTGGGCGGAGATGTCAATTCGCCGCTGTATCACGTGGCTCAGCAGGGCGTTGCGGAATTTAACCGACTGAAAGAGGCGGGCAATTCCGGCGATGTGGTTTCCGACAATGTCCGCCGGGCGTTACGCCAGGGGGTGAGCGAAACCATGGCCCGCTTCAATTCGTCACTTTCTTTTTTGGCGACAGCAGCCAATACGGCGCCTTTTATCGGCTTATTGGGCACTGTTTGGGGAATTATGCACTCCTTCCACCAAATCGGCCAGCAGAAAACCGCCTCCATAGCCACTGTGGCGCCGGGCATTTCCGAAGCTCTTATCGCCACAGCGGTAGGCCTTTTTGTGGCTATCCCGGCAACCGTGGGCTATAATACGTTTTTAGGCGTCATGCAGCACATTGAAAGCGAATTGGTGAATTTCGCCGGCGTGTTCCTTAACCGGGTACAGCGCGAACTCAACGCCCACAGTGATTCCAAAGGCGCGCGTCCGTTTCCTGTCCATGACGCGTCCGTTTCCTCGCACGGCGGCAAAGCGTAAAGGAGAGCGCTATGGGCGCTTCAGTCGGCAACGGCAAAAGCTTCGTGTCGGAAATCAATGTGACGCCTTTTGTGGATGTCATGCTTGTTCTTTTGATTATTTTTATGGTCACAACCCCCATGTTGACCGAAGGGCTTGACGTGGATCTGCCTCAAACCCAGGCGGTGGAATCATTGCCTGCGGGCAATGATAACGTGGTGCTCACCATCAGAAAGGACAGCAGCATCTATATCAACGAATATCCGGAAACTATGGAAGGCTTGGCCGCAAAACTCGCCACCGTCGTCAAAGACGCCAATCGCTCGTTATTTTTGCAGGCAGACAAAGAAGTTCCCTACGGTACGGTAGTCTATGTCATGGGTAAAATAAAGGCTGCCGGCATAGATACTCTGGGTATCGTGGCCGAGCGTATCGACGATGAGCCCCCCGTCGGGCGGATGGCCCCGCCGGCCAAGGGACAGGACAGGAGTCGGTAAGACGTGCGCTTTGAGCAGTTGTCCAGCTTTCTGCTCTCCTTATGCCTGCATCTGGCGCTTGTGGTGCTGGCGCTTTTCTGGCCTGCACCCAAAGCGCCCGTGGTTGAACCTGCCCAGGGACGCTTTGTTTCCGGTCTTGTTTCCATAGGCAAAGAGGGCAAAAATCTGCCCGGCAGCAAACCGGCCCTTCCCGAGGCGTCTCGAGGCCATCCCGAAAAAGCGTCGACCATTGACAAACCTCCTGCGGATACGCAGGTGAAAAGTGTGCCCAGGGTGAACGCCCCGGACAAACTCAAGCCCAAGCCGAATGTCCGTTCCATTGAAAAGCCGGCGGAGCAGCCGCCTCCGAATACCGTTGCCGTTCCCAAACACCCTGAGAAGACAGGAGCGAAAACCGCCGACGCCGCTAAAGCGGAAAAGCCTGTTAAAAACGCCGCAAGCAAAAAACCCGGCGATACTCTTGCGGAGGCGCTCAACTCCTTAGACAGAGACATTAGCGGAAACAGGGGAAAAAACAGCGCACGGGGAACAACGGGCGGCAAGGGGCAGGATCTGTCCTCCGTGCTGAGCGCCCTGGGCGAAGAACTGGGCAGCGCCGGCACGGCTGAAGCGGATAACGGACAGGGAGGCGACCGCGGGGACGCTTACGGCGTCCTGGGGTCATATCAGGAGTCCATCGTCTCCCGCGTGAGCGCCAACTGGGCTTGGCCCGGACGTAGCGATCGCAAAAAATACACGACCGTGGTAAACATTCAGATTGATCCAGACGGGACAATCAAAAACGCGCGCATCGTTTCCTCCTCGGGAAACGCGTATTTTGACGCAACAGTGCTTCAAGCCGTTGCCGCCACCAATACGCTGGAACCTCCACCCAGGCCGGACTGCGCGGATATCGACATTCGTTTTACTCCTGAAGCGTTAGGGGCCCGATAATCCAGCAACACTTTTAGCAAGAGGAAACAGCAACGCATGAGTATGACACCATCCCGATACGCAGGCTGCGGCACTTCTGCCTTTTGGGCGGCTTTATTCCTTATGGTTTGCCTGATAATGCCTCCGTCTGTTTCGGCCGCGCTTACCGTAGACGTCACCAGCCCCGGCAACACTATGACGAATATCGTGCAGGCCGCCCCCCTCGGCAATTCCAGCCGGGCCGCCGCTCTGCAAAAAGCCATCGGCGCCAATATGACTTTGTTGCCCTTCGTCAATGTCATCAATCCCAACGGTATTCCGGGGGGGGGCGCGATCAGCGGAGCCACGGCCGACGGCATTGACTTCAAGCGTTTTTCTCTGGCCAATGCCCAACTGCTGATCACCACCAACTGGAATGATCCTTCCATGGTGGAATTACGCTGTTTCAGCGTGGCCCAAGGATCGTTGATGTTCGGCAACCGCTATGCGGTGAAAGATGGAGAGGACGCTCTCCTGGACGTGGCGGACAAGTTCTGCGATGATTTTTTGGAAGCGGTCATAGGACGCGGCGATTTTTTTCGTTCTTCCATGGCCTTTATCAAAACGGACGGAGCTCGTAAAAGGGATGTATGGTCCGTACGTCCTAATGGACGCTATTTACATCGACTGACCAACATGCAGGGAGAAGCCCTTTCGCCCTCATGGTCGCCGGATGGACGAAAAGTGATCTTCACACACATTGATAAGCGTTCTCACGGTCTCGGCATATATGATACCGGCAGCAAAAGTACGCAACGCATCAAATTTCCTGGCAATACCGTCATCGGACCGACATATCTGCCTGACGGCCGCGTGGCCGTCAGTCTGACCGACGGCAGAAATCCCAGCATATTCATCCTTGGTCATAGCTTGGAAAAACAAGGGAAGCTGGATGAAAGCCAGTCCATAGACGTATCTCCGTCCGTGGACGCCAAGGGTACTCTGATGGCTTTCACTTCCAATCGCATGGGCGGTCCACAGATTTTTCTGAAAGATCTGCGTTCCGGATCAGTACGCCGCATCAGCCAGTACGGCAATTATAACACGGATCCGTCCATCAGCCCGGACGGTACCCTTATCGCGTACGCCAGACAGGAAGGCGGCGGGCATCGCATTTATGTCCAAGATTTAATCAGCGGACAAGAACGGCAACTTACCTTCGGTCCAGGTAGCGATGAAGAACCTGCCTTTGCCCCGGACAGCTACTTTATCGCCTTTATGTCCACACGCAACGGGAAAAAGTCCATCTATATAACCACCCGTAACGGAGGTGAACCCAAGCTACTGCCCTCAGGAGCCGGCGATGCCGCCTTTCCGGCATGGAGCCGGTCGATGCGGGCAAGAGAGTGACGCGTCGCGACATTGAGACCCTATGCCCGGCTCTTCACGGCGACATGAAATTTACCGAACCCGCGCCAAGCGTATCGACGGCGCTTCGCCATCCCGCCGCAGGCATCGCACAGCGAAAGTCGCTCCGGCGGAGTATTGAAAACAACGAAGGAACCCTATCAATTGTTTATGCCACAAGCCGCGTAAGGAGGCTTTATGAACACCACATTGCGTAACGGACTTTTGCTGCTCCTGACTCTAGTTCTTATTGCCGGATTCGGCTGCGCCAAGAAACAGGCGGATAGCCTCACCCCCGGAGGCGAAGAGGAAGAACTCTCCATGACCGGCGAAGAACGTCAGGCAGCCATGAACATCAGCGACGGCATCATCTACTTCGACTATGACAGCTTTTCCCTCTCTGCCGAAGCAAAAAGCACTCTGACACAGAAAGCTTCGATCATAAAGCGTTTCCCCCAACTGCGGGTGATTATCGAAGGCCATTGTGATGAACGCGGTACGGAAGAATATAACCTGGCCCTTGGCGAACGCCGCGCCCGCGCCGCCTATGAATATATGCTCAACCTCGGAGTCGGCGTCGGCCAGATGGAAATGGTCAGCTTCGGCAAGCTTCATCCCGCGGTATCCGGCAGTGGAGAAGTCGCGTGGTCAAAAAACCGCCGTGACGAATTTAAGGTTTCCAAGCCGAAATAAGCTTACCTCCTGCAAGCCGAACACGTATGCCGCCCGCACGCGAAACAGCGCGTCCCTGTTTCGCGTGCGGACGGCAACGAAAAAACTCAGCCACATTCGCCACGGAATTATTGAGAGGTACCAGAATGTGCTTCTCAATACCGCCCATGCACTATGCGGGCCAGCCGGCAAGGTCCAACGCACTGAAAAAATAGGATATTTCAATAGAAGCCGTTTCCGGCGCATCGGAACCGTGTACGGCATTAGCTTCCACGTCAACGGCATAGCGTTTGCGGATAGTGCCGTCTTGCGCATCGGCCGGATTCGTCGCGCCCATAAGCGCCCTGTAACGGGCCACGGCGTCCTCGCCTTCAAGGACCGCCGCCACGATGGGTCCTGAAGACATATATCGGGTCAAACTGTCAAAAAAAGGGCGCTCCTTATGGACTGTGTAAAAGCCTTCAGCTTCGGCTTGAGTGAGGCGCAGCATCTTCATGGCGATAATTTTCAGATCGCTATTCTGGATCATGTCCAGAATAGCGCCGCTCAGGCCGCGCTCGACAGCATCAGGTTTGATAAGGCAAAGGGTACGGTAATGCATATATACGGCTCCTTTGTGTATACAATGTCATCCTCGGCGCTCACGCAACCTGGGCGCACAGTCTGTCGGCACCATTTTACGTTGCAACTGATCTGGTGACGAGGCGCACTCCCTGCTCTCCGTCGATCTCCCGCATCAGCACGTTCACGTGGTCTCCCTTGTCCGTAGGACAGCGTACACCCACATAATCCGCATGGATAGGCAGTTCGCGATGGCCGCGGTCCACCAGCACCAACAATTCGATTTTACTCGGCCGGCCGAAATCCGCCAGCGCTTCAAGGGCGGCACGGACCGTACGCCCAGTATATAAGACGTCATCCACCAGGACAAGGTTTTTGCCCTCAACATCAAAACGGATGAGGGTCTCGCCGACCGAAGGCTTGGGGCCTTTGGTGGTCCAGTCGTCCCGATACAGGGTGATATCAAGGGAACCGGCAGGTACGGATATCCCAAGTTTGCGGGACATACGATCGCAAAGTTCCTCGGCTATACTTACCCCTCGACGCTGGATGCCTATAAGGGCGAAATCCCGGCATTTACTGTACCGTTTTAGCAGGTTGTCCGTCAGAGCGTCAAAAATGCGCGCCATATCCGAAGATGAGATAAGTGGACCCGACTTACAGGAAGAGAGTGACATAATAGGAATTGAAGAACCTGACATATACGCCTCCGCAACAAACTTTTCCTGCCGTGACGCCCCGCGCCGCTGACAGCGCGCCTTTTCCGCCCATAAGCGGAAATCCGGCAACGCTCCCCAAAGTAACCCGTTTGTTGCCGTATGACAATAATGCGCTTTTGGATGCGGATTATTTGTGGTATGGAAAAGGTGCCTATGCAAAAAAATTTTTTCTTCTGGAAACAAGGCATATTGCGTTGACAAAGCTCGCTCAGGCATTACCTGAATGGAAACGAGCGATGGAGGTTCACATGATTACAGTGACGGATTCCGCTAAAAAAGAGTTGGATGCCTATTTTGAAGGCAATCCTCCAAGTTCCATCAGGGTTTTCCTGTCCGGGGGAGGCTGAAGCGGGCCGAGACTCGCGTTGGCTCTGGACGAGCCTAAAATTACAGATACCAAGGCTGAGGAGAAGGGATACAACTTTTGTATGGACAAGCAGTTGCTTGCCCAAGTATCCCATGTGACTGTCGACTATTCGTATATGGGCTTTTCTGTTGAATCTGAAACCCCCTTGTCCGATACGGGAAGCAAATGCGGAAGCTGCGCGTCGGCAGGCGGATGCGGCCCCGGGCAATAGGCGATTGTTGCTCGTATTGCGGCGGTTTCTAACTCATACGACGCCCTGGGGAGAAAACAATGATTGTCGTTACCGATGCCGCTTGCAAAGAACTGGATGCCTATTTTGACGACAAGGAAAAATCGCCGATTCGCGTTTGCCTTGCTCCTGGGGGATGCAACGGCCCTAGTCTGTCCCTGGCGCTGGATTCTCCGAGCGATTCCGATGATGTGTTTGTCGCGCAAGAGTATGTTTTTTGCGTTAATAAAGAACTCTTGCGCGTACTCAAAAAAATTACCCTGGACTTCTCAGACAGAGGTTTCAGCATAGAATCCGAAGAAGGCTTCGCCGGCGGCTGCGCATCCTGCCGGAGCGGCTGCGCTGGCGACGTCTAGAGCAGATTAACTTTGAAACGTTGCACTCGTCGCCTTCGGCGAAAACAAGTTTCGCCTACTCCTCATGCACGAGAGCCGACGCTTACGCTGCCGGTTGACGGAGCTATTTTCAAAGTGAAAATATTCCAGCGTCTTCCCGCCTTTGCACGACGTGCCGCTGTTCTTTGTGCGCACGCGAACGATACGCGTCCCTGGCTTGTTTCCGTGCGAAAAGGCGCGTATACGCGCCTTTACGCACGGGCCGTCATATGGGCTTGCGGCGTTCCCGGGAGAAAAATATATGACGCAACTCGTCAAGTGCACGGCCACCCTTCCTGCGGGGCATTCCGAGGATAATTTCACAAAGCTTTTAGCGTTGCTGACCCTGCATATTCCCCATGGATGGGAAGAAGAAAGCCTGCCCACAGGAGAAATGCGCTGTACCGTTTATTTTACGCATGAGTCCTTCAGCGATGCGCTGTCGCAAGCCCTCGCTCCGACCTTACCCATGTTGCGGATCGTTACGGAAAACATAGAAGAGAAAAATTGGACAGAAGCCTGGAAGGAGTTTTTCACTCCGGTGGAATGCGGCAGCCATTTTCTTATTCTGGCGCCCTGGATGCAAGAAGAACACGCGGCAAGCGCGCTCATTCCGATCATCATTGAACCAAAAACCGCTTTCGGCACCGGCCACCACGCCTCAACCTCCCTGTGCCTTGATGCCGTCTCGCTATTCGCCGCTACGGGCAAGCTGCAAAAAGGCATGCGTTTTCTTGATATCGGTACCGGATCGGGTATTCTTGCCATTGCCTGCGCTAAACTCGGCCTTACAGGGGACGGATTGGATACGGATCCTTCCGCCATCCTTAACGCCGAAGAAAACAGAAACAATAACGGCGTGCCAGCGGCCGATCTCCAGATATGCCGAGGCAGCATCGAGGAGGCCGTCGGCCCGTATAACCTTGTGATGGCGAATATTCTGGCCGATCCTCTCAAGGACATGGCTCCGCAAATTGCATCCTTGGCCCGCCCACAAGCAGTATCCCGGTCTCTGCTGATACTGTCGGGCATACTGGGCACGCAGGCTGATGACGTGGAAGCAAGCTTCCTTGAACAAGGCTTTGCCAAGGCGCAACGATTGAGCAAAGGCGAATGGACGGCCCTACTTTTTGGATGAAGCATAATTGAGAAACAATGAAATGAGGGTAGCATCCCCTTGCGGACATATGCCTCCGGTCAGCAAAAAAGCACAAGCCCGCCATCCCCTGCTTATGCAAATGTATGCGGCGATGGCTGGGTACTTCGGCCCCTGCGGCTGGTGGCCTGGGGACAGCTCCTTTGAAGTAGCCGTGGGTGCCGTGCTCACCCAAAATACCGCCTGGCGCAACGTGGAAAAAGCTCTGGCGCTGCTGCGGGTAAAAAACGCTTTACGGCCTGAAGCTCTTTGGGATATGCCGCCGGAACTTTTGGAAGAAGCTTTGCGCCCCTCGGGCTTTTTTAAACTCAAGGCACAGAGATTGCGAAATCTCTTGGAATATATGCGCTCCTTTATCGGATGGAATCGTTCTCCCGGCGATCTGACTCTGGAGTATATGCAGGGGGAAACAGACGAGAAGCTCCGCCGGGAGCTTTTGCAGGTACGTGGCATAGGGCAGGAAACGGCGGATGCGATTCTGCTATACTCCCTGAATCGCCCCTCATTCGTGGTTGACGCCTACACCCGCCGCATTTTCAGCCGCCACGGACTGTTCTCCGAAAACAGTTCGTACGAAAGCATCCGCGCTTTTTTTATGGACGCTTTACCGCTTGATACGGAACTTTTTAACGAATACCACGCCCTCATCGTGCGTACGGGGAACCGCTTCTGCAAAAAATCGAACCCCTTATGTCTCCAGTGTCCTTTGCAAAGGTTTTGAACCGTGGCCTGGTCTGAGGTGATGTTCCCGGCGTTCGCAAACAACTCCCGGTGTTGCTCCCGGGATTGCCGTCCGTGTGACGATTTTCCGGCCGACCGTTTCTTTGCGCAACACGTTCTGCCATATATGTTGTTTTTCATATTGCTGGGCAGTTCATTTTTTCCTGTTTTTCCGGCGAGAGCCGCTTCCTCCCTTGAACAACTGGAAAAAAAACTCTCTCAGGAACAAAAAAAGGCTGCGGATCGCAAACAAAGTTTAAAGCGTTTAAGCGAACAAGAACGTCAGCTCAATGCCGATTTGAGTGCGGCGGAAACGCGTATTTTAGAGTTGGAAAAGGGCTTGGAACTGCAGCATGCCAAACTTCGGGATCTTGCTCTTGCTGATGATGCCGTCCGTGTCGAATACGAAACGCTCCTTGGAGAACAGGCAAAAACGGAAGAAGCGCAGACGGATGCCTTGTGTTTGCTTTGGGAAATAAGCGGCAAGCGTATTGCCGTGGGGAACAGGGATATGGCGGACTGGGCGCAAACAGACCGGGAATACGCATGGTCCAAAGAATTGTATGCTGTCCTTGAAGGCTACAGAAAAAAACTGGATGAGCAAGAGGCGAAATTAATTAAAATCATAGGCAAACGTGATAAGATTTCCCGCGAGATGCAAAACCGTCTCAATGCCGTCAATGAAGAAAAACGTCGGCTACTGCACAACCGCCTCTCTTACGACAAACGTTTAGCGGAACTGCGTCTGCAACGCGTTGATGCGGAAAGCGAACTGGATGCGATACTGGCGTTGGTGGAAAGCCTCAACCTGGAAATTACCCAGAGGACCGGCAAGGATATAGAAAAAAGTAAAGGCCGACTTCCTTGGCCCGTTATAGGGAAAATCATTCAGGGCTATGCTCCTCAGGCGGTTCCGGCCTCACGCGGTCTCGGCATCGCCACGGCGGAAAAAGAAACCGTCAGGGCCGTCGCCGGAGGCAAAGTCGTGCATAATGACGTACTGCGAGGATTCGGCACGGTGCTTATCTTACAGCATGGGGACGATTATTATTCGTTATATGCCTTTCTCGGCAACAGCCCTTTGCAGCTTGGACAAGATGTGGCAAGCCGCCAGCAACTCGGCACGGTGGGATATTATCCGGCGATAAAAAGCTCCGGCCTGTATTTTGAATTGCGTTTTAAGCAAAAAGCCATTAACCCTGAGCAGTGGCTTGCGCGATAGGCAACTACTGAAATGATGAAAAAAACACAGCGGACGACGTGTTTTTGCCTGGAGGATACCCATGCGTCTTTTTATCAAAATTCTGTCCGTTTTCTGTCTGCTGGCGGTATTGACATCCGCCGTCCACAGCGTTGCTTCCAGTGACGGTAAATTTAATGATATGAAGCGGTTCGCCAAGGCGTATGACTTGGTTCGCAGCGGCTATGTACGTGAAGTGACCAGCGAAGAGGTAATGAACGGCGCCATTAAAGGCATGCTTGAAGCGCTGGATCCCCACTCCACCTTTCTTAATAAAGAAGACTTTAAAGAAATGCAGGAGGCGACCTCCGGGGAGTTTTTCGGCATAGGCATAGAAATATCGACGGAAAACAACCAACTTATCGTCGTTTCGCCCATTGAGGATACTCCGGCGGATAAGGCCGGCCTGAAGGCCGGCGACATTATTCTTTCCGTCGACGGGCAACTCACCCAGGATATGAGCACCCAGGAGGCGGTATCGAAAATCCGGGGGCCCAAAGGCACCTCCGTGGAACTGCTGATCATGCATAAGGACGCTAAAGTGCCCGCCACAGTCAAAATTGTGCGGGACGCCATTCCCCTTATCAGCGTGAAATCCCGCTTTCTTGATGAAGACGGTTACCTGTGGGTTCGCCTGACACGCTTTAACGACCGCACTACCCCCGAACTGCTTGACGCCTTGCGCGATCAATCCCAAAAAGCGTTGGTCAAAGGGATAGTCTTTGATTTACGCAACAATCCTGGCGGATTATTCAAACAGTCAGTTTCCGTGGCCGACGTGTTCCTGAGACAGGGCGCTATAGTAAGCATGCGCGGCCGTAACGGAGCGGTGCTTGAAACTCACGAGGCGAAAAATGCCTCGTCGGATATCGTCTGTCCCCTGGTGGTGCTCGTGAATCAGGGTTCAGCCTCGGCATCGGAGATCGTTGCCGGAGCGCTTCAGGATCACAATCGAGCCGTGATTATCGGGGAACGCACCTTTGGCAAAGGGTCGGTACAAAAAATCGAACCTCTGGGAGACGGCACCGCCATCAAAATCACCATAGCCCGCTATTACACACCGAATGGCCGTTCCATTCAAGCTGAAGGAATAAAGCCGGACTTGGAAATATCCTTTGAAACGCCCCGCGAAGAGGGCAAACAATCCCGCTTCACCGGCCCGCGAGAAAAAGATCTGTCCCGCCATCTGGATAACGGCACGGTGAAGGACGCCGGCGGCAAAGATACGGATAAACCCAAACTGGTGGACAATGACACTAGAGCTATGCTGGAAAAAGACAATCAGCTGCGTATGGCCCTGCAAATGGTGCGCAGTCTTCCCAAAATTGTGGAAGTAAAGATGGAATCAAAGATGCAGTGAGTTGTAAGTTGTCTGCACCATAGCGCCATGCCCTTGTCCTCAAAAAAAACAAACAGACCCGCAGTTGCCACCGGCTCAGACGCGCCAAAGAAATCTGTCCCGCGAAAAAAGAGGACCCGCCGGAAAAAAAACGGCAGGTCCTCTCTATCATTAGGTATTGCCTTTGTTTTGGGCATCGCCTTGACCCTGTCGGCCTTTCATCTTACCGGCAGGTTCGATACGCTTGACCCGCGCAAGTATCTGCCCGCATTCGGCAACACCCTCAAACAGACAGCGCCTTCCGACAACAAGGCAGACGCGAAAGAAGCCCGCTCCAAAAAGAACTTCGCCGCTTCCCGGCCGCCATCGCCGGATTCGGCCCTTGCAACTTCCGGGGCAAGGCATCTTACGGGTCCCGAACCGCAAGACGGCCGGAATGCTTCATCTCCTCGGCCGGAGAATCCTCTGACTGCAAGCCTTTCTTCAGAACAGGCCGGCAGCGCGTCTTTGCCGATCTCAAATGCTGAAAGCCGGACAGAAGGCTCTACGTCAGTAATGCCTATAAATATCAATGATTTACCATACGAAGAATCTCTCAATGCCTCTTTAGATGAACGCATACGCCAAGTGGACTATGCCATCATGCAGGCATCCTGGCTCAAAAAAATTCCAGCCTCGGCATTAAGGCTTGTTTCCGTAGAGGATAGGCTGGAAGGTATTGAACCTTACCAATATCAGATTATTGATATTCTGCCGGGTAAAAACGCTAAGGAATATGCGCAGGCTCTCAAAAACAGCCTTACGGCCTGGGCTGAAGGCGCGACCTTGCAAAATCAGGGGGATACTCACTGGCTCATATATATCAATGGCGTACAAACACACCATATCCGGCTTTTTCCGGGAAAGGAAGAATTTCCGCCCCTTCCCGGCTGCCAGGACAAAGGCGCTTCTCCTCCCGCTCAATCCTCGTTGTTCCGGGAGGATTCAGGTCTGCTTGCGCCGGAGCCCTCTACGCCGCCCTCCGGCAACGCGTCTCTTTCGCCAGCGCCTCCCGGTGACCGCCGGCCATTTTGCCGCGCTTCAGGAGAAGCGGCCAGGATGGTCATCGTCATGGATGATTTAGGGGCTAATCACTTGGCCGTCCAACAACTCCTGGCCCTTGATTATCCGGTAACCTTTGCCTTCTGGCCACACGGCAGCCACACCATGCAGGGGAGTCTTGAAGCGCATCGCGCCGGGCGCGAAATCATTATTCACCAGCCTATGGAACCTCTGGGATATCCCCGCGTCAACCCAGGCCCCAACGCGCTTCTTGTCGGAATGCCTCCCGAAAAGATTCATGCTATTCTTGAGGACTCCATTGCGGCCGTTCCTCATGCGGTGGGGCTCAATAATCACATGGGATCGCGATTTACCCAAAATACCGCCGGAATAAACGCCGTTGTCAGCGCCTTGCAACGACACGGCCTTTTCTCCCTGGACAGCCTCACGCACAATAATTCCGTCTTCGCCTCCGAAGCGAGGAGACTTGGTCTTAAAACTTATCAACGCAGTATATTTCTTGATGTCACGCCCGTGCATCCGGACATCATAAAAGCGCTCAGACAGGCCGAGCGTATCGCCCTGCTCACCGGACACAGTATCGCCATCGGGCATCCTTTGCCCGAAACTCTCTCAGCCCTTAAAGCGTGGCAATCTCTTCGCAATACGGAAATCCTGCTTGTCAAATTGCAAGATCTTCAACAATAATAGTATATTTTCACTTTGAAAATGCTCTGGCAACCGGCAGCGTAAGCGCCGGCTCTCGCGCACGAGGAGTGGGCGAAACGTGTTTTCGCCAACCGGCTCTCTATCGTGGGTAAACAGCCAGGATATCCTCAATGGAGTCGCGGCGGCGGATAAGACGGGACGAGCCGTCATTCCGGATAAGCACTTCCGCCGGGCGCAGGCGTTGCGTATAATTGGAACTCATGGCATGCCCGTAAGCTCCGGCGTCAAGCATGCCGATAATATCGCCTTCTCTGATTTCAGGAAGCATACGATCTTTGGCGAGCACGTCGCCGGTTTCGCAGATATTGCCGACAATGGTTTGCAAGCATTCAGGGCGGGCATTTGTCCGCGTGTCCGCCGGTATCTCCGCGTGTCCGCCTTTTGCCTCGTTTGCGCCGGGATAGATCTCCACATCATGAAATGAGTCGTACATCATAGGGCGGGCCAGGACGGCAAAGCCCATATCCGTGCCCACATAGCGCACCGGGCCGTTATTTTTCACGGCATGGGCCGTGCCGAGGAGCAGACCGCTTTCGGCGACAACATAGCGTCCGGGTTCAATAACAAAACTGCCGCAAAAGCCGGTCCGAGCCGACCAATCCTTGAGCAATGCGGTGAAAGACCGGCTGAACGCATGCAGGTCAAGCCGTTTTTCGCCGTCATACTTGCGGTATGGAATGCCGAAACCGCCGCCGAAATCGATAATGCCCAGGCCGGGAAAGGAGACGGCGGTTTCAAGCAGCCATTGCGCCGCTTCCTGATAAGGCACCGCGTCCATAAACAGGGAACCCACATGCTGATTAAGGCCGACGAGCGTGAGCGAATACTGCTTGAGCAGGGCGCGCATGCGGGGGAAGTCCTCGGGAACAACCCCGAATTTGGTATTTTTACCAGCGGTGATCACTTTCTGGTGATGCCCCGCCCCAATGCCGGGATTGACCCGCACCATGACAGCGCCGCCGGGGTACAGGCGGCCAAAGGACTCAATCTGCGACAGGGAGTCCACACTTACATGGGCGGCCTCTTTGGCGGCGATAGCCAGTTCTCCGGCGGCAACGTTATTGCAGACATAGCAGATGGAGTTTTTATCAAAACCTGCCTGCCGCAGAAGAGCGACTTCTCCGGGGCTCATGGCGTCGGCGCTAAGGCCCTCTTCACGTATGACGCGCAAAAGATGGGGATTCCCGTTAGCCTTGGTGGAAAAGCAGGCCGTAAAGCCGGGCAGTTCCACAAGATTTTTCATTTCGCGGCAACGCGCGCGCAGAACGTCTTCATTATAGACATAGAGGGGGCTGCCGTATTCGGCTATGAGCCTGGCCGGAGAGGATATGCCGAAAAAATGCAGGGAATCGCTGTAGCGTGAACGGACTGGAATCATATGTCCTCAAATATTTGGTGTTTGGGTGCGCGGATCGACAAGCGGGCAGTGCAGGCATGGCGCGACCGCGTATAGGGCATTTTCACTTTGAAAATGCCCCAAGGCGCATAGTGTGAGGGCTTACGCTTCCACGCAGACGCCGCCAAGGGCGGTCGCCCCTTGTTGCGGGATGCGGGAGACAGCTCTTCCTGGGCATGCGCATGCGGAAGAGTGACCGCACAACGATTTTAGCTTGGGAAGATGCCATGTTTATCCGTGACTGGCAAGGAAAAATGCCGGTACGTACGCCTGCTGACAGGGGTCAGCTTTTCGCCGCCATTGTCAGCGCGATCCAGGGAGATATCTCGGCCAGACAACGGCTTAAGGCGGTTTCACAGGCTGAAATCAAGTCGGCGTTGTCTCGGCCGCCCGCCGGAACAGACACTTCCACTTTGCGCATGGCCATAAGTGTTCCATCAGACGGGTCGATCAGCCGGAAATAGACGATTATCACAGCGGCAGGCGATTCTTCGGGATCAGCGTAATGGAGAGAGAACTGCCTGAGATCGCAGAACAGCACGGCATCGGCCGCGATGCCTGCGCTTTCGTCGGTCACGCCGCGCAGGCTGTTTGTGGCGGCCAGGGCGTCTATGAGCGCGCGCTGCAAGATATTCGGCGCAGGGCTGGTCCAGCGCAGGCCGGCAAGGTAACGGACCTCTCGCTTGTTGAAGACCAGGGCAATGTTGTCGGTATCAATATCGCGCTCAGCCGTGGGCAGAGCGACGACAAGCTGTTTGTTCAGCGGCTTGCTCAGAATTTTGTCCGGCATGGCCGGCGCAAGCTGAAGGCGCGCCGGGGCCTGTCCCGGATTCAGAACGGCGGCGCAGGCGAACAGATTCGCCGCCAAAACAAGCAGCAGGCAAAGAGACAACAGGCATTTAGCGCTACCACCCCAAGCGGCGCTACGAAAAAAAGGGGGCCGGAGGGTCACGCGGCCGCGCGCGTTCCGCCGTCCATCACATGGACGGCAGCGCTCCGTCCTTCGCCGTGCGCACGATGCTTCTGTCATTTGTTCTCGTACTCCTTAACGGGTTCGCCGAAAAAAAAGCGGCGAGGGTCGCTTTCCACTTTTTGGCCTATACGCGTCAGCACACGGATGGCGTTGCGCATCTCAATCATGAGCATCTGCATATCGGCAAGCCCTTGTCGGCTGAACTGCTTAAGTCCCGGCTCCATAACGCTGAGTGTGGAGTCCACGCGTTTGACGATCCTGTTCATGGACCGGCTGATGGACGTGATGTCCGACGCCATGGTGTTGTTGGCATTATAGGCAAGCTTCTCAATATCGACGGCCGCCTTTGCGGCTGACAGCAAAAGTTTGTCGAGTTCCTCCGCCCGATCGGCGACCGTTTTGGATACTATGGCCAAAGAATCCAGCAAAGCCGTGAGAGACTGGGCATTCCGATCGGAAAACATGGTTTCCATGCGGTTCAGCAGTTGGTTGGCGGAAGCGAGCACATCAGGCATCTGCGTCATGACTGAGCGCAGGGGGGACGGCTCATAAAAAATCTCCCTCACGGCGTCTTCGGACACTTTCATCAGAGGGCTGCCTGCCGTGCCGCCGGAGATGGAGATGGCGGATACGCCGGTGAGTCCCACCATCGTGATCTCTGCGCGGGAATCCTCACGCACCGGGGTATTGGCGGCAATGACTATGCGCACGCGTATCGCTCCGGGAATGGCGTCGCTGATGGTGATTTCTTCCACTTTGCCCACACGCAGACCGCTAAAAAGCACATCGCTGTTTACGGACAGACCAAGTACACTTTCGTTGCAGAAAATATCGTAGCGGGCCGTAGGGATATCTTTGTCATTTTTGGCCATCCACAGCGTGAAGCCGAGTCCGCCGAACAGTACCAGCAACGTGAACAAGCCGACAAGAATGTAATTGGCGCGTATTTCCATGGAGAACCTCGTTTCACGGGTAATCTGATCTATAGGTTGTTCGCCCTCCCTCAAATCGGTAAAACTGGAGTTGTCAGACAACAGCAAACCGAAAGGGAGAGATGTGAACAGCCATAAGAATGCCAAACTGACGGCTAAAGGTCGAGAGGAAATGATCCGGAGGATGGGGGCAAACCCCTTCAATCATCATCAGAACTTCCTTTGTGGTCTGAAACCCCTGCCGAAAGGCCATATAGCCCTGACCCCGCCCTGAAGGGCGGGGTTTCTTTCCGGGAAGGACCCAGCCGGGCTTTTGCCCGGCGCGGACTGGGGGCATGGGGGAGCGCGAGCCCCACAGTCTGAGCGGAAGCTTGGGAGGGGTCGGGACCCCTCCCAAGCGCGAGACGCGAAGTCCTGAAGGGCTTCGCTACCCCATTTGGATATATCCATGCTTCCGGCGGAGCCGATACATACCGATTGCGGAACGCAATGTGTGTGTGTGGAAAGCGAATTATCCGAGGATAACGGCGTATTTTTTGGAAAAATCCGTCGGATGGTAGCTGAGTTTCGCCTGACGCAGCCCTTCATCGTCCAGATCCTGTTCCCGGTTGATATAGGTGAAATGAACGCCCACATCGTTGCAGAACAGGTAGTTGACGGCCTGATACGCGCCCTTGATGCCGTTAGCGGCTTTCTCGAAGTGGATGATCAGGGTATCGCGGTTCAAAGGTTCGGCCAGAGTATAGGCGATCGGCACGCCGTCAACGCGGATGATGCCGCCGCACAGGCCGGGGATCTCGTTCCAGTGGGCCAGCACGCGCGCCACAGCGTCGTTTTCGGCTAAAAGCGCTTCGGAGGATTCACAGTCGCGCCAGCGGCACCACTCCGTCTGCATGTTCATGACGGTTTCCACGCAATTAACGGAAAGCGACCGATATTCGTAGTCGTATCCTTTCTGGAACTGCCGCAGCAGATTCTTCTTTTTGTGGAAACGGTTGCCGGGTAAGGCAGCCAATTCTGACGCCAGATAGAGGTAATCCCATTGTCCACGCGTTTCCTCTAAGACTATATCCTCAGCGAAAGCGCGCTTCCACATCGCGCATAAGGCCTCGGGCACGCGAATCAGCCGGGTGCCGTGGGCCAGTTCCGCGCAGTCCCGCCAGTTGCGGATAGTATTCCAGGGGCCGACAGGAGCCCAAAAGCAGGGTTCCGGGCGGTTTTGCCTGATCCAGCACAAAGCGCCGTCAAAACGCCATTCCAGCCCATAATACGGCGTCCATCCCCAGATATTGGCGAAACTGTAATCCGAGGCATGAACGCTGGTGAACGACAGGAGCGTAAGGTAGTGCTCCATGCCGGCGAGGGAAACGGGAGTATATTCTTTGGGTAGCATTATGTATCCTAATAGAGTGGTTTATCTTTGAAACGCGGCCTTCGTCGTTGACGGCGAAAACAAGTTTCGCCGGCTCTTCGTGCGCCCGAGTCAGCGCTTACGCTGCCGGATGCTGGAGCATTTTTATTTTACAAATGTTCTCGTTGCCGCGCCGGATGAACGTCTGAAGCGTTTCGCCGTGGAGGAGAAACGATACCAGTCCCGATACAGAAAAAGATATATGCAGAGAGAAGCCTGGACAAATTGCGATATCGGCATGGCTATGAACACGCCGGCAGCGGCGCGCCAGACGGTGTGCCCCATATACCAGGCCAGAGGCAGGCGCAGAAGCCACGTGCTGCAACTGAAGGTAATCAGGCTGAAGTAGGTGGCCCCGGCGCCGGTGAAAATGCCGCTCATGATCATGCTGACCATGGTACAGGGAGTAGCCAGAAAATTATAGGTCATGTAGCTTGCGGAAACCTCCTGGACAGCCGTTGACTCAGGAGAAACAAAGGCGGCGATTTCCCGCACGAAGGGAAGAAGAGCCAGAGCCGTGAGCGTCATGGACAGAGCGCCGGCGCTCACGACGCGTAATCCCACGCGCTTTGCCTCACTCAGATTGCCCGCCCCCAGACAACGCCCTACCAGGATTGAACCGGTAAAGCTGAAGGACATGGCAGGCAGAAATAAAAACGATTCCACCCGCATGCCCGCTGTCAGGCCGGCAACGGCACTGACGCTGTTTTCCGGCAATGTGGCGGTGATAAAAATCAGCGCCAAATGTCCGAGTTGCCAGAGGAACTGGGAGCATCCGGCGGGTAGCGCCACCCTGACAATATACGGGACGGCCCGCTTTTCCCATCGCCAGGGAGCGAAACTGCCGGCGGTCACCATTCTTCTGGAAACGAGAACGGCCAGATTGAAGAGCGCGCCTGCGCTGACGGAAAGGATGGACGCCCAGACAAGCCCCCGGCCTCCCATGTCGGGCATGCCGAACATGCCCAGCCCCAAGCCGAAATCGCCGAGGGTATTGATAATGCAGACAAGAAGGATGGAAATCAGGGGGACCCCCACCTGCTTGTGAGCCCGGAAAACGGCCGTCGTGGTGAAGGCGAGGTAACTCGCGGGCATGGCTCCGAGATATAGTTCCCAAAGTTCCAAAGTCAGAGGAAAAATCTCTTCGGGCACATGGAGGGCACCCAGAATTTGACGCTGCAAGATCAGGCCGAAGCCCAGGGTCAACAGGCAGAACGTAGCGCTCAACTTGAAAAGAAGGCCCACATAGCGCCGCGTCCGCAACGGCAGGCGCGCGCCAAGCGACTGGCTCATGGCGGCCAAGCCGCCGTTCACCACGGCCATGCCCAGCACCAGCAGGCAAAACTGGCATTGGGTGATGATGCCGAGAATCCCCTGTAAATGAGGGGAGATACGTCCGGCCACAAAAACGTCGGTGAAGCCCACAAGGAACTGCATCATCATCATCAGGGCCTGCGGCCAGACGAGAGACCAAATCTCGCGGGAAGAAACGCGGCCTTGCCCATCCTTGGTTGCGGGCAGGACCGGAGAGGCGGCGGATATGTCGGAAGGCATCGGGAAGCTTTAGCAGAGGGTCGGAATAAAAGCAAAGTTCGCTTGCAGCCCCGGCGGGTCCACCATAACGGACCCGCCGGATACGGGTTCCAGGGAGATTTCTCCCCTTGGCGGAGAGGAGAGGCGGAGCCGCAACCAGAGCATTTTCATTTTGAAAATGCTCGTCAACCGGCAGCGCAAGCGCCGGATCTCGTGCACGAGGAGTAGGCTAAACGTGTTTTCGCCGAGGGTTACGGGTGCAACGTTTCAAAGTTAATCTGCTCTCGTGTTTATTTGCAAAAGTAAATACTATAAAAACTCTGGAGGGTTTTGCGCCGCCGAAGGCGGCGTAAGTTTGCTGAAAAGCATGTTTTTCAGCAAATAATCCTGCAAAAATATCTGCAAAAAATATACTTTGAATTTTTGCAATTAGTCACTAGGTGTATGCGGCATTGGGATAAAGGAACTCCGCCATTCCGAGTCCAGCTTCCTCAGTGCCGCCAAAGGATTTGCATGCCTATGCCTATAAGGATCAGCCCTCCCAGGACGTCGACCTTACCCCCCAATCCGCCGAGCAGGGGAAGGCGGCGGGCCTGCGCGCCAAGGAGCAGACCGCAGGCGGCGAAAAAGAAGCATACTATCCCGACGACGAGAGCGGGAAACCACACCCCGCTTCGCAGCAGGGCCAGCGATATGCCCACCGACAGGGCGTCCAGGCTGGTGGCAATGCCCAACAGCAACAAGGCACCGCCCTGAGTGGGGGATACGGAGTCGTCGCGGACCTCCTTCCCTTGTTTTTCTTTTCCCCATGCCCCTTTAAGCATGTTGCCGCCTACGAAAAGCAGCAGGATACTGGCCAACCAGGAGGCATAGGACGCTATATAGCCTTGCGCGCCCGCTCCGAGCAGCCAGCCGGCGAGCGGCATGGCGAACTGGAATCCACCGAATGTCCCTCCCATGCGCAGAATGTGCCCGGCGCTTACGCGGCGCAGACGCGCGCCCTCGGTCAGGGAGACGGCAAAGGCGTCCATAGATAAGGCCACGGCTATGGCAAATATAGTGGAAACGTTCACACAGAACCTCCCGGAAAAAATAACACGCGCGGTTTCGCGGCAGACATCGCCGTCACTCCGGCTCAAGCAGGACGAGGGATTCCGGAACAATGCGGACCATGCCCCTGCTGCCGTCTTCAGGCAACAGGTCCGCCGGTTCCAGGCGGAGCAGGGCGTTCGCTTCGGAACTGGCATCGTGCAGGTACAGCAGGCCGTCGGCCATGCCGCGGGCGCTCGTCCAGTGGGAGATGCACGGCGGCGTCCCGCGCAGTTTGCCGGGCACCTTGCTCCCCCCCGCCCGCCGGCGGAGCGGATGGGAGTCCTGCGCCGGCGGGCGGACGTCGTGCCGGAGAAAGCGGTGAAAGCGAAACAGCGCCGTGCGCCCCGGCCAATCCCGCCCCCCGGGGCTCAACCATTTCTCAAGTTGTCGCCAAACAAGGGCCGCTTCCCGCCGGGCCCTGTCAAGGAGGGGAGGACCGCTCTCCTCTTCAGCCTCAGGCAGGAACATCTCCGCTCCGGCCAGATCCGCCGTTTCTTCCGCCTGCAGCAGACAGTCTGAAAAAGGCTGGCGCAGACACAATTTCCAAGGGTCGGCGCGGCACCAGCGCCGCAGCATGTAGCGCACCAGCCAGTACTGATCCGTCTCGTTGCGCATGAAGCTCCGCCACAACTCCGGCTTTTCCGCCAGAGCTATGCCGGTTTCCTGAAAGATGCGCCGCGCCCCGACCAGATCCAGGCCACGCGCGCAGGCAAGCGCGTTAATGACCGCATAGATACCGCAAGCGAAATCCAGCGTCCCTTGAAGATAGCGTCTCGGCACCTAGCGCTCCCCAAACGTGACGGAGTTTTTTAATGGGGGACGATGTCACCCGGCCCCCGCAGGGGCATGATGCCCCTGCACACCCATAATGAGAGGAGCTGGATTGTCATTCATCTGTCAATTGTAACAGGTACGGCCCCCTGCCTGTTCTGAGAATCCATATAATATACTGATAATGCATAGTTCTCAACAAAAACGATCCGTCTTTCGAATCTCTCGGACAATAGCATTTTTTTTGGACTTCCATGGCATGCGCGTTTGCCCGGATCCGCCGCGCCGACCTTTGTCCGCGCTTTCTTTCTTGCGTCTGGACAAAAGACATCAGGCAGGATAGAATCATAAAACTATATGTTTATTTATTGATATATCGCGCAGACAATCCTCATCGCCGGCAAACGACGTTTGCCGGCGGTATGCGTGCAAGCCCGCTTCCAGATACGTCGCGGGGTGTATTTGGATAGAGAATACCACAGGAGAATTGCGAATGATCCCAGCCAAAGGCATATACTATTTTACTTCCGAATCGGTGACCGAAGGACATCCCGACAAGGTTGCCGACCAGATTTCCGATGCCGTGCTTGACGCCCTGCTTGCTCAGGATCCGGATTCCCGGGTTGCCTGCGAAACCCTTGTCACCACCGGTATGGCCTTCATCGCCGGAGAGATAAGTACCAGAGCCTATGCGGATCTCCCCCAGATCGCGCGCGCGGCTATCAAACATATCGGCTACAACAGTTCCGACATGGGCTTTGACTGGCAAACCTGCGCCGTCATGTCGTCCATCGACAAGCAGTCGCCGGATATTGCCCGCGGCGTGGACCATACGAACAGGGAGGATCAGGGCGCGGGCGATCAGGGCATGATGTTCGGCTTTGCCTGCACGGAGACCCCGACCCTCATGCCGGCCCCTATCTATTGGGCTCACCGGCTTTCGCAAAAATTGACGGACACCCGCAAAAACGGCGTGCTTCCGTACCTGCGCCCTGACGGCAAGACCCAGGTCTCTTTCGAATACGCGGACGGCGTGCCCGTGCGCATCAACAATGTGGTGGTCTCTACCCAGCATTCTCCCGATGTCTCACGGGAACAACTCATGGCCGAGGTGACCAGGGAGGTGATCGTGCCCACGCTCCCTTCATCTCTTTTTGATCCGGCCAAGTGCGACATATTCATCAACACCACCGGACGTTTCGTGATCGGCGGCCCCATGGGAGACTGCGGCCTTACCGGGCGCAAAATCATTCAGGATACTTACGGGGGCATGGGACATCATGGCGGCGGCGCCTTTTCCGGCAAGGATTCCTCTAAAGTTGACCGCTCGGCGGCTTATATGGCCCGTTACATCGCCAAAAACGTCGTTGCCTCGGGCCTTGCCCCCAAATGCGAAGTGCAGATCGCCTACTGCATCGGCGTGGCCAGGCCGGTTTCCGTACTCTGCTCCTCGCTCGGAACGGGACAGGTGTCGGATACCGCGCTCACCAAAGCGATTGACGAGGTCTTCGATCTTCGCCCCTATCATATCTGCAAGCGGCTGGCTCTCTCCCGCCCCATATTCGGCAAGACGTCCTGCTACGGACACTTTGGCCGGGAACTGCCGGAGTTCACGTGGGAAAAAACGGACGCCGCAGATGATGTGAGGACCGCCGCCAAAATATAAACGATCCGGATTAATGACCAACCCTGCCGAAGGGGCTATGGAAACGCGCCCGCTCCGGCGCTTTACGGCGGCGCATGCCGGCAGGCGCCTCGCAACGGGCAAAGCCCGCCCGCAACTACTCGGCGGCAGGGATTTTTCAGAAAATCCCTGCCGCGCGTTTCACGTATGCAATGCTCTTTAAGGAGATCCCGAGATGAGACGGATAGCGCTTGTCATCGTACTCAGTTGTTCCGGATTGGTGCTGCTTGCCGCGGCATGTTGGGGAATCCTTTTGTCCACCTTCTCTCCCGACGATCATGCCAGGAAAATCAGCGCGGTTGTAGAAAAAGCCACAGGCAGGCAACTTCGCTTTCAGGACGAGATCAGCGTTTCCCTTTTCCCCACGCCCAGCCTGAAAACCGGGCGCCTGATCATGCACGACCCCGGCACATTCGGCGGCGGAGCCTTTATCACGGTGGAAAAGGCCTCCGTCGCTCTGTCTGTGAAACCTCTCTTGCAAGGCACTCTCCAGATTGAAGAAATCTTTCTGGAAGCCCCTGTACTGCACCTGCTTACCACGGAATTCGGACAGAGCAATTGGGAATACGGCTTCAGTTCCGGCAAGCCTCAGGCGCTTTCCCAGGAACAAGCGGCAAGGGCAGGCGATACTCCGGCATCCTCCCGGAGCATTCCCCCAAACCCCTCTGACAGCGGCACGGACAGCGGTGGGAGCACCCCTCTGGCGGAGCCCGCCCGGGCAGACACGCCGAAATCCGGTTTTTTCTCCCGCTTGGAAATTCAGGTGGAACGCCTTACCTGTAATAAGGCACAGGTGCTGTACCGCAATCTGCGCACAAGGGAATCCTGGACAGGCGTTCTGGATTCCTTCGCCGTACACTCCATCCGCCGGGATGCCGACGTGCCTTTCTCCGCCGCCGGCAACCTTACGGGCGAGGCTCTTAAAGGAAAAGCCCTGTTTGCCCTCAAAGGTGTGGCCCGGCTCAATTCTGCCGGCGCGCTTAGCGCCCGCGTCGAAGCTTTCGATTTGGAGGCCGTTTCCCCGGCTGCCGCACCCATCGTCATGAAAAACCGCGTGGAGTTCGTATACGACCCGACAAGCCGGACGCTGGAAATGCGAAGTCTTCAGGGGACGCTCGGTAAAGCGGCATATGGAGGAAATCTCGCCGTCACCCTGCCGGCGGGCAAAGCGCCCGCGCAATTTACGGGAGACCTCACGCTCAGCAATCTCAATGTGGATGCCCTGCTGGAAAAAACGGAGACTGTCCGCTCCTTCGCACATACCGAAGAACCTAAAGGCGCACCCAATCTTACCCGGCCCAATGTCGCCCTTGTCGGCGGGGTTACAGCTGATAGAAAAGCCTCTGACAACCTTCCGAACAATACGGCATCATCGCCGCAACAGGCTCAGGGATTTCCCTCCCAGGAGTCCGTAGCGGCTCCTCCTTCAGCCGGAGCGCAGGGCACCCTGGCCGTGACCGTCTCGTCTCTGACCCTTAACGCGCTCCTGATCGACAAATGTACCGCCACCTTGCATCTTCAGGACAACATGGCTTCCATTCCCTTCTCTCTGGCAACGCTGGACGGTACCGTCAAAGGCGCTCTGCGGGCGGATCTGCGCAAAGGGATTCCGGCACTGGTCTTCGCCGCCGCCGTCAAAGCTCTGAACATGGAAAAACTGAGCCGCGTCCTCTCCATAAAGACAACCGTCAGCGGCGCGTTGTCCGCCGATGTGGAGATAAGCGGCCAAGGAAGATCATGGAAGGAGCTGGCTCCGACGCTTAAAGGAAAACTCTCTCTTCTGGCGCATAACGGCGAGGTCAGGAATTTCGCGCTTATTCCCCTTAATTTGCGCGGCATAGAAAACGCGCCCGTCAACTTCCCCTTTGAACGGATATCCGGCAGCGGCAAAGTGGAGCGCGGCATTCTCACCAGCAAGGATATCTCCCTGCAAGCCAAACTTCTTACCGCGGCGGGAGGCGGCATCATCAACCTGGTCCTTGAGCAGCTGGATCTCGGCATAGACTTTATGATTGCCGGGAATCCTCCGGCAATTCCCGTCAATATCACCGGCCCCTTCAGTTCTGTTTCTTCCAGCGTGGACATCAGAACCCTGATGCGCAATACAGCCGAAGGCGCCTTGACATCGCCGGAAAAAGTCAAGAAATTGTTGAAAAACGCCGAAAAATTTCTGCTGCGATAAAACCCGCGGTGGCGCCTCGGCACCGGTGGCAATAAAAACCGACGAAAACCCGCGTAAAAACGGAACGCCTCCCGTCGCCAAACGCCTTGACGCCTGACACGACTTATGTGTACTCAAAGTAAAAGGAGTATCCATGCGCTATATCCACCCGGCGGTCTGGGCCGGTCTTTTGTTGAACGCCGCGCTGATGGCGATGCTGTCCATGACGTTGTCCTACTTGAGGAGTCTTCCCCCCTCAGAAATATCCACTGTGGATCCCAGTCTTTTTGCGGCTCTGGAAACTTTGCAGCCTCTTATGTTTCCGCTCTTGAGCATCCAGGCCGCAGCGGTGGGCCTTATCGCCTCGCGAATCAAGGCGGGTATCGTGCTGGCGATCATCGCCGGTTTTTTTGAGTTACCCGCTTCCCTGGTATACATCATCGGGTGCCTTCTCAGCCATTATCGTTTCAAGTACTCTGTGTTTCCATCCGTCGCCGCGCACGATCAGGCTCAGGCCGTCTTCCCCTCGGCTTACGTTTCCATACTGCCCTATCTTGCCTTGGGCGGGTTCGCCTTGGGCGCGCTGTGCTTTGTCACCGGATCGCGTGATTGGGGACTTATGGCCTTCAGCCTGGGTCTGGCAGGGAGCTATCTTCACTCAAGGGCGAAAAAATTTTACGCGCTTTCTCTGCACCATACCTACTTTACCGTGACGCCCGGACTCTTCGCCGATCCGCTGAAGATCCTTTACTCAACGGTACAGGCCGCCACATTGCACGCTGATAAAAGTATCCATTTTACCATTGAAGCCAAGCCGGGGCAAACGCTCACTCTCTTCTGGTCGCTACTCAAAGTTGAAAAAAAGAGCCGCCAGGCCGCCCTGGAGAGCTTGGGAACCACGCTTGCCGCACATTATGTTCCATTATATTGACTCTTTTGTTTGTGCCAAGCATCAACCCGGCAGGTAAACTCACCCGCAATGACTACAGGCAGCTGCGAACCACTCTTACTTGCTTTCATTCAGCACATGGATAAGCTGATTTCCAACGCCGAGCCTCCTCCTTTGCCCTCTGAACTGGCAGATGACGAGGAGGCGCAGAACCTGCATAATAAACTGCTGGCGCTACGAAAACACATGGTATTGATTTTCAAAGGAAATTTATCACAGGACATCACTGAACGCGGTTATATCGCGGGTCTGCTCAAAAGCCATCTTGCCAACTTGCGACATCTGACCTGGCAAGTGGAACAGGTCGCCAAAGGCGATTTTTCCCAACGTGTTGACTTTATGGGAGACTTCTCCGAAGCATTCAACCACATGGCCAGCCAGCTTGATGTCACGCTGAAGGAACTGAAGGAGACGGAAGAGGCCCTGCGTAATCTGACGGGCTCCCTCAGCCAGGAAGTGAGAGCGCGTACCGTTGCCGTTCATAACCTCAAGCAGAGTGAAGCACGCTTCAAATATTTGGCGGAGCACGACCCGCTGACCAATGCCCTCAATCGCCGTTCTTTTTTCAATCTTGTGGAAAGCGAATTCAAAGCGGCGCGAATTAAAAACGCCCCTTGTTGCATAGCCATGCTTGATATTGATTTTTTCAAAAAAATTAATGATATACATGGACATAACATTGGAGATCTTGCCTTGAAGCATGTGGTCTCCTTAAGCTCCGCCTCTTTGCGCCACGCGGATCGTATGGGGCGTTACGGGGGAGAAGAGTTC
Source organism: Desulfovibrio sp. (assembly GCA_031279825.1). GTDB lineage: Bacteria > Desulfobacterota > Desulfovibrionia > Desulfovibrionales > Desulfovibrionaceae > Frigididesulfovibrio. Next base: position 21,214 of record JAITHT010000070.1, on the reverse strand, counting down.
CTCTTTTTCTTCGCTGATGCGGATCTGGAGCAGGGAACCCGTGCGGCCGAACGCATCCGCAAATCCATTGCCGAAAACCGGATGAAACTCCCCTCCGGCAAGTTGCCCATGACGGTCAGTTTGGGAGTAAGCATTGTGTTGCCCGAATGGCCGGGTGAACGAGACAACGCGTTTTTGCAGCAAATTGTAGCCATGGCCGATGCCGCCCTTTATCAAGCCAAACAGTCCGGGCGCAATCGCGTATGCGCCGCCCCGATAGCGCCCCCCGCGCCGGAGACTGTCGTGGCGAACAAAAAATAAGGCCTCCGTGTCTGGAAAAAGCGCGGTTCATTCCGTCATGAAACCGACGCAAACCCCGGCCCCTTTCTCTTCCTAAAATATCATATCCATCTGAATTCTTTATCTATCATGGACTGGCCCCAAATTTGCAGAATCCGTACGCCACGGTATCTTTTTGTCATATCTCTTGAGGAGCGCATATGCAAAATTCCATGTATTCGGCGCTATTCGGTGCTCTATCCAACGAACACCGCATGAACAGCATCGCCAACAATCTGGCCAACGTCAACACCACCGGCTACAAACGCGACATGCTGTCCTTTAAGGATACCTTCGCCATGTACGCCCACGATCAAATTATGGAACCCATGGTCAATCTGCGATCAAAAAAGCTTTTTCCCGAGCCCCAGCACCTGTCGCGCACACGCATCGCCCAGGCCCAAGTGGATTTTGAACAGGGTTCGCTCAAGGTGACCGGATCGTCTCTTGACGTGGCTATCAGCGGCAACGGCTTTTTTAAGGTCAGAACACCGCAGGGGGATTTTTATACCCGCAACGGCCATTTTCGTTTGACCGGCGAGGGCATGCTCATTACGGAGCAAGGATATCCCGTACTCGGCAACGGCGGAGAAATCACCCTGCCCGCCGGCGTCGACAACTTTACCATAGCGGAAAACGGCGACATTTACGGCGACGGAGCAGGCATGGGCAGCATAGACCTGGTGGAAGTGAACAATCCCCTTGCCCTGGAGAAACTCGGCAGCAATCTCTACCGTCCGAGAAACGGCGTGGATTTCGAGGAAATGGAAGGTAGTTCTTACATGGTTCAAGGTTTCCTTGAAGTCTCCAACGTGAATCCCGTCTATGAAATGGTCAACATGATCGAGACGCAACGGCAGTTTGAAGCCTACGCCAAAGTCATGCAGACGACGGAAGCCCTTGATAAGGAAACCATTTCCAAAGTAGGCAGAGCGCGATAATGGAAAACATACACATCCTCGAACCGATCTTTCACATTTACGCGCCCCCGATCCATAGCGGCGGAAGGGACTGGACGGCCGGCCCCCTCATCGGCGGATTCACTCCCCGGGCGAAGACGCGCGCCGGCACCGGAGGCTTTTTCTTCAGTCTGCTTGACCGGCTCACATTTTTCAGCACTCCGCGCATTATCAGCGCCGAGTGTCTCGCGGAGAATGCGGCAACGGCAGGATCCCCCGTGGATGAAAAGCGGTTCTGAAAATACTCCGTGCGGAATGACGCTTGTTCCGCACGCGATACGTAGCGACATAACAGCGACGGCACGGCAAAAACATGACCGTGCGGGAGGATACACTTTATGATGCGTTCCCTTTGGACCGCGGCGACCGGCATGGTTGCCCAGCAATTGAACATCGATGTGATTTCGCACAACCTCGCCAACGTGAATACCACGGGCTTCAAAAAAAGCCGGGCCGAGTTTGAGGATCTCATTTACCAGAACATGCGCATCGCCGGCACAGTCACCGGCGCGGACGCCGGACAGACCATTCCCACCGGCATCCAGGTGGGCCTTGGCGTACGCCCCACAACCGTGCATAAGATCTTTTCTCAAGGGGACTATCAAAATACCAGTAATCCCCTGGATCTCGCCATTGAAGGGGACGGATTTTTCAGAGTGCTCGTGAATGGCGAAGAGCTGTACACGCGAGCGGGAGCTTTCAAGCTCAATCAGGACGGCACGATTGTCACGGCCAACGGCTATGTGCTGCAGCCGGAATTCGCCGTGCCCACGGAGACGAAAAATCTCATCGTCACGGAAAACGGACGCATCACCGCCCTTGACGCCAACGGGGACGAACTGGCCTCCGCCGACATCCCCCTGTACTCCTTTATCAATCCCGCGGGCATGGAAGCCAGGGGGCGCAACCTGTTCAACACCACGGAAGCTTCCGGCGACGCCGTTGAAGGCATACCCGGAGAAAATAACTTCGGCACTATTGCCCAAGGCTTTCTGGAAATGTCCAACGTTGAGGTCGTTGATGAAATGGTCAACATGATCGTAGGGCAGCGTGCCTATGAAATGAACTCCAAAGCCATCCAGACATCTGACTCCATGCTGCAGATCGCCGTACAGCTCAAGCGTTCATAAGGACGTGCCCCTTGGATTTTCCTGTCGGCGCAATTTTCGCGGGCGCAAGGCCGAGACAATCACGTACGCAAGGAGCGCCGGTTCCCGGTATGGATTGTGTTCCGCGGTTCCGTCGCGAGGGTGCCGGCGAAAATCCTTTTTTCTGGCGGCGGCTCCGTACGGCAGGCGTGGGAATCGTCGCGCAGTTGCTTCTTCTTCTGGCTCTGGCGCAGGCCCCGTCCGCGGCGGAAGCGCCGCCCCGCGCGGGCATGGCGGACGACGCCTGGCGCATACGTTTTCTGGACGCCGCTATTGTCGACGGCCCCATGGTAACGCTCGGCGAGGTGGCCGTGCCCGTGGGCAACATTCCTCCCGGCAAATGGGAAGAACTGGCGCGACGGAGCCTCTGGCCCTCTCCTCCCGAAGGAGGTCGGGCCGTCAACATGACCAGACCGAAATTGCAGGAGGCTGTTATGCGCACCATGCAGGATCTGGCTCCGTACTGCCTTTTTCCCGGCGGCATGGCCATCCAGCGCGGCGGCAAACTGATCGGCAAAGAAGGCGTGCAGGCTATGATCAGCCGGGGAATGGCCCCTCTTTTGGCCTCTCTGCGGGGTGAAGCGCTGCTGAAGGACTTCCGGCTCCCCCAGTATGTTTTTATGGAACATGCGGGGCAAGAACTCATACTGGAACCGCTGCACAAAATCGCTCCCGGCCGTATCGGTCTGCGTCTGCTTGTGCGCGAGATGGACGGCTCCGTCAAACAACGCCTGACCGGTTCCGTTTTTCTGGACTGCTGGGTGGAAGCCCCCTGCTCCACCGTCATTCTGAACAGGGACGATCTTTTGGATCACAACAAAGTGACCTTCAAGCGCGTCAATCTTGCCAACGTGCGCGGCGAGCCATGGGACGGACTGGGCGGACCGTGGCGCGTCGTTCGCCCCGTAGCGCCGGATCAGATAATTTACCGAAACGATATCGCCTACCTGCCGACAGTACGCAAAGGAGCCGCCGTGACCCTGATTTACGAAGGCAAGAACATCCGCCTGAGCGCCAGAGCCGAGGCCCTGGCGGACGGTATGGCGGGCGAGAGCATCCCCGTCAGGAACCTGCAGAGCCGCAAGGAAATTTACGGCGTCGTGCGCGATGCCGTAACAATCATGATCACGACGATGCCATAGACATCTCGAGGAGTATAGCATGAAACGACGCCCGCGCTTTCTTTCTCTGTCCGCCATCACGGGTCTGTGCCTTCTTGCGGCCGGTTGCGGCGGGGGGCCGCAGGCCCAATACGCCGCGCCCATGCCGCCCATAACGCCGACGCAACAGTATACGGAACCGGAACAGCGCTACTCCAACCCCGGTTCTCTCTACAGCGCCTCGGAAGCGACCGATCTGTACGCCGATAACCGCGCTCACCGGGTGGGAGACATTATCCTGATCAAAGTGGTGGAAAACTCCAAATCCAAAAGTAAGGCGGACACCACCGCGCAAAAACAATCGTCACATTCCTTGGGTGTTGCCGCCGCTTTCGGCCGCAACACCATAGGCGTCATTCCGGGCATGGGCGGCCCCTTGACGGGCAATGTCGGCGTTGACCCCATGCTGTCCACGTCAACAGCGTCGGGTCTGAGCGCCACCGGGGAAACCAAACGGGAAAATTACGTTACCGCTACAGTCGGCGCTCGCGTGCTTCAGGTGCTGCCGAGCGGGGTACTCCAAGTACAGGGCGCGCGGGAAATCCGCGTGAACGACGAAACCCAGTACATGGTTATCAGCGGCTTGGTGCGTTCCCAGGACGTGGCATCGGACAATTCGGTGGACTCCACTCAGTTGGCCGACTCGCGCATAGAATATTACGGCAAGGGAGATCTCACCAACAAACAGCGCCAGGGCTGGCTGTCGCGTATGCTGGACAACATCTGGCCGTTCTGAAGACGATGCCCCTTCCTTGCCTGGAGCATTGCCGGGCAAGGAGGGGGCTTAGCGAGATCTCCGCGGGTAGAGCGTGCGCATTTCCTGGCGCGATTATGAATCGAAATACGCAACGCCTGTGGTTTGTAACGTCTTTTCTATTCAATTCAGGCCGGATACGACATCCCCGCGCTGTTTGCATGCCTCTGAAGAGTCGCTGCAAAGCGCGATTTCGGCGTGGCTCATTCAGCCTTTAGCGCTGAGCACAGCGCCTTTTCCCTGATAGGCCGTAGCCAACACGGACTTGCTCAGGTGGTAGGTGTCACTCATCTTGTTCACCCCCGAGCGTTTCCCTGAACCGCTGTGGAGATCATCGTTCAACGTGTCCAATGTCTTGGTGACGATATCTCCTTTAATTTTGGCCGCTGTTACGGCTGGAGCATCAAATGATTTGGGCATGGGTCTTCTCCTCTTCGCAGAAGAGACTCGCTTTCGTTTTTATCGGCGCAAAGCGGCATAACTTTATAGCGATTAGAGTATTTTGCCGTTGAAAAGACCTGAAGCAGATCAACTTTGAAACGTGTTTTCGCCGTCAGCGACGAGTGCACCGTTTCAAAGTCAAGCTGCTCCAGGCGGTTGCCTTACCGGCTCCTTATTAAGTAAGATGAAAGAATTCGCATGTCAAAAAAACACTGTAAATCACCTGAGGGAGCGAACCCGTGAAGCATGGATTCGTCGGCCTGGGCAATATGGGATTGGCCATTATCAAGGGTATGATTGATTCGAGGAATTATCCGCCCGGGGATATTCTCGCCTATGATCCCTATTCCGCGGCAGGCCGGGCTGCGGTCGCCGCAATGGGGGTGGAGGTCTGCCCCTCTCTCGCGGCTGTGGCTGCGGCCGATATCCTGCTTTTGGCGGTAAAGCCGCAGGTCATGCCTTCCGTATTGAAAGATCTGCGTGCGTCGGATCTTTCGAAAAAATTGATCATTTCCATAGCTGCTGGCCGAAGCCTGACTTTTTTGCAAGAGGGTCTGGGACATGGTGCCGCCATCATACGGGTGATGCCGAACATCAATGCCAAAGTCGGGGCCGCCATCAGCGCTTTTGCCGCCACCAGCCATTGCGGCGAGGCGCATAAAGATGCGGTTCGCGCGTTGTTTGCCACGGTAGGCACGATAGTGGAGCTTGCTGAAGAACATTTTTCTATTTTTACCGCTGTGGCCGGATCATCGCCTGCCTTTTCCTATATGTATATTGACGCTTTGGCCAGAGCTGCCGTCAGAGGGGGCATTCCCAAAGCCAAGGCCCTGGAAATAGCCGCCAGCGCCGTTTACGGAAGCGCCAAAATGATTCTTGAGGGTAATGAACATCCTTTTGCCCTTGTTGACCAGGTCTGTTCACCGGGCGGCACGACGATAGAAGGCGTTTGCCGTCTGCAAGAATGCGGTTTTGAAAGCGCCGTACACAAGGCGGTTGCCGCCGTGGCATTAAAAGACGCGCAGCTTGCGTGACGACCTATAGTGAATAATGGCAGCATACACTGCTGCAGGGATACATGGGACGCAAGCTCGGAACTTTTGGAGCGGCTGATTGGTGTGCGGGAAAAAGCGGCATAGGCCGAACTTTTTGGATGCGGCGGCGCAACGCATCAAAAGGTACATGCGCAACATCTTCTCAACGCCCATCGGAGGGCGGCCCCGCTGACAGCTCGGATAATACGACTCAATGAGCGAAACCCACTCAACCCAAGGAATAAACTCGTCCATGGCCTTGAGAAACTCTTCGCGTTTTGTCGTGCGCTTGCGCAAACCGTATTCGATATCGCTGAAGCCGGGCCGCCGCATGTCTTACCTCCTGTGAAGTAAAGAGAGTATACAAAAAACTCAGCCTATTGGCGATCCTTGGGCGGCGATTAAATCAGCGGTTCCTTAGCAAAAGGCCGGGATAAGGTCCAGAGGAAAAAAGGCGACGTCCGCGCGTCATCAGAACTTCCATTGTGGTCTGAACCCCAGGCCGCAAGGCCATATAGCCCCGCCCCCGCCATGAAGGGCTTCGCTGCCTCATTCGGATGTTGTTCGCGGCCTGTCGCCTCCCGGCATTGCCCGCAACTATGCGCTTGCTTTGCGGGTCGCTTGCTGCCATGATATTCTATGGCGAACAGGACGGGACATCTCGCTTTGGGCTTTTCCGGAGAGGAGGAAGCCGCTCGTTACCTTACAGGCGAAGGCTGGCGTCTTCTGGCCCGCAACTGGCGTCCCGCGGGGGCCGCGCGGGGGCTTGAACTCGATATAGTCGCCGTGCACGGCGACTGTATCGTCTTTGTTGAGGTAAAGACCCGGCGTTTGCGTTCCGGTGAGGCGCCGGAGAATGCCCGCGCCGGATACGGACCGCGGCGGGCGGGGGCGTCTGTTCCCCCCGGAGCGGCGCGGTATTCTCCTTTATCCGTTCCCGTGTACGGCGCTTTGACGGCAAGCAAGCAAAAAAACCTGCGGCGGGCGGCCGGGCGTTATCTGAGCGCGTACGGTTTATGGAGCAGACCCTGCCGCTGCGACTTGATCTGCATTGAACATTTGCCCGACGGGCGGGCGAGGCTGGAGCACTACAGCAATGTCCTCGACTTCAGGCAGGTTGTGGATAGTGGCAACGCCGCTTGGCAACCTTGGTGATCTTTCTCCCCGGGCGCGGGAAACCCTGGCTTCCGTTGACGGCGTGCTTGCCGAAGATACCCGTCGTACCGGAATACTGCTGGCCCGTTGCGGGCTTTCTCCCGTCGTCCTGACCAGTCTTCACGAACATAACGAGGAGGCCAGGCTGCCGGGCGTCATCGCCCGTTTGAAGGAAGGCGGACAGCTTGCCCTGGTGTCCGATGCCGGCACCCCGCTGCTTTCCGATCCGGGTTACCGTCTGGTCAGGGCATGCCGGGAAGAGGGCATACGGGTTTCTCCCCTGCCCGGCCCTTCCGCTCCGGTGGCGGCGCTTTCGGCCAGCGGCCTGCCTCCCCATCCTTTTGTCTTTCTGGGCTTCATCCCGCGTAAAGAGGCTGAACGCGAAGTTTTTTTACTGCCTTATGCCGCGCTTGCCGCCACTCTGGTGTTTTTTGAACGTAAGGATCGTCTCGCCGCCACGTTGCGGACCGTCTTTCGTCTCTTCGGTCCGCGCAAGGCGTGCATTGCCAGAGAGTTGACCAAAATCCACGAGGAGTTCATCTTCTTTTCCCTGGAGGAGCACGCGGCCTTGCCTCAGAATTTGCTTGGAGAGCTCACCGTGCTTGTTGGTCCTCCCCTTGGCGGGAATCGGACGAAAGACGATGACCTGGACAGGATTATAGAAGAAGAAGCGGCCGCCGGGGGAAAACCGCGCGAGCTTGCCCGCAGGGTACAGATGCGGGTGAACGGTTGGAGCGGCAAAGAGTTGTACCGGCGCATGCGTCGCCTTGCGGCGAATGGGCCGTGAAGCGGGAGGAAAGGGACATGGAGTATGGAGTCTCGCGGGCTGAAGAGGGGCAGGAGGTATCGGTAACCGTATTCGTCCGTGATGAACTGGGTATGCATGCGCGGCCGGCCGCCCGGCTGGCGCAGGCCGCCCGGCGCTATCGATCCCGGATTATTCTGGAATATGAAGATATGACGGCGGACGCCAAAAGCGTTCTGGATATTCTTTTTCTGGCCGCCGGACGCGGCGCTCCGCTTACGCTGCGCTGCGCGGGAGAAGACGCCCGGGAGGCGGCCGAGGTTCTGGAGGCGCTGTTTAACGAAGAGTAATGGAGGTTCAATGGCACGGGCCGTCTTGCATGGAATAGTTGTATCGACAGGCATCGCCATAGGGAAAGGCTTTTTTGTGAACAAAAACCCTGAGAGCGCGCGTCATGAGCTTGTGCCCCTTGATAGGATAGAGAGCGAAGCCGCGAGGCTTCAGGATGCCGTGGATACCGTGGCCGCCGAATTCGCCGAGGCGCGCGCCCGTCTGCCCGGAGATTTACGGCGCCATGCCGACGTACTCACCTCCCACCTGCTTATCTGCACGGACCCCAGACTCGGCGGCGAAGCGCTGCGCCGGGTGCGCGAGCAGCGCATGAACGCGGAATGGGCGCTTGAGGAAAGCGTGGCCCGCATTGCCGACATCTTCAATGCGCTTTCTTCGCCGTATATCCGCGACCGCATAGAGGACGTCCGCCTGGTGACGGACAGGCTGTTCCAGCGTTTATCCGGCGCTTGCGCCCCTCATCCCACCGGCGGAGAAAGGGGCATATTGCTGGCGCATGATTTGACGCCCACGGATGTCGTGGATTTGCCCATCGAGCGCATAGCGGCTTTTGCCGTCGCGCAGGGCGGAGGCACTTCGCATACGGGACTTCTTGCCCGCAGTCTGCATATTCCCGCCGTGATAGGCGTATTCGGCCTGCGCAAGGAGATTTTCGACGGCGATCTGCTCATAGTGGACGGCCTTAAAGGCAAGCTGCTGGTCGACCCGAGCGAAGCGGAGCTTGCCGCCTACAGCGATTTGCGGGAGCAGTACGCGATCTACCGCAAACGCGTTGCCGCCTATGCCGTTCATCCGGCGGAAACCGAAGACGGCGTGCAGGTATCCGTGCTGGCCAATGTGGAAAGCGCCGCGGAGGCGGAGGGGGTGTTGTCCGCGGGAGGCGAGGGCGTGGGTCTGGTCCGGACGGAGTTCGGCTATATTACCCGTTCTTCGCTGCCGGGAGAAGAGGATTTGTACGAGGAATACGCCGGCCTGGCGGCCGCGCTGGCTCCGCGCAAGGTCACCTTCCGTACGCTGGATGTAGGCGGAGACAAGGTGTTCAGCAGAGGCAAGGTTTCGGAAGAGGCCAATCCCGCGCTGGGTCTGCGGGGTATCCGTTACTGCGTGCGGCATCAGGATATTTTCCGGACGCAGCTTCGGGCGATTTTGCGCGCGGGCGCTCACGGCAATGTGTCCATGATGTTTCCCCTCATTTCCGGGCTGTCGGAACTGCGTCTTGCCAAATCCATACTCAATGAGGCCAAGCAGGAACTTGACGATGCCGACGTGCCCTTTGATCCGCATATACCCGTCGGCATCATGATTGAGTTGCCTTCAGCGGTGTTCATGGCCGATGCCCTGGCGCGCGAGGTGGATTTTTTCAGCATCGGCACCAATGATCTCATACAATATACCCTGGGGGCGGATCGCGGCAACAGGCATGTGGCCCACCTGTATCAACCGTTGCATCCGTCCATTGTCCGGGCTATTAAGCAGGTCGTGGATATGGCCCATAAAACGGGCATATCCGTATGCGTCTGTGGAGAAATGGCGTCAGACCCGTACTGTCTGCCGATTTTGCTGGGCATGCCCGTGGATGAGCTTTCGCTTGCCCCGCAGTCTATTCCGGCTATAAAACATCTGATTCGCCGCAGTCATGCGAGGCAGAGCCGTAAATTGCTGGATCAGGCTCTTTTCGCTTCCACGGCCAACGCCATCAACAATATGGTACGTCAGGCCGTGCACAGCGCTTTTCCCGAGGATGTGGGCTTTTTTGTTTCACAACTCGGCGTCAACAGATAAGGGCGTATTTTTTTGTGCCGGCGGCGCGTCGGCGGTTCGGAACGATGGCGGAATGCGGTTGCGGTGTTGTAAAAACGGCGGGAATATGACGAGCGAAAAAAAAACGGGCGGCCTTATTGCTCACAATAAAAAGGCGCGCCATTATTATGAGCTTCTGGAATTTTGCGAGGCCGGCATCATGCTTACCGGCCCGGAGATGAAAAGCGTACGCCGGGGTGCCGTCAACTTTCGCGACGCGTACGTGACTTTTCGCGATGGCGAGGCCTTTCTCGTCGGTTTGCATATCGCGCCTTACAGTAACGCCGGGTATGCCGGCAATGATCCGGATCGGGATCGCAAACTTCTTTTACATAAGAGGGAAATTGGAATTCTTGCCGATAAGGTGCAGCAGAAAGGCTTGTCGCTTGTTCCCGTAAACATGCATTTTCGTAACGGAAAGGTAAAAACGGAACTTGCCCTGGGCAGGGGTAAAAAGCTGCACGATCAGCGCCGGGATCTGAAAAACGCCGCTGAAATGCGGGATGCCGTGCGGGAAATGGCCGGTTTTTAGGCTCCGGACGTACGGAGCACAAGGGGGCGGATATGGCGTCGCAGGAAAGGCGGGTGCAGCATGAGCTTCTGGTAGCGCTGTATGAGGCGCGCAAGCGGGTCTCAGCCCTTGAGGCGGCTCTGGCCCATCAGGAAGCCATGCGGGGAGAGGGGGTGGAGCGTGAAGGAATGCCCGGCGCGGGCGCGCCGGCCTTCGCGGATTCGTCGGACTCCCTGATGCAGTATATAGGACTGATTGAGCCTGGGGAAGACATCAGCGACTTTATCGGCAGGGAAGGTCATGACGCAAGCCGCCCTCGTCTCGGCCCCGACGTCTCTTTGGACATACTGCCGGACGCGGTTCCCTCCCTGCATCCCATGGTAAGCCGGCTTGTCGACGGCCATCCCGACGATATGCTCTCCATCAATTTCGGCTCGGTGGGCGCGGATTCCGCCGGACAGGCGGCGCTTTCGCCGGATCAGGCGCAATACCCCGCCGGCGGGGAGTCCTTGCGCGCCGCGGGGCTTGTCGAGAATATTCCCATGCCTGAGGACGGCGTCGGCCGCTACGGATGCGGGCCCTCTCCGGACGCTCTCCCCCGGACTTCCCCTGGAGCGGCCGCACCCCCTGCCGCCTCCGGATTCGTGCCGGACGGAACGTGGCAGGATTTCCCGCTCCCCGCCTCGCCCCTGCCGCAGGAGGAAGGAGTCGGGCCTGACGGCGAAGCCTCGCCGTTTTCCGAAGAAAGCCGCCGCGACGGCGATTGCCTGCGTTCCTGCCCCGTTTTGCAGTTATGCCATGAAGGCGTGTGGGATTGGGATCTGCCGAGCGGCGCACTGTACACCTCGTCACGCTGGCGCGAAATTATAGGCGCGCAAACGCGGCGCAGAGGGGAGTCCCCCTTTGAGACCTTTGTCCGGCATGTGCATCCCTCTGACCGCGCGGCCCTTCATGCCCGTTTTGACAGCCTGCTCAGCGGCGTCGCCAAAATGTTGAGTCTGGAATTGCGTTTCAGGCGAGGGGAGTCCGTATGGGGATGGGGAGTGCTGCTTGCCGTGGGCATTGCCGCAGGGGGGAAGGTTCGGCGCATCATAGCCGTTCTGCGGGACATCACCGAGCAACGCAAGACGGAGATAGCCCTGCAGGCCGAAGGCGAATTTTTCCGCGCCCTGACGGGAGGGGATTCTCCTGATGTTGTCGGTTGTTTCGACAGGCAGGGGCGTATTCTTTCCATCAGTCCGAACTTCAGCCGCTATTCAGCCGCGCTCCCTGAGCAACTTTTGGGAAAGCACCTGCAAGATATTGATATTTCTGGAGAAGTTGCTTTTTTTGAGGAGAACCTGCGCCAGGTCTTTGAAGTGGGCATACCTTTTCAGGAAGAGATACGCCTTCTTTCGTCACTGACGGGAGAGTTTATCGCGGATTGCCGTTTTCAGCCGGAATTCAGCGGAGACGGCAACGTGAGTTCCGTCACCGTCGTGCTGCGGGATATGACCTCATCCCGTCGCATGAAGGATAATTATCACGCGCTGCTTAACGCCATGGAAGACGGTTTCGTCCTTCTGGAACACGATGCCGGCCGGAGGGACGAATCGTCCGCGTACGGCGCCGGAACATTTTCTCTGGTGAGCATAAACGCCTCTTTCAGCCGCATGTTTTTTGTGAAGGCCGCTAAAGTGGTGGGCAAGCGGTTGGACGAAGTCATAGGGGAAGACGCGCGGGCATGGGCCGAGTGTCTTCGCCTCGCGCTTACGGAAAACAAGCCGGTGAAAGGTCTTGTGAGCGTTGCCGCCCAGCGTTTCGCGTTGATTGCCTATTCGCCTGAAAAGGGCCGTGTGGCCTGTCTCGTCACCAGAGAAGTCGCGGAAGCTCTCCGAACGGCGGGGCAGGATAAGGAGCGTCCGGATAAACCTTTTTTTGCCGTTACGCATACCTTTTTGCGCATGGACGAGTTTTCCGAGGAAGAGGCGGCGCGTTTCACCATTGAGCAGGCGAAAAGTCTGGCGGGCAGCCGTCTCGCCTATCTGTACATAACAGGAGAGGGAGAGGGCGAGAGGGGGACTTTGTACTGGTCCCGCGAGGACGGGGAGTGTGTTTCTTCCGGCGACTTCCCGCCTCTTGTGCGCGATGTGTCCCTGTTCAGGAAAACGGAGCGGCTCAGCCCGGATATGGCTGAACTGGTGAATGCCGCCGACGGGCGCGCCGCCGATATTTTCGGCGGCGAATGCCCTGTCGCGCGCTATATGCTCGCGACGGCGCTGGATGAGGGGAATATCGTCTGCGTAGCCGCCGTGGCCGATAAGGACGGAGAGTATGATACCGCTGAGTTGCGGCAGCTCATTCCGCTCGTTAACGATCTGTGGCTCTGCGTGCGCCGGCGCCGGCGCACTCTGGCCCTGCGGCGGGCCAAGGACGAGGCCGAGGCGGCGGATCGCGCGAAAACCGAACTTCTGAACGCTTTCGGACATTCCCTGCGCACGCCGCTTAACAGCATACTGGGAATGCTCCAGGCGCTGCAGCAGTCTCCCCTGTCCGAGACCCAGCAGGAATGGATGCTCACGGCCAATTATTCCGGACTCGGCCTGTTGCGCGGTATTTCAGACCTGCTTGATTTTTCCCGCATTGAGGCGGACGCCATTGAATTCTCCCCGCATCTGTTTGATTTTCCCTCAACAGTCCGCTCGGCTGTAGCCATGTTCGCCCATCAGGCGGGGCGGAAGAAAATAGGCTTCAAGCTGAATATGGATGCGGGCATTCCCGGCGCGTTAATCGGCGATGACGCCAGGGTACGCCAGATTCTCGTCAATATGGTGGACAACGCCTTCAAATTCACCGCGCGGGGGGGCATCCGCATTGAATGCGCGCTCCTGCCCCGGAAAAAAAATGGCAGCGTATTGATTTTTATTGAAGTACGAGATACGGGTTCGGGCATGCCGAGAGAGGCGCTTGAAGATCTCTCCCGCGCCTTCGCCGGCAAGGGGGATGCTCCGCCGTATACGGGTACGGGAATCGGCCTTGCCGTCGCCTGTAAAATGGCGAGTCTCATGGGCGGTTCCCTCGGAGTGGAGAGCGTTGTCGGCAGGGGCACCATCGTGCATTGCTCCCTGCCCTTTGACGAACCGCGGCAGGCGGCGTCCGAATCCCCGGAGCTTTTTGCCGCTGAAACTCACGCTTCCCGTTCCCTGGACGTTCTGGTAGCGGGAGAAGACCCTTCCGATCAGTGCGCCTTGCGGGCCATGCTGCACCAGGCGGGGCACACCTCCGTTTGTGTGGGCAACGGGCGCCAGGCGCTGGAAGCGCTTATGCTCCGTTCCTTTGATTGTGTTATTACGGATATACGGATGCCGGTCATGGACGGGGAGGAACTGGTGAGGCGTCTGCGCGCCGGCGATACCGCCGGCATACGGCCGGGTTCGAACGTTTGCGCCCTTCTTGGGACGGATGCCCCGGCCGGAAGTGACGCTTTCGCCGTTACCGAAGATATTCCCGTGGTGGCTTTGACGCCCCAGTCCATGGCGGCCGAGCGCGAGCGCGTGCTGGCTTTGGGCATGGATTATTGCCTTGCCATGCCCGTGTTCGCGGCGGAACTGTCCGCTGTTTTGGGGCATATCGGCACTCTCCTGCGTGCCCGCGGGGAACAATGAGCGGAGCGTCCGGCGTCCGGCGTCTGTGCGTTGAGGAGTTTCTCGCGGTGTGCGCCGCCGGGCGGGCGCTGTCCGACGGCGTGCCGCTGGCGGATGTGCGTTCGCCTTTGGAGTTCGCCGGGGGGCATATTCCCGGCGCCGTCAATATTCCGCTTTTTTCCGACGCGGAACGGGCCGAGGTCGGCGAGCTGTACGCGCGAAAAGGCAGAGAGGAGGCTGTGATGCGCGGCCTTGGGCATGTCGGGCCCAGGCTCGCGGCGCTGGCCGAGGCGGGGCGCGCCTTGTGCCGGCGGCGCGCCGCCGGAGAAATCGCGCTCTACTGCAGCCGGGGCGGCATGCGCAGCGCCGCTGTCGGTTGGCTGCTTTCCTCCACGGGTCTTTGCGTTCACGTGCTGGATCTCGGCTATAAAAGTTTTCGACGCCACGCGCTTGCCGTTTTTGAGCGGCCTGTGAACTTGCGGGTGCTCGGCGGCAAGACGGGGGTCGGCAAGACCATGGTGCTGGAACGTATGGCCGCCAGAGGGGCGCAAGTGGTGGATTTGGAAAATCTGGCCCGGCACAGGGGCTCGGCCTTCGGCGCCCTTGCCGGTACGACGCAGCCTTCGCGCGAGCAATTTGAGAACACCCTTGCCCTTGCCCTTGCCGCGAAGGATTCCCGTTTGCCCGTATGGGTTGAGGACGAATGCGAAAATCTGGGCGGCGTCAATCTGCCCCGGCCGTTTTTTCTCCATCTCCGGGCGTCTCCCATGGTGATTCTGGAAAGTTCCGATGCGGCGCGGCTGGCCCGTGTGCTGCAAGACTACGGCGATTTGCCTCGCGAAGACATCCGCCGGGGCCTTGAGCGTATCAAAAAACGCCTGGGAGGATTGGAACACCGTCGCGCCCTGGCCAGTCTGGAAGAGGGGGATCTGCCGCATCTGGCGGGTATTCTGCTCGGCTATTACGATCGCGCCTATGCCAGGCAAGTTCTTAACCGTCCGCCCGCGGCCCGGGTATATGAGAATGATCCCGACGCGGCGGCCGAGCGTCTGTTGACGTTGGAGCTATAATCGGGATGACGTACAGATTTCATATGCGGACCTTCGGCTGCCAGATGAATGCCAATGACTCCGATTGGCTGGCCCGTTCTCTTAAAGCCCGGGGTTTTACGGAAAGCGGTTTTGAAGAGGCCGACGTGCATATCATCAATACCTGTTCGGTGCGGGATAAGCCGGAGCAGAAGGTGTATTCGGAGTTGGGCCGTATCGCCCTCTTTTGCGGGACGCGCGGTCGCCGGGACGTTACGGTGTGCGTGGGCGGCTGCGTCGCCCAGCAGGTGGGGGCACGGCTTGTCCGGCGTTTCCCCCAGGTGCGCCTGCTTTTCGGCGCGGACGGCATCGCCCGCGCGCCGGAGGCGATTTGCCGTTTGATGGAAGAACCGCGTCTGCGCCTGAGCCTGCTGGATTTTGCGGAACATTACGAGGAGCGCCCGCCGGTTCGTCATGGCTCTTTTCCGCAAGGTCCGTCCGGGGACGGGGAGCTTTCAGGACGGGCGGGGAGCGCGGAAGGGGCGCCGGCGTCGGCCTTTGTTTCCATCATGCAGGGCTGCGACAACTTCTGTTCTTACTGCATCGTGCCCTTTGTGCGCGGCAGGCAAAAATCCCGCCGTCCGGAAGCCGTTCTCAACGAGTGTCGCGGCTTGCTTGAGGCGGGCGCGCGGGAGATTACCCTGCTTGGGCAGAACGTTGATTCCTACGGATGTGACGGGGCCGCCGGGGAGGGCTCGCCGCCCTTGGGAAACATACAGACGGGTTTTGCCGGTTTGCTGCGCGACGTGGCCGTCCTGTCCGGACTTGAGCGTCTGCGCTTCATTACTTCCCATCCCAAGGACATCTCCCCGGAAGTTATCGACGCCTTTGCCGAACTTGCACCGCTGTGCCCCAGGCTTCACCTGCCCCTGCAGTCAGGATCGGACCGCATCCTTAAAGCCATGAACCGCCGTTACGATACGGCCCGCTACCTTGACATCGCGCGCCGTCTCAAAGATGCCCGTCCGGATATGGCGTTGAGCACGGATGTCATTGTCGGCTTTCCCGGCGAAAGCGAAGAGGATTTTCAGGCCACTATGGACGTGATGCGTGAAGTGGGTTTTGTCTCCAGTTTTTCCTTCGTGTATTCAGACAGGCCGGGAACCAGGGCGGCTTCCCTGCCGGGCAAAGTGGACAGGCGGGTTGCTCTTGAACGCCTTTCCCGCTTGCAGGAGTGGCAGAATCAGGCTAGTAACGAAGTGTTGGCATCCATGACAGGCAAGACGGTCGCGGTGCTTGTTGAAGGTAAAAGCCGTCTGAATACGCTTATGGAAGAGCCGGCGGGAGAAGATTTCCCTGACGGCGGCGAGGGGGCCGTGCCGGGTGAGCCGACTTTTGGCGGGATTTTCGCGAAATATGTTGCCGCGGCGGATGTTCCGGCGGACGCGGCCATCTCCCCGGCCGGGGGGCGCGCTCATGCCGGACCGCGAACTGACGCCGAAGGGCGGGGAGAGTCCTGGCAGGGCAAAACGCCGCAAGGATATATTGTCAACGTTCCCCTCGCTCCTCGCGGGAACGGCTGTCCGGACGGCTGGAAAGGCGCTGTGCTGCCCGTGCGTATTGAAGCGGCGGCGCGGCATTCTCTTAAAGGCAGGCAGGCAGGTGCGCCATGGTAGATCTTTCCGTTATAGGCATTTTTGTGCGGGAAGGAAGCGATTCTCCCTTTCTGATATTCCACCCTCACGGACTCCGGAAGCTGCTGTGCGTGCGCGCCAGCCCCTTGGAATCCTTTATTCTTGCCATGGCCATGAACGGACAGGGATGCCCTGTTTCGTCCGACGTCCGGGAACACGGCGTTTCCGACGCTTTGCCTTTTTTCAATCTTCTGCCGCATGAACTGATGCTCAGGCTTGTGGACGCTTTTGGCGGTCGCGTGTCCGCTGCCGAACTGATTCGCATGGAGAAAGAGACCCTTGCGGCGGAACTGGTGGTGCAAAGCGCCGGGGGCGTCGCGCGTCTCGCCTGCCGCCTTGCCGACGCGTTGCTCCTTGCCTTGCGCTGCGGCGCCGTCATCAGGATGCCCGGACATTTGCTTGTCCATGCCGAGGATATGGACAGCGTCATACGGACCTTGCCCGAGGAGGCGCGTATTTTTGTGAAAAAGCGGATATCGGGTCCGCCGGTGGTCAAAGAGGAGGAAACAACCTCCGTGTATTTTACCGCGCGGGAAGCGCGCGCGCCGCGGAGCCTTTCCCAGGATCCCCGCCGGGGGATACTCAGCGCGGCTCAGAAGATTTTTGATCAGCACGGCCTGCGCGAACATCCTGACAGTATTCCGGCAAAGGCGCGGCAGTTGTCTCCCGCTCATGTCAAAGTCCAAAACGGGCCGCAGTTGGAGATTAAGATTATTTCCGTCAGCGGGGACGAGCCTTTTTCCGAGCGGACCGCGCAGCGCGCTTCCGGCGTGCGATCGCAGCGGGGTGAAGCGAAAATTGTTTTTGCGGATACAATGAGCGGCGCTCTGCCGGAAAAAGGCGTTATTCCCGCCGCCGGACTCCGCCCCGGCGCGATCCCCGATACTGACGCCGCAGGGGCAAGGCGCATGCAGGGATCGCATATCAGGATATCCCTGGATCAGGGGCCGTCCGGTAAAGGCGGTCCGCAGCGGCAAGGCGCCGAGCCCGGCATTCACGGAAATGTGCTGGCGGGCCTCGGCCTGTCCCTTTCTGAAAAACAGGCCATCAGCAGGGAAGGCTCGGAGGAGGAACGCTGGGCGATGCTCTTGCGCATGCTTTTGCCGGAGACCAAGGTCCCCATGTGATGGGCATGGATTCTTTTTTCCCGCGCCGGGAAAGGTCTTCCGCCGTCTCTCCCGTGTCCGGTTTCCGTACGGATGCCCCTTTGCTGCGCGTACGCGATTTGACGGTGGGTTTTCCCTTGCGGGGGGACAGTCGTCATATGGGCATGGCTGTTGACGGAGTGAATTTCACTTTGCGGCGCGGCGCCGTTTTGTGTCTTGTGGGAGAATCCGGCTGCGGCAAAAGCGTGACGGCTCTGTCCCTGTTGCGCCTTCTGCCTTCCCCTCCCGCCGTGATTCTGCGCGGCAGCGCGCATTTTGAGGGGCAGGATTTGCTGACCGCGTCTGAAGCCGAACTGCGGCATATCCGCGGCAATCGCGTGGGCATGGTTTTTCAGGATCCCATGACCGCGCTCAATCCGGTGATGCGTGTAGGCAGACAGATGACCGAAGGTCTGCGTCTGCATCGCCGTCTTTCCGCCTCGGCCGCAAAAGAAGCGGCCGAACGCATACTTGCCGGGGTGGGCATAGCCGACCCCGCCGCCCGTATTTTCGATTTTCCGCACCAGATGAGTGGCGGCATGCGCCAGAGGGTGATGATCGGGATGGCGATCGCCTGCGATCCGGATATGCTGATTGCCGATGAACCCACAACGGCCCTTGACGTGACGGTGCAAAAGAGGATTCTTGATCTGTTGCGCGTCCGTATCGCCGTTTCCGGCAGCGCATTGCTTCTGATTACGCACGATTTCGGAGTGGTGGCGCAAATAGCTGATGACGTGGCGGTGATGTACGCCGGACGTATTGTGGAGCGGGGGGCGGCGGCGGCCGTTCTTGCCGGGCCTGCCCACCCTTACACCGTGGGGCTGTTGCGTTCCCGTCCCGGCATGCGAGAGCGTAAGCATCGGCTTGAAGCCATTCCCGGCGCGGTGCCCGGCCTCTGGTCAAGGCCCGCGGGCTGCGCCTTTCATCCTCGCTGTTCCGGAGCCCGCGCGATCTGCGCGCGTGAGGAGCCGCCGTTTTTTGCGGCGCGTTCCGATAAGGGCGGGGTTTTTGCCGCGTTTCTTCCTCCGGAGACTTCCGATTCCGGATGGAGGTATTGCCGTTGCTGGCTGGCGGAAGGGATGCGCATTGACAAGTCCGCGGAAACATGACACGAACACACGGCGGGCGGATTGGCCGCGTTTTTCCGGAGCGATGGGGAGCGTAACAAGGCGCGCGGGATTGGGGAGCGGGCGGGCTTCGCTCGCCGCTACGCGACGATCTCAAGCGCAATATGCTCTAATGATGAGGATTGTATGGCTAAAGAAGAAGCCTTGGAAATTGACGGCGTGGTGCAGGAAGCCCTGCCTAACGCCATGTTTCGCGTGGAATTGGAAAACGGGCACGAGGTTTTGGCCCACATTTCCGGCAAGATGCGCAAGTTTTACATCCGCATCCTGCCTGGAGACAGGGTAAAGGTGGAGTTGTCGCCCTACGACCTCACCCGCGGCCGTATCACGTATCGTATGAAATAGCCTTTGATCGCGGGAGAGGAGGGAATGACTGATCATCCCCGTGACGCCTGCGGCGTCGTCGGCATATATGGCGTTGATGGCGCCGCCTCTCTTATTGCCCTCAGCCTGCATGCCCTGCAACATAGAGGGCAGGAATCCGCCGGCGTTGTCACCAGTTGTGACGGCGTTTTTCATTGTCACAAAGGCATGGGTCTTGTCTCCGCGGTTTTCGCCAGAGGCGAGGCGGAGAACCTGCCCGGCGCGATCGGTATCGGCCATGTGCGTTATTCCACCGCCGGCGGCAGCAATCTCGTTAACGCGCAACCGCTAGTGGGCCGCTATATTCACGGCCAGGCGGCCCTTGCCCATAACGGCACCCTGATCGCGGCGAAACGTCTGACCTATACCCTCGGCGCTACCGGAGCGTTTTTTCAGACCGATGCCGACAGTGAAATCTTTTTGCACCAACTCGCTCAGGAACAAGCCTCCACGGAAGACGAAATAGGCCAGGTGCTGACGCGCGTCGGGCCGGCTTTTTCCCTTGTACTTCTCTTTGCCGATCGCTTGATTGCCGCTCGCGATCCTTACGGGTTCAGGCCTTTGGTCCTCGGCAAGCTGCGCGACGGGTATGTGGCGGCTTCGGAAAGCTGCGCTTTTGACCAGATCGGCGCCGCTTTTTTGCGCGAGATTGAACCGGGAGAAATGGTGATCTGTTCTTCCGGAGCCTGCCGTTCCTTTTTTTTCTGTCCGCCCGGCCATCCCCATGCGCGCTGCCTGCTGGAACTTATCTATTTCGCCCGTCCGGATTCCCTGGTCTTTGGCGAAATGCCGCACCTTTTCCGCCAGCGCAGCGGCAGGGCTCTTGCCGCCGAACATCCGGCTGAGGCGGATATCGTCGTGGCCATTCCCGATTCCGGCATGTCCGCGGCCATGGGCTATGCCGAGGCCGCCGGTCTGCCCCTGGAGCGCGGCCTTATTCGCAACCACTACGTCGGCCGCAGTTTCATAGCGCCGGGGCAGGAGGCCAGGGCGGCCGCCGTGCGCATGAAGCATAACGTGGTCCGTGAGGTGGTCAGAGGAAAGCGCGTCGTCCTTGTGGACGATTCGCTGATTCGCGGCACGACAACCGACGCCCTTGGCCGGGAATTGCGTAATGCCGGCGCCCGGGAGGTCCACCTGCGTATCGCCTGCCCCCCGACCCGCCATCCCTGCGTCTATGGCGTGAATTTTCCCCGCAGGGAAGAACTTCTGGCGCATAACCGCAGCCTTGAGGAGATACGTTCCCACCTGCATATGGACAGTCTCGGCTATCTTTCCCTGGAAGGCATTACCGGCCTTTTCAGCGAATCCTCCTCTTTTTGCACCGCTTGCTGGAGCGGTCGCTATCCGATCCTGGACGAAGAGATTCCCCTGTGAGGGGCGAAGACGCGTTTTTGCCGTATTCTGGACGCGCTTCATGTATTGCATGGACGCAACACGAGAGCGCAAGACGCCCTCATTTTTGCGTGACAAGCCGCGTGGGCGCTGTTAGCGGAACAGCAGCGGTCCGCATTTCGCATGAGATAGGCGGACGGATAATCCATCCCTCCAATCAACCCGGAACTATTTCACATTTAGGATACGTACCAAGTCTGAACGTATTTGATACTTTCCACAATAAAGGCGAGGTTGTCCATAAGGTGAACATTCGTTATAATTTTGCCATCCGGAAAATGCTAATATTGCGCGCGCATTATTGTTTATTAGCTCATTTTGTTTAAAAAATAACATAGAGTTTATCCGCCGCGCCGTAAAACCCCGGACTTCAGGCCGGGGATATAAGGCGCACCTTAACTGGAATTTTTGTCTTTAATCTGGCGTGCGCTGGCTTTCAATGTACTGGCGCAGCACAGAA